>NZ_CP013106.1:634331-951497 GCF_001431725.1 Halomonas huangheensis | reverse complement strand
ACGGATCTCCATCACGCAGGAAACGCTTCGGCACCCCATGATAGGACGCCACCAACACCGACGGAGCGGCATCTTTCGCTACTGGCTGATTATCGCCCAGACCTTCGTCATCCAGACCATTTTCGCCTAACGCATCGCGCACCGAGGCCGCCAGGGCGCGCATATAGCTTTCATGCTCGAAATAGGCCGGTACGGTGCGTGCCGCTGGCTGCCATTTGAGCTTCATCAGGGAGCGAAAGAACTGATCACAAGCGGTAGCAGTGGTCGGTGATGCATACTGCGGGTAGAGCGGAAAGAATAGAATACGCTGACAGCCCCGAGCCTGAAGTTCGCGCACTGCACTGTCGGTAGAGGGGTTGCCGTAACGCATGCCATAAGCCACTGCGACACCTTCTCCAAAACGAGACTCCAGCGTCGCCGCCAGCTTATTGGCCTGCTGGCGTGTCGTCGTCAGCAATGGGCTTTCATTCTGCTCCCGGTTCCAGACGCTGCGATAGGCCTCTCCAGAGATGAAAGGGCGCCGACTGAGAATGACCAGTTGCAACAATGGCTGCCACAACCAGCGCGGATAATCGACCACACGCTGATCCGACAGGAATTCACTGAGGTAGCGCCGCACTGACCAGTAGTCAGTATTGTCTGGAGTACCGAGATTGGCGATCAGAACTCCTACACGCGCGGAGCGGACTGCCGGATGGTCCTCAGGCGCATGTTCAGGCCGGCCCTCGCCGGTAGTTTCGCCAGGGGGAGTGGAGTGCAACGGTGCAGTGTCCAGGTGGGCCATCGAATCGGGTACCTCACTTGACGAGAAGGAAAGTCACAGCAAAAACAACAAACACCGTAAAGATTACCACCGGGACCTGGCTGACTCGAATGAAGTTCGGCTATTGCTGCCATTGCACTATGCAGACGACACAGCCGCCCCCTTCACGTCGCAGTTGACGGATGGTAGAGCAAGGCTATCGGAGAAGGATGAAGCACAAGCACCGGCCGCAAGTCCCGCGCCCGATGCCCTGGCGACCATTGCCAGGGGCTTGTATTGAAGAACCGCATAACGGCTTTGAACAGAAAAAGCGGCGATACCGCCTGTAGCTCGGAGGGTGACCTACCTGAAGTCGGCCTAGAAGACCAACGGAGTACGTGATGTCAGTGGCTGATGATAGTGCGCCTCACGACCAACGACCTCGTCATTGGCTACATGATGCACCAGGTAGGCCCGATGAATGTCAGCACGCTTCAATTCCAGATACACATCATCGAGCGAACGGAACAGCACCGGCTTGCCGCGGCGACCGATAACATGTCGCTGCCCCTCGACATCTTCCAGTTCCACCTGGTAGAAACGATTACCGGCATGACTGATGACACGAATCTCGAAGTTATCGTGTCGTTCCACAAAGGTCTTGAGCTCTTGTAGTTCCAACATATATTTCACCTCTTTTGTCCATTTCCAATTGTTCATCCGTGATGTCCACTTACCAGTGGACAGCACCAATCATCTTACAGCCTGGCGATTGCAGGTGACAGAATGATGACGTGACGAATATTCATGGGACTGATAGCGGGACAACAGGTTCCAGGCTGGTGAATACATGCTGATAAAGAATAGAATTCAGCAAGTTACCGAGGAATCACCTGACCTGCATATGAAGTGAGAAGAGCCCGGCCGAATGGCCGGGCTCAGAAAATCGGAAGGTTTCGGGTAGTCAGTAGGTTACTGATACTCGGAAGGGTCGATAGCCTTGCCCAATGAATTACGATCCACCCAGTTGCCAGCCTTGGTTTCCTTGTAGCGAAACACTACACGATCGCCTACCGCCACCGGCAGTTCTGCATCCTCGGTCTGGTAGCTGTAGGACTCCCCATCAACCACCAGTTGATAACGATAAAGATCCGGCATACCGAGCCATTCCTTGAACGGGCCTTCACGCTCCACCGATGTCAAAACGCCGCGCGCTTCCAGCTTCGGGGCACGCCGCCGGTTACCGCGTCGAAATCCGCCTGCCATGGTATATATGCCTCCACTAGATTGGGTAACAAAAGAATTCGGCAACAGTCGTGATGTCATCCGCTACGCGGTCTATTCACCAAAGCCATCGACATAGGCATCAGGCGCCAGATCCTCGAAGCGGGTGTACTTGCCGATGAATGCCATATGTACAGTACCGATCGGACCATTACGCTGCTTGCCGATGATGAATTCCGCCAGCCCCTGATTGTCGGGGTTATCCGGATTGTAGACCTCATCGCGATAGACGAAGCCAATCAAGTCGGCGTCCTGCTCGATGGCGCCGGATTCACGCAGGTCCGACATCACGGGACGCTTGTTGGGACGTTGCTCAAGTGAGCGGTTGAGCTGCGACAGCGCCACCACCGGACAGCCAAACTCCTTGGCCAGCCCCTTGAGCGAGCGCGATATCTCGGATATCTCGCCGGTCCGGTTTTCAGAGAAACCGGGGATCTGCATCAACTGCAGGTAATCGATCATGACCAGGGAAATACCGCCGTGCTCACGGACGATACGCCGCATCCTCGAGCGCATTTCATTGGGTGACAGCGCCGCCGTGTCATCGATGAACAACTGCTTGTCCTTGAGCAGGTTGACGGCTGAGGTCAGGCGAGGCCAATCCTCATCCTCGAGCTGACCATTACGTACCCGCGTCTGATCAATACGCCCCAACGATGACAGCATGCGCAGCATGATTGACTCAGCAGGCATCTCCATCGAGAACACCACCACCGGCTTGTCACTGGATATCACCGCATGCTCGACCAGGTTCATGGCGAAGGTCGTCTTACCCATCGACGGACGACCAGCAACGATGACCAGATCGGATGGCTGCAAGCCCGAGGTCATATCATCCAGATCACGGAAGCCTGTGGACAACCCCGTCATCTGGCCTTTCATGTTGAACAGCTCGTCGATGCGATCAACGGCTTTGGTCAACAGCTCGCTCATGCCGATCGGGCCACCCGCCTTGGGGCGGTCCTCGCTGATCTGGAAGACCAGGCGCTCAGCCTCATTGACCAGTTCATCGGAAGGACGACCACTGGGGCTGAAGGCACTATCAGCGATATGGCTGGCCGCCTCGATCAGCTTACGCAGCGTCGCTCGCTCACGCACGATATCGGCATAGGCGCGAATATTGCTCGCCGACGGCGTATTGCGTGCCAGCTCCGCCAGATAGGCCAGACCTCCGACACTATCCAGCTGATCTCGCGCTTCGAGAGCCTCGGAAAGCGTGATGACATCCAGTGGCTGGCTGCCTTCCGCCAGCCCGACCATGACATTGAATATCAAGCGATGTTCATAGCGATAGAAATCACCAGCGGACAAGCGCTCGGAAACGCCGTCCCAGGCCTGATTGTCGAGCATCAGGCCACCAAGCACCGACTGCTCGGCTTCCACGGAATGCGGAGGGACCTTGAGCGCCGCCGCTTCCCGGTCAATCTCCTGAACTTCACTCATGCACGCACACCTCGGCTGATTCGAGCCCCGTCATTCTAACGCATAAGTCGCGAGCCGCGAGCATCATGCCCGCTCTCCGATCGCCGAGAACGCGCACAAAAAAACGCGGGAAGGAGAAACTCCTTCCCGCGTCTCAGTGGACAGTGGGCGATTACTCGGCCACAACCACCACGCGAATGGTCGCGTCGACTTCGGCGTGCAGGTGCAGGACGATGTCGTATTCGCCAGTCTGACGAATCGGACCTTCCGGCATGCGCACTTCGCTCTTGGCGACTTCGATTCCGGCACTGGAAACGGCTTCAGCCAGGTCACGCGGACCGATGGAGCCGAACAGCTTGCCTTCATCACCGGCCTTGGCGACCAGAGACAGTTCGATGTCGTTGAGCTGCTCAGCGCGAGCTTCAGCAGTTGCCTTGCGCTCAGCGGCTTGCGCTTCGAGCTCGGCACGCTGTGCTTCAAAAGCAGCAACGTTGTCCTTGGTAGCCGGCACGGCAAGACCGTAGGGCACCAGGTAGTTACGACCGTAACCAGGCTTGACGGTGACCTGGTCACCCAGACCGCCCAGCTTACCAATATTGTCGAGCAGAATGACTTCCATCTCGTAAACCTCTTGTCAGTTGTCGTGACCCAGACGCCTGCGGATATCCAACAGGGTGTCGAGCATGGCCACAACCAGCACGATGAGAATCATGGGCTGGAGGATGATCAGCATCACGTAGAACGCGACCAACCACACCCCGTTCATTCCCTTACGTCCAACCACACCGTGTATCAAACCTATACCAGCCATCAGGATCGGCAGAGCGGCTAGATAAGCCACTTCGCCGTGAGCTGTCATGTAACCCACTGCCAGTACCGCCACCAGCAACAGTAGTTCGCGCGAGTTCAGGCGCAGGGCATGGAACTCTTCACGAAAGCCGCCAGGGTTGTACAGTCCCGACTGCCAGGCACGCGCCAGAATCAAAGCCAGCACGGCAAGAGTCGGCGCCGCACAGGCTCGGACTACAACGATCAACTCCGTCAGCATCTGCTGCGAACTGACCCCATACTCGGCAGCCATCTGGTCGATCATGCTTGCATAATCGGGCCAGGCCTGGTGCATTTGCTCCAGCACCAGGCTGATGTCGAGCCCTGAGGCATAGACACCCAACTGGGCCAGTACAATGCCTCCCAGAGCGCCGGCCACCAGCGCCTCGCTCCAGCGAATGCGTGAGCGCAACACAGTGGCCATCAGCATTGCCAGCAAGGTCGTCACCAGCGGTACCGGCTCCCCTTGAGTCCACCACCAGACGGCAGGGACCAACGAAGCGGCGGCTACCGGAAGGCAATTGCTCAGGCCCCGCCGTAACGCCACCAATGCGACGATTGCCGAACCGAACCAGAACACCATCAAGAATGGTGCGACGGACGTCAGCAACACCACGGCAGCGGCCTGTGGCGTTCCCTTCATCGACCAGCGGGCGATGGGCAGCATAGGCTGAATCTTACTGGTGGCTGTCGGTGTAGGGCAGCAGAGCCAGGTAGCGAGCGCGCTTGACAGCGGTAGACAGCTGGCGCTGGTAACGGGCTTTGGTTCCGGTGATACGGCTGGGAACGATCTTGCCAGTCTCGGTGATGTAGGCCTTGAGCGTGTCCAGATCCTTGTAGTCGATCTGCTTCACGCCTTCAGCGGTGAAACGGCAAAACTTACGGCGACGGAAAAAACGTGCCATGGGTAGACTCCTGTAAACGTGCGATGAGTGACTTAGGCAGATTCAGCTTCAGGACGCGGTCTTTCTTCGCGACGAGCACGCTTCTCTTCGGTCGGCTTCATCATCGGAGACGCTTCGGTGATGGCTTCCTTGCAGCGCACCACCAGGCTACGAATGATGGCATCGTTGAAGCGGAAGATGTTCTCGATTTCCTCGAGAGTCTCGCCCTGGGCTTCAACATTCATCAGCACGTAGTGAGCCTTGTGGATCTTGTTGATCGGGTAAGCCAGGTGACGACGGCCCCAATCCTCGAGACGATGAACAGTACCGCCATTTTCGGTCACGATGCTGGTGTAGCGCTCGACCATGGCCGGAACCTGCTCACTCTGGTCCGGATGGACCATGAAAACGATCTCGTAGTGACGCATGGATTCTCCTTTCGGTTTGGCAGCTTCCTCGAGGACCGCTGAATACGCGGCGCCGGGGGAAGCAAGGAGTGATAGTCAAATAACGTGTAGTCCGTATGGTACATACGGGCGCAAGGATTCTACAGGAGCAGCAACTGCCTCGCAAGGCACTCATCAACCGGCCCAAGGCTCCGGGCCGGGCAACGAGGCCTGATACGAAAGCCTCTGGCGTTCATCCCAGGCGCTCCCCCACCAGGTTGTTACAATGTCGACGTGCGCTGACGCACTACCTCGAACAAACAGACACCCGCTGCCACCGAGACATTGAGGCTCGATACCTGCCCTGCCATCGGCAGCTTGACCAACCGATCACAGGCTTCGCGCGTCAAACGCCGCATACCCTTGCCTTCGGCGCCCATCACCAGCGCGGTGGGTCCGCTGAAATCAACCTCGAACAGGCTGTGATCGGCGTCACCTGCGGTACCGGTGATCCACACTCCGAGCTCCTTGAGACGCTCCATGGCCCGGGCCAGATTGGTGACCTGGTAGACCGGCACGCTCTCGGCAGCACCACAGGCAACCTTGCGCACCGTGGCATTGAGTGATGCCGAACGATCCTTCGGCATGATCACTCCATGAACACCGGCGGCATCCGCACTACGCAGACAGGCACCCATGTTGTGCACATCAGTGACTCCGTCGAGAATCAGCAACAGCGGAGGCGTGTCGTGCGGCCATGCCCTGAGTTGAAGCCACAGCGACTCTTCGCTCGCCGGCGCAAGCGGCGGACAGAAGGCAATGATGCCCTGATGCGAAGCGCCCTGAGACAGCCGGTCGAGCTCGTCCCGCGGCACGGCCTTCAGACGCGCACCACGACTACGGGCGGTATCGATCAATTCGGCAAGGCGACGCCCAGCATCCCCTTCCTGGACCCACATCTCATGCGGCGACTCACCACGCTCCAGCATGGCTTTCACCGCATGTACGCCAAACACACTATCCAGCCCATTTGGAGTGGCCAATCCGCCACTCCGGCGGCGTTGAGTTTTTCCCTTGCTGGCCACTCTTATCTCCTGTTACGACGGCGTCTGCCGCTCTTGCCGCCTTCCTTGCCGCCTTCCTTGCCAGCACGTTCCTTCACAGCACTATCGTTGGCAGTACCGCCCGGAGTCTTTTTCGACTGACGATGAGGCTGACTATCGCCGGCCTTGCCCGACTTGCTGGATCTGGCAGCCTTGCCCTGCTTCCGGTCTGACGCTGGCTTACCGCCACCTGCTCCCGTCCCACCGCCACGGCGTTTACGCGGCGCCCGACGAGGACGCGGCTGATCCGAGAGCATCTCGAAATCGATCTTGCGGTCATCAAGGTCGACACGCGCCACCTGCACCGTCACACCATCACCGAGACGATAGCTGGTCCCTGAGCGCTCGCCCTTGAGGCGATGCTTCTCCGGCTCATAGTGGTAATAGTCGGAAGGCAACGAGGTCACATGCACCAGACCTTCGACATACACCTCATCAAGGCGCACGAAGATACCAAACTGAGTGACCGAGGCGATGGTGCCTTCGTAGGTCTCACCCAGCTTGTCGGACATGAACTCGCACTTGAGCCAATCCTCGACGTCGCGGGTAGCATCATCGGCGCGCCGCTCGGTCATCGAGCAATGCTCACCCAGCTCAAGCATCTGCTCGAAGGTATAGGGGCACCACTTGCTCGGTGGCTCAACCGGTGCTCCGTCGGCGCGCAAAACCGTATTGGTCTGCCGGGGCCCGCGGATAACCGAGCGAATGGCTCGGTGCACCAGCAAATCGGGATAACGCCGAATCGGAGACGTGAAATGCGCATAGGCCGGGTACGCCAGACCAAAGTGCCCTTCATTGTGTGGCGAGTAAACCGCCTGACTCATCGAGCGCAGCATCACCGTCTGGATGATATCGGCATCATCACGCTCACGAATGACCTCGGCCAACTCCTGATAGTCCTGAGGCGTAGGCTCATCACCACCGCCTACCGACAGGCCAATTTCATTGAGGAACAGGCGTAACTTGTCGAGACGCTCCGGTGAGGGTCGTTCGTGAATACGATACAGCGCCGGCAGATCATGCTTGTCGAGGAAGCGCGCGGTCGCCACATTGGCTGCCAGCATGCACTCTTCGATGATCTTGTGGGCATCGTTGCGTGAGCGCGGGACGATCTTCTCGATCTTGCGCTCATCATTGAAGATGATCGCCGTTTCAGTGGTCTCGAAATCAATCGCGCCACGCTCGGTACGCGCCTCGCGCAGCAGCTTGTACAGGCTATACAGGTTCTTGAGTGAGGGCACCAGCGACTTGTATTCCTCGCGCAGTGCATCTCCCTCTTCACCATCGTCCTGCAGGATCGACGACACCTTGTTGTAAGTGAGACGTGCGTGAGAACGGAACACGGCTTCATAGAAGCGATAACGGCTGATCGCACCGCTCTTCGAGATATTCATCTCACAGACCAGTGCCAGACGGTCAACTCCCGGGTTCAGCGAGCACAGGCCGTTGGACAGCAGCTCCGGCAACATCGGAACCACCTGTCCCGGGAAATACACCGAGTTGCCTCGCGACAGCGCCTCACTATCCAGCGGTGTACCGGGCCGCACATAATGAGAGACATCGGCAATCGCTACCAACAACTTCCAACTGCCTGAGCGTGTCTTGTAGGCACAGACAGCATCATCGAAATCCTTGGCGCTTTCGTCATCGATGGTGACCAGCGGCGTGTCGCGCAGGTCGACACGGTGCAGCTTGTCCTCCTCTGCCACCTCGGCAGACATGCTGGAGATCTGGTCGGCGACATCCAACGGAAACTCCGCAGGAATCTCATAGCTACGCAGCGCGATATCGATTTCCATGCCCGGGTCCATACGCTCCCCCAGCACCTCAATGATTTCTCCCACTGGCTGCGAACGCGTCTCCGGCTGCTTGACGATGCGCGCTGACACCACCTGCCCATCCTCAGCGCCAGCTCGTGCGCTGTGGGGAATCATCACTTCCTGAGTCACTCGGCTGTTCTCCGGAATCAACACACCAAATTCCGGCGTATTGGCACGGTAGACGCCGACAATGGTCTGGGTATTGCGTGCCAATACTTCGACGACTGTCGCTTCGTCACGCCCGCGCCGATCTCGGCCACTGACCCGAACCAATACGTGATCGCCGTGGAAAACACGGCGCATCTGACGCGGCGGCATCACCAGGTCAGGTTTCTTGCCATCATCACGCAACAGAAAACCAAAGCCATCGCGATGCCCCAGTACTCTGCCCTTGATCAGGTCGAGCTTGTCGATCAAAGCAAAGGCACCGCGACGATTGCGCAATACCTGCCCATCACGCTCCATTGCGCCCAACCTACGGCGAACCGCTTCACGCAGGTCTTCATCGGTCAGGCCAAGCTGATCGCTCATCTCCTCATGGGAGATTGGCGTACCGATGTCCTCGAGACGCTGCATCAGATATTCGCGGGAGGGGGCGGGCTTATCGTACTTGTGAGCTTCGCGGCTGGCGTGGAGGTCGCTGTCGAGCGTCCAGTGAGTCATGCGGCATGCATCCTTGACGGGGTCGGAGACGGCAACTGGGCGCCGGCACCCAGGCGCGAGCAGATGTTCTTTACGTTGATTTCACTTGTCATGCGCGAAGTATAGCGCTGGAGAGGACCACACCCAAATATAACGACTTCAAAAAGGCATGCTTACTGCACAGCCAGAGCTCCGTAACCCGACTCTACCCTCTGGATATCCACCGGTTCGCCACCCACAGATTCGCGTCGCAAAAGCTTGCATTCTTCTGCGGATTCGGTAAGATACGCGCCACTTGCCCAGATGGCGGAATTGGTAGACGCGCTAGCTTCAGGTGCTAGTGTCCTTATGGACGTGGAGGTTCAAGTCCTCTTCTGGGCACCATTGATCCCTCGGGATCACGACGACTACTCTGAAAACATCAGCTGCCCTGAAAACATCAGCTGCATTCTGAGATAATCAGTTAGCCGTCACGCTCTTTGTCAGTGCAGATGGTTCGTGTTCGCCCAGGTGGCGGAATTGGTAGACGCGCTAGCTTCAGGTGCTAGTGTCCTTATGGACGTGGAGGTTCAAGTCCTCTCCTGGGCACCATACGATCACGACAACCACTGACAGAACAGCTCATGACATGCCCAGGTGGCGGAATTGGTAGACGCGCTAGCTTCAGGTGCTAGTGTCCTTATGGACGTGGAGGTTCAAGTCCTCTCCTGGGCACCATGTCAGAGCCAACAATCAACAGCGACAGAAATTGCCTGTTGAGTAGAGCAACAGATCAGGTCGAAAGGCCATCAAGAGACCGCGCATCGACGCGGTTTTTTCGTTTCTGGTCCCAGCACGCTTCCGACTTCCGCACCCGCCAGTACAGATCGGCAGCGGCAAACACCACCGCCACCGTCATCAGTTGAAACGCGCCGGCAGCTGCGAGACCTTCGACAGATTCCAGTCGCCAACCCCTGCCGTGGCTTCCCAGGCCGACTCGACCGCAGGCGGCAGAGACGGCATGAAGTTCAGCCCGGTACGCCGCTCCACCTCATCAATACTGACCAGGTAGTCACTCAAGGGTTCGTCACCCTGCACATCCTGAGGCATGATGAAAGCAACCGCCCGCGGCGTTTCTCCCGGCACAACGACAATCTTGTAGAAGCTCTGCGGAATCTCGATGAAACCGACGCGATCCAGCGCGAGACGCGTCCAGCTCTCTACACTCGCCCACTCCATTGGTGCGTAGATGGGGCCAGTGATCACCTGCAGGCGGCCGAAGCGCGGCAGAAAATGATCCATCACCACCGCTTCGAGACGCTGCCAGAGCTGACGATTGAGCTTCGGTCGCTGCGGTAACATGTTGCTCATCAGGAAGCTGTCCTGCTGCGCCGCCTCACCACCATTCACGGCCATGGCATAGTTCGGTGCCAGGTGGCCGCGATCATATCCACTGCCGCTATAGCTGCTGGTGCTGACAGGCCACAGCGTACGCCAATCGGCGTCAAAGTCCGGGCGCGGCCCGATATTCACATCACCACGATCCTGCAGGGTATAGCTGGCCCACAAGGCACCAACACGGAAATCAGACCACCCCACCAGGTAGCCGTCATTGCGCAATACACGGGTAAAGGTCTGGGCGCTGGGTTGCTGCCACTCGGTGACCCCCATCCAGCTCAGGCGCTCGCGATATTGCTGCTCGGTGCTGTGCCAGAGCACTACGCCAGCCACCGCCAGAACCAGGCTCAGCAACAAGGTACGTGGTCGCGGCAGAATACGCGACAGGGAGAGATCAAGGCTCATCCGTAAAAGACTCTCAACAACGGGCAGACAACCGGACCGCAACAGCAGGACCGCACAACTTCGATTTCCGCGAGCTCAACCTCAACAAACTCAAGGCCAACGAACTCCACGCCAACGAACTCCACGCCAACAGGCTGACTCACCAGCCGAGCGAGAACATCGTTTCGAGATCATGCCGCGAATGCACCTGCATGGCGTTGAGAGTTTCGGTATCGGCAACTCCCTCGACGGAGTTGAGACGCTCGGTCACCAGCTCGGCAAGGCTCTCGAAGTCGCGGGTACGAGCAATTGCCACCAGATCATAACGACCACAGGTGGAGTACACCTCACTGATACCATCGACATCGGCGAGACGCTCGGCCACCGCCTTGACTTGACCTTTCTCGGTATTGATCAGAATCACCGCATTCTGCATGTTCTCGCTCCTTCTACAGGGTATCGCTGAGCACCGGTTCCACCGAAGCAGCAGCCCGCCCTCGAGTTGTTGTCGCGCCCGACTGTTGTCATGCCGAAGTATATCAGCGCAGCCCCGTCGACGGCAGTAATCGAGCCGGCGATCGACCAGGCAGGTCGCCTTCCACAGGAAGCTCGGTTAGCCTATTGGACAAGTGCCGCCAGAGCACCGGCAACCTTGACTACCGATCATTGCAACCACGAGCTGCCATACCGACCAGCAAGAGCGAGGAAACCCCATGACCCGCAGCAATGAACCGCCCCACTACAGTCGGCGCAAATTTCTGCGCCAGAGCCTTATCGGCCTGGCTGCTCTGCCTTTGGGTAGCGCAGTACTGTCAATCGGGGCGCAGGCACGTGACCTGCCCCGTCTTGATGAAAACAGCACTCAAGCAAAAGCGCTGGGGTACGTCGAGAAAGCCAGCGATGCCGAGGACAACGCCGACTGGTCAGAGGGAGAAAACTGCAGCAACTGCATGTTCTACAACACTGAAACCCAGGCCTGCCAACTGTTTCCGCAAAACAGCGTAGCAGCAGCAGGCTGGTGCCAGTCCTGGGTCGCCGGCAACTAGATTTCGAGGGCATGGTTTTCAGGGCATGGTTTTCAGGACACGGTTTCCAGGACACGATTTCCAGGACATGCCCCCAGCACACGTCGTCAAGACACGCCTTGAGGACACGCCTCAACGACGAATATCAGGATGAACTTTCTTCACTATCCGGCAATGGCCAGTGGTAGCGCCGCATTACCTCATCGCCATCGATGGACTCAAGGTTGATCGGAAAACCCCATAACTGGTGAAGGTGGCGCATCACCGGGTAGACACTACGCGCCAGCGGCCGCCGCTGATCCTGAACGTGGCGCAGGGTCAATGAGCGATCGCCGCGTATATCGGCCTCATAGACCTGGATGTTGGGTTCACGTACTGACAGCGCGTACTGCGTCGACAGTGCCTCCCGAATGCGGTGATAGCCACGCTCATCATGGATGGCCGCCACTTCCAGCATCTCTTCATGGTCATCGTCGACGACCTGGAACAGCTTGAGTTCGCGAATCACCCTCGGTGACAGGAACTGCTGGATAAAGGATTCATCCTTGAAGTTGCGCATGGCGAAGTTGAGCGTCTCACGCCAATCGCTACCGGCAATGTCCGGGAACCATTCGCGATCCTCGTCTTCCGGGTTCTCACAGATTCGCCGCAGATCGGTGAATATGGCAAAACCCAACGCATAGGGATTGATGCCGTTGAAGTATGGGCTATCGAAAGCCGGTTGACTGACCACCGCCGTGTGCGACTGAAGGAACTCCAGCATCAGCCCCTCGTCCACCGCACCATCATCAAACAGCCGATTCATCAGCGTATAATGCCAGAAGGTTGCCCAGCCTTCATTCATCACCTGCGTCTGGCGCTGCGGATAGAAGTACTGCGCCAGTTTGCGCACGATGCGCACCACTTCACGCTGCCAGGGCATCAGCAGCGGCGCATTCTTCTCGATGAAGTACAGTAGGTTTTCCTGGGGCTCGGGAGGATAACGCCCACCCTCGTGCAATCCCAGCGGATCCTCCTCGGATGCCGCCGGCGTTGACGCATCTCCGGATATTGCCCCCGGTATGGTCCGCCACAGTGTATTCACCTGCGCCTGCAGGTAATCCTCGCGCTCCTTCTGTCGCCGCGCCTCCTCTTCAGCGGACACCGGAGAGGGGCGCTTGTAGCGATCGACGCCGTAGTTCTGCAGTGCATGACAGGCATCCAACAGCTGCTCTACCGCCTGGACACCATAACGCTCTTCACACTCACCGAGGTACTTGCGGGCGAACACCAGGTAATCGACGATCGATGAAGCATCGGTCCAGGTTCGGAACAGATAGTTGCCCTTGAAGAAGGAATTGTGGCCATAGCAGGCATGAGCCATGACCAGCACCTGCATCATCAGGGTGTTTTCTTCCATCAGATAGGCAATACAGGGATCGGAGTTGATCACCAACTCATAGGCCAACCCCATCTGGCCACGTCGATAGGCCTGTTCGGTGGCCAGAAACTGCTTGCCGAAGGACCAGTGATGGTAGCCCACCGGCATTCCAACACTTGCGTAGGCGTCCATCATCTGCTCGGTGGTGATGACCTCGATCTGGTTGGGATAGGTATCGAGACGATACTCATCCGCCAACCGAGCAATTTCGGTCTCATACTCGGTGAGGATGTCAAAACTCCAGTCGGATCCGGAAGCGATGGGCGCTGTGTGGCGCCGGGCAAGACTGCTCATGGAACCATCCTCCTGTTCCCGTCGTGCAGGAAATTCGCCATCAATGTGCGCACCAGGGCATCACGGTTCAAGCGTCTGCACGTCGCTTGAACAACTCCCTGAACACCGGATAGATGTCTCCCGGCTCGATGATCTGCCGCATGGCAAAGCGATCAGGGTAAGCGGCTTCAACCCGCTCATACTCTTCCCACAGCGCTTGATGCGCATGGGGAGTAATCTCGACATAGGTGAAGTACTGCAGTCTCGACATCAACGACCCAGTCAGCAGCTCACGACAGTTGACCGAGTCATCATCCCAGTTGTCACCATCCGAGGCCTGAGCCACATAGAGATTCCATTGCGTGGGCGGGTAACGCTTGTCGATGATCTCGTCGACCAGCGTCAGCGCACTGGAGACGATGGTGCCGCCAGTCTCCCGAGAGTAGAAGAACTCCTCCTCATCGACTTCTCGCGCAGCAGTATGATGGCGCACAAAAACCAACTCGACACGCTCGTAACTGCGCTCAAGGAACAGGTAAAGCAACAGGAAGAACCGCTTGGCAATGTCCTTGTGTGCCTGCGTCATGGAGCCGGAAACATCCATTACGCAGAACATCACTGCCTTGCTCGAGGGCTGGGGCTGGTTGATCAGGTGGTTATAGCGCAGGTCATAGGTGTCGATGAAAGGCACCGCTTCGAGCCGCTTCTCGAGCCGCTCGATCTCATCCTTCAACTCCTGAATGCGGGCCGGATTGCGCAGTACTGGATCCTTTCGCTCTTCTGCGGCCAGCGCCTGCTGGGCCTCACGCAGTGCACGTCGGATCGGGGCGCGCATGGCAATACGCCGGGCATGCGCCTCACGCATCGAGCGCACGATATTGATTCGCGCCGGGACACCATCGCGTGACACCCCCGCCCGCACCGGACGCACCTCCTCGACATCGACCAACGGCTTGCGCTCGAGATGCGGCAACTCCAGACCATCGAAGACAAATTCGAGGAACTCCTCACGGGTCAAGGTAAAGGCAAATTCATCCATGCCCTCACCCTGGTTGGAAGCGCCACCCTCACCACTACCGTCCCCACCCCCGCCACCGCCGGGGCGACGCAGCCTATCGCCTTCCTGAAACTCACGGTTTCCGGGCGCAATGATCGAACGGCGCCCACCGGAACCATGCTGGAATACCGGCTCGGAGATATCACGGCTGGGGATCGAGATCTTTTCACCTCGCTCCATATCCGTGATCGAGCGGCGATTCACCGCCTCCTCCACCGAACGCTTGATATGAGTGCGATAACGATCCAGAAAGCGCTGTCGATTGACGGCACTCTTGTTCTTTGCGTTGGCTCGCCGATCAATGAAGTAGGTCATGTGACCTCCTCTGCCTGCAGTGTGCATCCAGGGGGCGGAACAATCCGCCCCAACCGGTCACGCCCTACTGTGACTTGCGCACCCGCAGATACCACTCCGACAGCAGCCGCACCTGCTTCTCGGTATAACCACGTTCGACCATGCGCGCAACGAAATCCTCGTGCTTCCTGAGATCCGCCGACGATGCCTTGGCATTGAACGAGATGACCGGCAACAACTCCTCGGTATTGGCGAACATCTTGTGTTCGATGACTCCACGCAACTTCTCGTAGGACTGCCACCCCGGATTCATACCATTGTTCTGTGCCCGCGCACGAAGTACAAAGTTGACCACCTCATGACGGAAGTCCTTGGGATTCGAGATACCTGCCGGCTTCTCGATCTTCTCAAGCTCCTCGTTGAGTGACTGGCGATCGAACAGCTCACCGGTTTCCGGATCGCGATATTCCTGATCCTGAATCCAGAAATCTGCGTAGGTCACATAACGGTCGAAGATATTCTGCCCGTATTCGGAATAGGACTCGAGATAGGCGGTCTGAATCTCCTTGCCAATGAAATCGACATAACGCGGCGCCAGAAACTCCTTGATATAGCGCAGGTAGCGCTCGAAGGTTTCCTTGGGTAGCTGCTCCTGCTCAAGACGCTGCTCCAGCACATAGAGCAGGTGCACTGGGTTGGCAGCTATCTCATGATTATCGAAGTTGAAGACCTTGGACAGGATCTTGAAGGCGAAGCGGGTCGACAGGCCATCCATGCCCTCATCAACTCCGGCACCATCACGATACTCCTGAATCGACTTGGCCTTGGGATCGGTATCCTTGAGGTTTTCACCGTCGTAGACACGCATCTTGGAATAGACACTGGAATTTTCCGGCTCCTTGAGACGCGACAGCACCGAGAACTGCGCCAGCATGCGCAGCGTATCCGGGGCGCAGGGTGCCTGGTTGAGCGACGAATGCTCAAGCAACTTCCTGTAGATATTGATTTCTTCACTGACCCGCAGGCAGTACGGCACCTTGACGATATACACCCGGTCAAGAAACGCCTCATTGTTGCGGTTATTGCGGAACGCCTGCCACTCGCTCTCATTGGAGTGCGCCAACACAACACCATCGAAGGGAATCGCTCCCATGCCTTCCGTGGGGTTGTAGTTGCCTTCCTGGGTCGCGGTCAGCAGGGGATGCAGAACCTTGATCGGCGCCTTGAACATCTCGACGAATTCCATCAACCCCTGGTTGGCCCGGCATAGCCCGCCAGAGAAGCTGTAGGCATCGGGATCATCCTGGGAATACAGCTCCAATTGGCGGATATCCACCTTGCCGACCAGAGAGGAGATATCCTGGTTATTCTCGTCACCAGGCTCCGTCTTCGCGAGGGCAATCTGATTGAGGCGCGATGGATACAGTCGCACCACCCGAAACTGGGAAATATCTCCCTCGGCTTCCTGCAGGCGCTTGGCCGCCCATGGCGACATCACACTGCGCAGGTAGCGCCCGGGAATGCCGTACTCCTTCTCGAGCAGCTCGCCATCTTCTTCCGGTGAGAACAGCCCCAGTGGCGACTCATGGACCGGTGACCCCTTGATCGCATAGAAGGGAATATACTCCATCAATAACTTGAGCCGCTCAGCCAGCGACGACTTACCCCCCCCTACCGGCCCCAACAGGTAGAGAATCTGCTTCTTCTCTTCCAACCCCTGCGCGGCATGACGGAAATAGGACACGATCTGCTCGATCGCCTCCTCCATTCCATGAAACTCGCCGAATGCCGGATAACGGCGAATCACCTTGTTGGAAAAGATCCGAGCCAGCCTGGGATCCTTGGCGGTATCAATCACCTCAGGCTTACCGATCGCCTCGAGCATGCGCTCAGCCGCACTGGCATAGGCGGAAGGGTCCTGACGGCAGAGTTCGAGATACTCCTGCAGGGACATTTCTTCCTGCTGAACGCGAGCGAAACGGTTCTGCACGTGATCAAAGATACTCATCGATGCCTCCTGTATGCCCGGGACCCGGAGTCAGCGAAACCACAAGAATCGAGCCATCGCCTTTTCGCCGGGAGGGTATCTTCAGCGTAGAACAGCATTAGATAAATGCGATGCTATGTTTCAACGCCAGCCCCCTTACCTATAAGAACTCTAGACCGCAGATGCGTTTCATCATCGACACTGGATTCTTCAACGGAAGACCCGCTCGTCAGCCGGAGCAGGTACCGGCACTCCCTCCTGTAGAATAGGTGCTTCCCCGCGACTTCTCGACGTCACCAGACGCCGAAGAGTCTCGCCTCACGAACTCTGGCGCCCACCGCCCTGTCGACCACCTCACCTGTGACTCTTCTACAATGGGCGCCTGCAGCGTGACATGTAAAGCTCCCCGCCAACCATCCTCGGCACCGGCAATCATTTGGCGATACGGCACAGAAAAGTTACAACCCTGCTGCCACCCGCGTTCCCTGATCAATCGCCCGCCGCGCATCCAACTCAGCAGCCCTGTCGGCACCCCCCACGACATCAACGGCAACTCCAGCTTTCATCAACGGTTCAACCAACTCACGCACGGACTCCTGCCCGGCACAGATCACGATGGTGTCCACATCGAGTCGCCTCGGCTCTCCCTCCACGGTCAGATGCAACCCATCATCGTCAATACGCTGATATTCACAGCCCGCCAGCATCTCTACCCCATGCTGACGCAGGGAAGCGCGATGCACCCATCCGGTGGTCGTTCCCAACCCCTTTCCCAGACGCGATGCCTTGCGCTGAAGCAGGTAAACCTGCCGCGCCGCAGTCGGTAGATGCGGCGGCTTCAGGCCACCTGCGCTGGACACCGCGAGATCGACCCCCCACTGGTCACACCAGTGTTCGAGCGGATCACCGGACGGCGCCCGATGCGTAAGCAGCTCGGCAACATCGAAACCGATCCCGCCAGCACCAATGAGTGCTACACGCGCCCCCACTCGCTGAGGCTCAATGATTGCTTCGGCATAGCTGAGTACCGATGCATGGTCCGCACCGGGAATCGATAGCTCGCGCGGCACAACACCGCTGGCCAGCACCACACGCTCGAAGTCCTTCAAGGTCTCGACATCGGCGTCTGTGTTCAGACGCACTTCTACACCGCTGCGCTCAAGCATGACCCGGAAATAACGCATGGTTTCATCGAACTCTTCCTTGCCGGGAATACGCCGTGCCAGATTGAACTGCCCACCAAGCTCTCCGCGGCGCTCGAACAACGTCACGCGAAGACCCCGTTGTGCGGCAGTCACTGCGGTTGCCATGCCTGCCGGACCACCCCCAACTACCGCCACACGCTTCGCCTGGCTTGCGGGTTCGATCACCAACTCCGTTTCATGACAGGCCTGCGGATTAACCAGACAAGAGGTCAATTTGCCTTGAAAGGTGTGGTCGAGACAGGCCTGGTTGCAGGCAATGCAGGTATTGATCTCATCGCTGCGGTCCTGTTGCGCCTTGGCAATCCATGCCGGATCAGCAAGAAAGGGCCTTGCCATGGAAACCATGTCAGCATGCCCTTCTGCCAGCACACGCTCGGCGACATCCGGCATGTTGATTCGATTGGTGGTAATCAAGGGCAGGCTTATCGCTTCACGCATGCGCCGAGATACTTCAGTGAAAGCGGCACGCGGCACACTGGTAACGATGGTCGGCACGCGAGCCTCATGCCAGCCGATCCCGGTATTGATGACATCAGCACCAGCTGCCTCCATGGCACGCCCCAGCTCCAGTACCTCTTCCGCAGTGCTGCCACCCTCCACAAGATCAATCATCGACAAGCGGAAGATAATCAAGAACCGGCTGCCCGTCGCCTCACGAATTCGGCGTACGATCTCGACAGCAAAGCGGATGCGGTTGGCAAACTCACCACCCCACTCATCCTCGCGATGATTGGTACGCAGGCATATGAACTGATTGATCAGATAGCCTTCAGAGCCCATCACCTCGACGCCGTCATAACCTGCCGCCTGAGCCAGGCGGGCGCAGCGCACATAATCTTCGATGTGCTGCTCGACTTCAGCTGCAGTCAACTCTCGCGGCCTGGACGGATTGATGGGTGCCTGAATCGGCGACGGCGCAACCAGCTCCGGGGAATAGGCATAGCGTCCAGCATGCAGTATCTGAAGACAGATATGCGAGCCCTCTCGATGAACCGCCTCTACCACCTGACGATGCTCGTCGAGCTGTTGTTCATTGGTCAGTGTCGCTGCGCCCTTGAATACTGCTCCCTCGGCATTGGGAGCAATGCCCCCCGTCACGATCAGCGCCACCCCCTGCCGAGCCCGCTCAGCATAGAATTCCGCCAGACGAGCAAAGCCATTGGGCGCTTCCTCCAGGTTGGTATGCATGGACCCCATCAGGACACGATTGGGCAGTTCGAGATGCCCCAGCCGAAGGGGGCGAAACAGGTGCGGATAGGAGGCAGTCACGGTGATTCCTCGACGGATATCAAGAGTATTGTTATCGGCTCAAGCCATGCATGCAGCATAGCGCCGCATCAGCCGAAGCGATTTCAAACAACTGTATGATAGTCTAGATCACGATGCCAGAGGAAAGAGGAAAGAGGAAAGAGGAAAGAGGAAAGAGAAGAGCCCAGGCATGGCGTTCGTCATGCAAACCTCACCACCGCGGGCGGACTGACAGCTCGTAGCTCGTAGCTCGTAGCTCGTAGCTCACACCCAGCCATACGAAAAAACCCGATGCCTTGGGCATCGGGTTGCAATTTCTGCCGAAAATACTACTCTCGGACTTTTGATTTCACACTTTTGAGTTCGAGCAGAGCTATGGCGGACCGGACGGGACTCGAACCCGCGACCTCCGGCGTGACAGGCCGGCATTCTAACCAACTGAACTACCGGTCCGCATGGTGGGTGATACCGGATTCGAACCAGTGACCCCCAGCATGTGAGGCTGGTGCTCTAACCAACTGAGCTAATCACCCGCACATAAACTCAAACTGAATTGACGATTATCAGCCTACCGTCGAGAGGCGTGTCATCATGGCGGACCGGACGGGACTCGAACCCGCGACCTCCGGCGTGACAGGCCGGCATTCTAACCAACTGAACTACCGGTCCGCTGATATGACAGATCGAGGCTTGATGATGGCGGACCGGACGGGACTCGAACCCGCGACCTCCGGCGTGACAGGCCGGCATTCTAACCAACTGAACTACCGGTCCACTTACATCAATCTCTATGTGCCCATTACCATCACTGGCGTGAATGGTGGGTGGTACAGGGTTCGAACCTGTGACCCCCAGCTTGTAAGGCTGGTGCTCTCCCAACTGAGCTAACCACCCGGTCACATGGCGCTGCATTCTACAGAGCCGGGCTGAGATGTCAACGCGTTTTTTTAAAATTCCGCGTTCATCCATGTCCCAAAAAGTCGCCGACATTCATCTACTTGTGCGGAAGTACTCAGACTTGCTGACTTCCAGCACTAAACCTCAAATGCCGTATATTTATTACCACTTCTGGACACGCCCGCTGTAAACAGCAGCGTGGTATTCTACACACGCAGAATGAATTGGCCAGTAGTTTCTGCCGCTGCCTCAACCAGTTGCTTTTGGGTATAGCCACTGGCCTTGCGTGGCACCCAATCATGATCACCATCCTCTAGCCACTGGACTTCCGCACTCTCACCCAGCGTATAACCCTCGACTTCCTCACGTGTTCCAAAAGGATCACGCTCGCCTTGCAATACCAGGGTCGGACAACGCAATTGTGGCCAATGATCCAGACGCAGACGCTCAGGCTTGCCGACAGGGTGAAAGGGATAACCGACCAATACCAGTCCCGGCACCGATGGTGGCGTCGATGAGTGAGCTGCCACCATGCTGGCCACGCGCCCACCCATTGATTTTCCACCGAGCCATAGCTCGCCAGGTATCAAATCCGATAGAACATCACTCCAGCGCCGGAACTCCTCACATAGCCCACTCACTCTCGGAGGAGGCCGGCGGCGGCCTTCCTCACGCATCTGGCGCATATAGGCAAACTCCAGCGACAGGGTCTGTATGCCCTGTATTGCCAGAGCGCTTCGCCAGGCAGTGAGGAAGGCCGAGTCATGTCCAGCACCGGCACCGTGAGCCATCAGCAGAGTACGGTCCGTGCAGG
Organism: Halomonas huangheensis; assembly: GCF_001431725.1. Taxonomy (NCBI): domain Bacteria; kingdom Pseudomonadati; phylum Pseudomonadota; class Gammaproteobacteria; order Oceanospirillales; family Halomonadaceae; genus Halomonas; species Halomonas huangheensis. The sequence goes on along the minus strand of NZ_CP013106.1, from coordinate 930,405 downwards.
GGCCGGCTAAAGTAACAAGCCCCAACTCCCCTACCTGCCAACACCCTTCCATTCCCTGCCGACACCGGTCGCCAAGATCGTCCAGTGAAATTGAAACCCATTGTCTGTTCGCCATCAGCAGCTACCCAGATATTCATGAAACATTGGCTAATGTATACAGTTTTAGATAAATTTGGGATACAGTCTTACGGATTGCCAAGCGACATCATCAGCACAACTAGCTAGCAAAGCACTGTAACCAGAGGAAATTATCCTCGATAAGCGTTCGATGGAAAGCGAATCATGAGCACAGCATTGCAACACCCAACCTACAACTACAAGGTGGTTCGGCAGTTCGCGATCATGACCGTGGTATGGGGCATAGTGGGCATGAGCGTTGGGCTTCTGCTGGCTGCCCAACTCGTGTGGCCAGAGCTCAACCTTGGTCTGCCGTGGACAAGCTTTGGTCGGCTGCGCCCCCTGCACACCAATATTGTGATTTTTGCCTTCGGCGGATGCGCCCTGTTCGCGACCTCCTACTACGTGGTGCAGCGTACCTGTCAGGTGCGCCTGGTCAGCGACGGGTTGGCGGTCTTCACTTTCTGGGGCTACCAGGCGGTGATCGTCAGCGCGATCATTACCCTCCCCATGGGCTTCACTGCAGTCAAGGAATACGCTGAGCTCGAGTGGCCCATCGACATTCTGCTCGCCGTGGTCTGGGTCACCTACGCCATTGTTTTCCTCGGCACCATCAAACACCGTCGAACCTCACATATCTATGTCGCCAACTGGTTCTTCGCAGCTTTCATTCTAACGGTAGCGGTACTGCACATCGTCAATAGCGCCGCTCTTCCGGTCACCGCCAGCTACTCGATTTCCCTGTATTCCGGTGCAATCGACGCCATGGTGCAGTGGTGGTACGGCCACAATGCGGTTGGCTTCTTCCTCACTGCAGGCTTCCTCGGCATGATGTATTACTTCGTGCCCAAGCAGGCCGAGCGCCCGGTCTACTCCTATCGCCTGTCCATTGTTCACTTCTGGGCGCTGATCATGGTCTACATGTGGGCCGGCCCCCACCACCTGCACTACACTGCACTGCCCAATTGGGCCCAATCGCTGGGGATGGCGATGTCGATCATCCTGCTCGCTCCTTCCTGGGGCGGCATGATCAACGGCATGATGACCCTCTCCGGGGCCTGGCATAAGCTGCGAACCGACCCAACGCTGCGCTTCCTCGTCGTCGCGCTGTCGTTCTATGGCATGTCGACCTTTGAAGGTCCAATGATGGCGGTCAAGACCGTCAATGCGCTGTCCCACTACACCGACTGGACCATTGGTCATGTCCACGCCGGCGCGCTCGGCTGGGTGGCAATGATCACCATCGGCTCCCTGTATCACATGATTCCGCGTCTGTACGGGCTCAGCGAAATGTACTCGGTCAAGCTCATCGCAGTGCACTTCTGGCTGGCAACTGTCGGTACCGTGCTCTACATCGCTGCAATGTGGGTCAACGGCATCCTGCAGGGCCTGATGTGGCGAGCCATCAACCCCGACGGCACCTTGATGTACACCTTCATCGAATCGATAGAGGCCAGCGGGCCCGGCTATATCGTGCGCATGATCGGAGGGATGTTCTGGCTGATTGGTATGTGGGTCATGGCCGCCAACGTGTACATGACTGTCAGACGCCCTGTCACTCGGTACCAGCCCGTGCCGCAGACCGCTTGAGCCAACAGGGAAACAACGACCGATGAGACACGAGATCATTGAAAGGAATGTCGGCCTGCTGGCAGTGCTGGTACTGGTCGTGATCAGCCTTGGTGGACTGGCGGAGATCGTGCCGCTGTTCTTCCAGAAACAGACCACCGAGCCGGTGGAGGGGCTCGAACCGCTCTCGGCGCTGGAGCTTGAGGGTCGAGTCATCTATCGCCGTGAAGGCTGCGTGGGCTGCCACTCGCAGATGATTCGCCCGTTCCGCGCCGAAACCGAGCGCTATGGCCACTACAGCGTGGCGGGTGAATCCATCTACGAACACAACTTCCTGTGGGGCTCCAAGCGTACTGGGCCGGACCTCGCCCGGGTGGGCGCCCGCTACAGTGACGACTGGCATCGCGCCCACCTCTACAACCCCCGTGACGTCGTTCCCGAGTCGATCATGCCAGCCTATCCCTGGCTGTTCGATAACCTTGTCGATGGCAAGGATACACCCGCCAGAATGCAGGCTCTGCGCAAACTTGGTGTGCCCTATACCGATGAGCAGATTGCCAGCGCCAGCGAGGACGTCAAGGGCGAGCAGGAGATCACGGCACTGGTCGCCTATCTGCAACAACTCGGCACCGTACTGCCTCGATCGACAGTCAGGGAATAACCATGGATATCGGAACCTTTCGCGGAATCGTGACTGCCATTCTGCTGATCGCCTTTCTCGGGCTCATCGCCTGGGCCTGGTCAAGGCGACGCAAGGCAGACTTTGATGAAGCCGCCCAGTTGCCCTTCGCTGATGACGAACTGGTGGCGAGATCATTTCCCCAATGCATCGCGCAGAGCCCGTCAAAAGCCGGCCCTCATGACTCAGGTCTCCTCAAGCACGAGGGAGGTGGGAGCAAATGACTACGCTATGGGGCGACGACCTCTCCGGCTTCTGGAGCAGCTGGATCATCATCATTACGCTGGGCTCCATCGCGTTCGCGTTCTGGTTGCTGTACGTCAATCGCAGCACCGACAAGGCGCCGGACAGTGACGGCAACGTCGATACCACCGGCCATATGGCCGACGGTATCGCCGAGTACGACAACCCGCTACCTCGCTGGTGGTTCCTGCTCTACATCGCCACCGTGATCTTCGCCTTGTCCTACCTCGCACTGTACCCGGGCCTCGGCAACTTCTCCGGCCTGCTCGGCTGGAGTCAGGAGGCCCAGTGGGAAAAGGAGGTCACAGCCGCTGACGAACGCTTCACGCCGATCTTCGAGCAATACCAGCAAGTCCCCATTCCCGAACTGGCTCAAGATGCTGAGGCCATGCAGGTCGCCGAGCGCATATTTCTCAACAACTGTGCCATCTGTCACGGCACCAGTGCGCGTGGCGGTTATGGCTTCCCCAACCTGACCGATAGCGACTGGCTATATGGCGGCGACCCTGCAGCCATCACTCATACCATCGAGAAGGGACGCAGCGGTATGATGCCTGCCTGGCAGCAACTCGGAGAGGAAGGCATCGAGGACGTTACCCAGTTCGTGTTGTCGCTGTCCGGCGTTGCCGAGGATAAACAGCGTGCCAGCCAGGGAGAGACCGTCTTCGCCTCGACATGTGTGGGCTGCCATAGCCCTGATGGCACCGGGAATCAGGCACTGGGAGCGCCCGATCTGACCGATGAAACCTGGCTCTATCAAGCGCCCGGTCAGAGTGTTGCCGACTCCGTACGCCAGACTCTGCGCCACGGCCGCAACGGGAAGATGCCCGCCCAGGCCAGGTGGATCGGTGAGGAGCGGGTTCACCTGGTCGCCGCCTATGTCTACAGCCTCGGTCACCAGCAGGAACGCGCCCCGTCCAGTCCCGGGCAGGAATGAAATGAACACGGCCTGAGTCCATCATGAACGACAGGATTCCGATCCATGACGTCTCTCACGAGAGCGTCCAGCAGCACATCCCCGACGCAGGTATCTCGCACAGCCTCTACCAACGTCGTCGGCATATCCATGTGCGCGAGTTCAAGGGAGCGTTCCAGCGCCTGCGACGTATTGCCAACTGGGTATTGATGCTCGGTTACCTGCTGTTGCCCTGGTTATCCTGGGGTAGTCGACCGGCCGTCTGGTTTGATCTACCCGGACGCGAGTTCCATCTCTTCGCCGTCACCTTCTACCCTCAGGAGTTCATGCTGCTCTGCTGGCTGCTGATCATCTGTGCGTTCGGACTGTTCTTCATCACTGTGTTCGCCGGACGGGTGTGGTGTGGCTATGCCTGTCCTCAGAGTGTCTGGACGCTACTTTTCATCTGGGTAGAACACCGCATCGAAGGCTCCCGTCATCAACGTATCAAGCTCGATCAGCGCGCCTGGAATCTCGACAAACTGTGGCGCAAGAGCGCCAAGCATGTCACCTGGCTGCTGATCGCCCTGATCACCGGCGTGACCTTCGTCGGCTACTTTACGCCAGTCGAAGCATTGATCCGTGACCTGTTGCTGTTGCAGGCCCATGGCTGGGCGTGGTTCTGGATTGGCGTGTTGCTGCTGTTCACCTATCTCAATGCCGGCTGGCTACGTGAACAGGTATGCATTTACATGTGCCCCTACGCACGTTTCCAGTCGGTGATGTTCGACCGTGACACCCTGATTGTTTCCTATGACCAGCAGCGCGGCGAACCGCGTGGAGCCCGTCGTCCTCACCAGGACCCGGATACGCTGTCTCTCGGTCACTGCATAGACTGTCAGCTATGTGTTCAGGTCTGTCCGACCGGAATCGACATCCGTGACGGGCTGCAAGCCCAGTGCATCAGCTGCGCAGCGTGCATCGATGCCTGCGATAGCGTGATGGACAAGCTGGGGTATCCACGAGGCCTGGTACGCTACACCACCGAGAATACTCAGGAAGGCCACCCCTCCCGACTGCTGCGTCCACGGCTACTGGGCTACCTCGCGGCACTAACCGTGATGAGTGTGCTGTTCGTTCACTCCATCGCCGACCGTACGCCGCTGGATGTGGATATCCAACGCGAACGCGGCCAACTGTTCCAGACACTTACCGACGGCAGCATTGCCAACACATCCATCATCACCGTGCGCAACCTGGACAGCCGCGACCATCGCTATCGCATCTCGGTGAACGGCATCGACGGTATCAAGAGTGATGTCAGACAGATCGCGGTTCCTGCCAATTCATCACGACAACGGGTCATGACATTGACCGTTGCACCAGGACTGCTGACACAGCCCAGCAGTGATATCCGGATCACGGTAAGCGCCGAGGATACCGATGACATCGCCATCACGCGTGAAAGTCGCTTCATGGGAGCCATTCACTGATGAGTTCAACATTACCAACGTCTCCATCTCGGAGCGTTCCGCCCTGGTACCGCCAATTCTGGCCCTGGTTCCTGATCACTCTGCTGTTGTCGTCGGTGACCTTCAGCCTGATCTACCTGACCTTGTCGATCCGCTACTTCGACGGATCAGTGCCCGAGGACTACTACCGCGACGGGCTTGCCATCAATGCACAATTGAAGAAACAACAGCATGCCGCAACGCTGGGACTAGCCGCACAGTTGCGCATTGATGCCACTACCGGTGATGTGATGGTACGTCTCGCAGGTGAAGAACGTCCTGAAACCCTTCATTTGCGCCTGATATTCCCCAGCGATGGTGACCGCGATCGTGAGCTGTTGCTGAGGCATACCCGCGATAACCACTATGTCGGTGTGCTCGATCGCAATCTGCGCTACCGCCGCTACCTGCAACTACAGCCACAAGCCGGTAATGATGCCGCATGGCGGCTCACTGGAGAAGCCACCTTCCCACTTGATACCAGCGTCCACCTGACGCCGGGGCTGTAAGGCCACCAATGATGGCAACTTCCTGCTATCACTGTGGCTCAGCGGTTGACGGTGACAATCGCTGGTCACTGGAGCTCAATGGACTGACTCAGCCACTATGCTGCCCTGGTTGCCTCGCAGTGGCTCAGGCCATCATCGACGGTGGGCTGGGCCGTTACTATCAACTGCGTACTGCTACGCCAGAGCGCCCGATCAATGCCCCCCTCGATACGCGACGCTGGCAGCTGTTTGACGATCCTGTCCTTCAAGCGCGATTTGTGCGTACGGACCAGGGGCAGGACAACGACGAAAGCATTGCCACCTTCGCCGTTGATGGCATCACCTGCGCTGCCTGCGCCTGGCTTATCGAACATCGCCTCAATGCCATCGAGGGCGTTATCTCCAGCGCCATCAATCTGAGTGAACACCGCCTGCGTCTGAGCTGGCGACCCGCCAGCGTCGCACTATCCCGACTGTTGGCTGAGCTGGCCGCCATCGGCTACCCATCCCAACCCTGGTCTCCCGATGAGGCACAGCAGCGACTCAAGCACCAATCGCGTCGAATGGTGCGACGCCTGATTATCGCTGCGGTCGGCATGATGCAGGTGCTGATGTTCTCCATCCCTCACTATGTCGCGGTACCTGGCGATCTCAGTCACAACTTCGAACGCCTGTTTGCCTGGCTGGCCGTGGCTCTGACAACCTCCGTCGTGCTGTATTCGGCGCAACCGTTCTTCGGCGGTGCCTGGCGAGACATTCGTAGCCGAGTACTCGGCATGGATGTACCCGTGGCTGTAGCTATCGGCGGCGCCTATATTGCCAGCCTGTGGTCCGTGGTCAGCCAACGTGGAGACATGTACTTCGATTCAGTCTGCATGTTCACTTTCTTCCTGCTGTTCGGGCGCTACATCGAAGCTCGCACTCGTCACCATCACGGTCGAATCGGCAACGCCCTGAGTGGCACTATCCCCGATGCCGCGCTGCGTCTAGACGACCAGCATCATGAACAAGTCATTCCCGCCACCGAACTCATGGCAGGCGACCGAGTGCGAGTACTCGCCGGTGCGCAGGTGCCCGCGGATGGCACGCTGCTGTCACCCTACGCCAGTGTTGATGAGTCGATGCTCAGTGGCGAATCAGTTCCTGCCTCCAGAGCACGAGGCGACATCATCCATGCAGGAAGCCTCGTGGTAGACACACCCCTTGAGTTGAGCGTCACTCGAGCCGGCCATGCAACAAGGGTGGCAAGCATCATCGACCTCTCCGACCGTGCCTTTGCTGAACGCCCTCGTCTCGCTCGCGCTGTCGAGCGTGTGGCGCATCATTTCATCCTCGGACTGCTGTTGATCAGTGCCGCGGTCGCCGCCATCTGGTGGCAAATCGATCCCGCTCGTAGCTTGTGGGTGACGCTGTCGGTGCTGGTCGTCACCTGTCCCTGCGCGCTGGCACTGGCCACGCCCATTTCGTTGACCGTGGCTCACGGCCGCCTACGTCGCGCTGGGGTACTGGTCACTCGCGGTGACGCGCTGGAGGTGCTCGCCAGTATTGATCGGGTGGTGTTCGACAAGACAGGAACCCTGACCCAAGGACAGATGGTACTTGGCGACTGCCGGATAATCCCGGCCACGGCCACGCTGGACAACCACCAACTACTGACTGTTGCAGCCGCACTCGAGTCCGCTTCGGAGCACCCTATCGCTCGCGCCTTTCGGCCCTGGCGCAATGACACGGTAAGGGCCAGTGATATCCGCAATCATCCAGGACAAGGGGTTCAGGCACAGTGTCTGGGGACAGAGTGGCGTATCGGACGTGCTGACTTCGCAGCCGCTGATCACGACCTGCAGCCACCCTCAGATGCCAATTGGCTGCTATTGGCACGCGCAGGCAAGCCCATGGCCTGGCTAGGAGTCGAAGACGACATCCGTGCTGATACGGCGACAACACTTCAGCATTTACGCGACGCAGGCCTCAGCGTGGAGATTCTCTCCGGCGATCGCATATCCAGTGTGGCAAGTATGGCGAGACGGCTTGGTGTCTGCCAATGGCGAGGCGCGGCGCTACCTCAGGACAAACTCGATCATGTGCGCACATTGCAGCAGCAGAACCAACGTGTAGCCATGGTCGGTGATGGCATCAACGACATTGCCGTGCTGGCCGGTGCCGACCTGGCTATTGCCATGCCCGGCGCCAGTGATCTCGCACGTAGTCACGCCGATATTCTGCTGCTTGGAGAAAAGCTCGGCGGCATCACCGAAGCCATTGATGTTGCTCGCACAACGCAACGCATCATCCGTCAGAACCTGAGCTGGGCGACACTCTACAACGTCATTGCCCTGCCGTTGGCAATAGCGGGCCTGGTACCTCCCTGGCTGGCAGTGATCGGCATGTCAGCCAGTTCGTTACTGGTTATCGGAAATTCCCTACGGCTCGGAGCAAGGCAAGGGCGTAGAATGCAGTCGCGGAACACGCCAGGCACAAGCCGATGAATATTCTCTATCTGCTGATCCCGCTGTCATTGATGCTATTGAGCCTGGCGGTCTGGGCATTCTTCTGGGCCGTCAAGCACGATCAGTTTGAGGACCTCGAGGGACCCGCCTGGCGCATCTTGTTCGATGACGATGACACTTGCCGCCGACAGTCGGATGAACACAGCTCCTCCGACCTGCTGGAGCCACCGTCATCAAGCAAGCGGCGAGACCAGCCATGAACCCGACGGGACTCGACCTCCCTCCACTGGCTGCGGCCTTTGTCTTCGGACTCCTGGGCGGCGCTCACTGTGTCGGCATGTGTGGAGGCATCATGAGCGCCCTTACCTTTGCCGTCCCGCCCAGCATGCGACGCCCATCACGCATGGCAGCCCTGTTGCTGGGCTACAATGCCGGGCGCATCACCAGCTATGCGTTGGCCGGGGCCATCGTCGCAGGGCTTGGTGCGCTGGTCGGTCTGGCGCCAGGCGTGCGCACCGTCCTGCAGTGGATGTCGAGCCTGATGCTGTGCTTGATGGCACTGTATATCGCCGATATCTGGAAGGGCCTGCGACACATCGAGGCACTCGGGAAACGCTACTGGAGGTACCTGGAGCCAGTCGGACGCGCATTGCTGCCGGTAACACGGCCACACCAGGCCATACTGTTGGGCGCCCTCTGGGGATGGCTGCCCTGCGGGTTGGTCTACTCAATGCTGAGCTGGAGTCTGGCAACGGCCACTCCCAGTCAGGGCGCCATGCTGATGCTGGCGTTTGGCACCGGCACCCTGCCGGCGCTACTGGTCACCGGCGTCGCCGCAGACCAGATTCGGCGCCTGCTGAATTCACGGGCAACACGGTGGTTGGCAGCCTTACTGGTCATCGCGTTGGCGATCTGGCAGTTGATAGTGACTCAACAGAGTTGAGGTAGTGATCCAGTAATTTCACCGTCAAAAGAGGTAACCGACGATTATCCCCTGATTGGCAGGGTATAATATTGATTATAAGGTGCTGAAGTAATTAAAAGCTTATTTTCGGCGTATTCCACCGATCGCCGATTCACAGGAGCTACCAATGTGTGCCATGGCCCAGGAGCGACGCCCCCCTATGCCGCAGGAAACGCGATGTGAATCCTGCAGTCTCAGTTCTCTGTGTCTGCCACTCGCTCTTGATACTGCAGACATGGAGCGTTTTGACGCCATCATCCGGCGCCACCCACCGATCAAGAAAGGCACCCGCCTGATCGATCAGGGAGACCGCTTCACCAGTGTCTACGCGGTTCGCTCCGGAAGCCTCAAACAGATCATTACCGAAGGCAGCGGCGAAGCCCAACTGACCAACTTCTTCCTGCCCAGCGAATTGATCGGCCTCGACGGGATCGATGATGGTTTCTATTCAGGTAGCGTGGTTGCACTCGAAACCACCACGGTCTGTGAGATCCCCTTCGACCGGCTGGATGCCCTGTCACAGATCCTGCCAGACCTGCGTGCTCAGTTGTTCCGTACCATGAGCAAGGAACTGCGTCATGACCATCGCATGTTGCAGTTGCTGTCCCGCAAGACCGCGGATCAACGCCTGGCCTGCTTCTTCCTTGGCCTGTCGGACCGCTTCCGCCGCCGTGGCTACTCGCCGTTCAGCTTCCGCCTATCGATGTCGCGGTCCGACATCGGCAACCACCTGGGGTTGGCGGTGGAAACCGTCAGCCGTATCCTGGGACGCTTTCAACAGCAGGAACTGGTCTCGGTTTCCGGTCGCGAAGTCAACATTCTCGACATGGGTGCCTTGACCAACCTCGCCGACACCGAAACCACGGCCGACTGACTCGACCGCTCGGGGCTGTTAATCGCTCAGGGCTGTTTCAATCGCTCAGGGCTGTTTCAATCGCTCAGGGCTGTTTCAATCGCTCAGGGCTGTTTCAATCGCTCAAGGCTGTCATGAACAAGAACGCCATCGGGAACACTGCTGGATGCGCTGCCGATGGCGTTCGAATGTAATGCCGTGATGACCCCGCTGATGTTGACGAGGCTCAGCCTGCGTCAACTACATCGATGCGATTACGTTGCCTACGCGCCTGCTCGCCCTCGAGGCCTTCGAAGTCAAACAGGTTGCGATCCGCCAGTTGTGATGGCGCCACATTGGTCACCGCCTTGAACATGCTCTCGAGACGGCCAGGGTGCTTGGACTCCCATTCAGCCAGCATTTCCTTGACCACCTGACGCTGCAGGTTGGGCTGCGAACCACACAGATTACAGGGAATGATTGGAAAGCCCATTTGTTCGGCGTATGCGGCGATATCTGCCTCACGACAATAGGCCAAGGGCCGGATCACAATGTTCTTGCCATCATCGGAAAGCAGTTTGGGTGGCATGGACTTCAGGCTGCCACCAAAGAACATGTTGAGAAATAGCGTCTCGAGAATGTCTTCGCGGTGATGGCCCAGCGCGATCTTGGTTGCCCCGATCTCCTCGGCAAAACCGTACAGAGAGCCACGCCGCAGCCGTGAGCATAGCGCACAGGTCGTCTTGCCCTCGGGGGTCTTCTCCTTGACTACCGAATAGGTGTCCTTCTCGAGAATATGGTAATCGACACCAATACCCTCAAGGTACTCCGGCAGCACATGCTCGGGAAAACCGGGCTGTTTCTGGTCGAGATTGACCGCCACCAGCGAGAAGTTGATCGGCGCGTTACGCTGCAGGCTGCGCAGGATCTCAAGCATGGTGTAGCTGTCCTTGCCTCCAGACAGGCATACCATGACCTTGTCACCTTCCTGAATCATGCCGTAATCAATGATGGCATTGCCGGTGAGACGCCGCAGCCGCTTCTGCAACTTGTTGAATTCGCGTTTTTCTCTGGCCAGCGAGCAGATATCCTCCGCCTCATGTTCCACACTGGAGGCAGGCGTCGGATCAACAGAAATGGCGGGCGACATGGTCATTGCAATACACGGCTGAACGGATGGGGCCGACATTCTAGCATTGCATGGCAGGCCTCCCCAAGCCGCCAGACCACTGTTCGTGGACCTTCAGGAGACTGCCGAGAGATGGCTGCGCATGGAGCCCCATCAACCCGGCGTCTGGTCGCCCGCGAGCAGAAAATTCAGCCTGCCGTCTGAACAGGGACATCGGCGCTACAGGACCTGCAGAATCAATAGATAACGGACCAGCACACCCAACAGCAATACCAGAATCCCACTGCGTTGCCAGGCAAACTCGCGACCGGTCATGGTCAGTCGGCGCTCCCAGAACTTGACCACCGCCCACAGATCACGGGTACGCCGGACATATTGCATATAGGCCACCAACACCATCAGCAACCCACTGACCAACAGCACAGGCTCCAGCCAGGAGAAAACCAGATGAAGACTCATGATCCGCTGTACTCCTCAAGCGCGCCACTCTGCAGGCGTAAATGCATCAAGGCGGTGGTGACCGCATCTCCCAACGCGGTATGCCGCCCCATGACCGGCACTCCCAGACGCTCAGCAACCCGCTCAAACTCCGGCCGCGCCACCACATCAGGATGACTACGGCGCAACTGACGACGATACTCCTGAGCCACATCAATGGTCGCGTTGGGCAAGGCAAACCCAAGCAGCTCCTTCAAGTAGCGATCGAGAATTGCCAGATCATAGCCAATACACCAGCCCACCAGTGGGCGATTACCGATGAAATCGAGTAACCGTGACAGCGCTTCGTCCACGACCAGCCCACCTTCAAGATCAGTGCCTCGCAGTCGGTGGACGCAAATCGAATCTCCGTTCAGCGATCCAGGCCGAGCCAGACGTAGATCAAGCGATTCGCTGGTCAACACTCGGTCATCGCGAATGCGCACCGCAGCAATAGACACCAATTCCGCGGATCTGGTATCGAGCCCGGTGGTCTCACAATCCAGTGATACCATTTCATTACCGGTATAGGGGTTGAACAACCAGCCATAATCGCCCTGAGCCTGACGACGACGGTCGGCTACACGTCTAATCGCTCGCAACATGGTATTCATTCCTGATCAACTCCTTCTTCCATGCGGGTCTGCGCGACACTCATGCATACTCCAGGTGGTAGCGGTGCGACAGACGCCCCTTGAATTCCCTGACAATATGCAGAGCCTCACGCAACAGATCCCGTTCCAACGATGACAAGGACTGCACCACCACACGATTGGCACGCTCACCACTGACCTCCGGCACACTGCCACCGGCTCGCCAGCGCAACTCACTGAATACCTGCAAGGCTTCCCCCAGGTCATCGGCATCCCTACGTGCCACACGACCATCGTCGACCAACGCCTCGAGACGCTCGAGGGTTGAGGTCGCACGTATTCCACGCTCCATGGCCAGAGTGCGCACGCCATGCACGATGGGAAAGACACCACCCTTCTTCAAGTCGATACCGTGCTCCGGGCGCTTCACGGAGCCGAACATCGTCAGCGGTGTCGAGAAGCGCAGCACGGCACGGGCAAAATGACTCAACAACACCTCATTGCCCAGCGTCTCGGTGATCAGGATGTCGCGCAAGCGCTCACCCAGATCTGTATTACCGGCAACACCACAGGCGTCGAACAGAATCGACAGCCGCATCAGGTGATCGGCTTCTGACTTGGCAACCCAACTACGAATCCGCTGCTGCCACTGATCCAGAGTTCCGACCCACTGCGGGTTGGAAATCATGATATTACCGGTGCAGTGTGGGTAACCCAGTCGAGCCAATACATTCGTGAAGTGAGTGGAATCATCGGCGAGGCTCGGCCAGTCGATACCATCCGCCAGGATCAGAGCGTTGTCCTGGTCGGTGCGCGCCACCTGCTCTCCTCGCCCCTCACTCCCCAACAACAGCAAGCAGGAGGCATCTCGCGCGGGTTGCGTCATGCTGAAATCCCAGGCCTTGCGGATGATACGACCGTTAAGCGCAGCCAGCATGCTCATGGCAAAACGCATGCGTACCCCTTGAGCCATCAACGAGTCGACCATATCCGGCATGCGTTGACTGGCTTCCTGCAACTCATCGAGATTGCTTGCCTGCTCCACCTGCAGGCTGATCATATAACTGCGACTGGAAAAGAAACTCAGCACATCGGTCAGCTCGACAATGCCGGCCAGTTGCTCGCCATTCCAGACCACGACGCGCTCTACCTTGTGCTGAGTCATCTCGATCAGCGCTTCAAACAGATACTGCTGCGCATCCACCTCCACCAGCTCGCGACTGGCCACCCCACTCAGCAGCCCTTCGCTGCCATATCCTTCAAGCACCAATGCCTCAAGCATGTCCGTGCGGGTGACCATGCCATAACGGTTCCTGCCGTGGACGTCATCCCCTTGCTCTTCCTTCAGTTCGACCAGCAGGCTGTCGGCCTGACGCTCCCGGAGTAGGCGCACCGCCTCACCGATAGTGGTCGTGTCCGCTACCACTAGAGGCTCACGCTGGCACTCACTGACTCTGGCCATCATGAATCCCGCCAGGCTAGCATCCTGCTGGCTACGCCGCTGACTCATCAACCGTGTCTTCTCGACAATCCGGTTGTGGAAGTACTCGGCAAAGGCCGGTTGACTATCACACAGCGACCGGAACAACTGCGCAGGCATCAGATAACAGAGACTTTCCTGCTCAGCGATGAACCGATAACGGCTGCTACCGTTGAGAACGCTGATGGCACCGAACAAGTCGCCATCGGTGTAGTGACCGATACGTGCGCCCTCGGCAGTTGCATTGGGTTCCAGCTCCGCGACTTCACCCTTGTGAATGACAAAGACGAACTCGCCGGGCTGTCCGGCATCAAGGATGATCGTGTCGCGAGCGAAATACGCCAGATCAAGCCCGGCACACACACGTTCCCGTGCGCTGTCATCCAACAGCGAGAACGGTGGCTCCGACATATCAAGATCAACCATTACCGGCTCCTGAAATGCCCCCGGCCATGGCCGGGGGCACATACCACTCCATCATCAATGCGAGTGAGCGACTCCCGCTCCTCGCGGTACACGCACGCTCTCGACCAGTTCCTGGATTTCCGCGGGCGGAGCCTTGGTGGCACGCGATACCACAAAGGCGACCACAAAGTGCAGGAGCATGCCCAGAGTACCGATACCCTCCGGCGAGATGCCGAACCACCAGATTGACGGGTCGGTATTGATGAATTTGGTGTAGACGATGTAGCAGAAGGTGAAGGACAGGCCGACGATCATGCCGACAATCGCCCCTTCGCGGTTCATGCGCTTGTCGAAGATCCCCATCAGTATCGCCGGGAAGAACGACGACGCTGCGAGGCCAAAGGCGAAGGCCACCACCTGCGCCACAAAGCCTGGCGGGTTGATACCAAAGTAACCGGCAATCACTACCGCAACAGCCGCTGCGCTGCGCGCCGCAATCAGCTCACCCCGCTCACTGAGATGGGGATTGATCTGCTTCTTGATCAGGTCATGAGAGATTGCCGCTGAAATCACCAGCAACAGTCCGGCCGCGGTGGAGAGTGCAGCTGCCACGCCACCAGCAGCCATCAACGCCACTACCCAGGCCGGTAGACCACCAATTTCCGGGTTGGCCAGTACAATGATATCGCGGTCGACATAAACCTCATTGTCGCCCTCGGTAGGTGTATTGGTAACAATGCGCTGGCCATGCTCACCTCGCTCGCCATCGGTTTCCAGCGGACCTGACTGGAACTCCGGCTTGCCGCTGAAGGGGTCACCCGCGCCCATCTGCACACGACCATCATCGTTCTTGTCCAACCAACCGATCAGCCCGACGTTTTCCCAGCTCTTGAACCAACCGGGAATCTCTTCATAGGCGTTGTTGTTGACCGTCTCGATGATATTGGTCCGCGCAAACACCCCCACCGCCGGAGCAGTGGTGTAGAGCAACGCGATGAAGATCAACGCCCAACCGGCACTGATACGCGCATCACGGACACGTGGCACCGTGAAGAAACGCACGATGACGTGCGGTAGGCCCGCGGTACCACACATCAAGGCCGCGGTGATGAAGAACACATTGATCATCGGCTGGCTGCCATCGGTGTAAGGCGTAATCCCCAACTCATCAAGCAAGCCATCGAGGCGATCGAGAATGTACTGGCCACTATCGTTGCCGGCTGCATCGACAAAGGTGGCGCCAAGGCCGGTTTGCGGCAGGACATGGCCAGTCATCATGATCGACAGGAACACCGCAGGCACAATGAAGGCAGTAATCAACACACAATACTGCGCCACCTGGGTATAGGTGATGCCCTTCATGCCGCCCAGCACGGCGTAGAAGAAGACAATAACCATACCGATAACGACGCCTATATTGACGTCAACTTCGAGGAATCGAGCGAATACAATACCGGTACCGCGCATCTGGCCTGCGACATAGGTAAAGGATACGAAGATCACACAGATCACTGCGACGGTACGCGCAACATTCGAGTAGTACCGGTCACCGATGAAATCCGGCACGGTAAACTTACCGAACTTGCGCAGATAAGGAGCCAGCAGCATTGCCAACATCACATAGCCGCCAGTCCAGCCCATCAGGTAGACCGAGGCATCATAGCCCTGGTAGGCAATCAAGCCAGCCATGGAAATGAACGAGGCCGCAGACATCCAGTCTGCCGCTGTTGCCATGCCATTGGCCGCCGGTGGTACACCACCGCCTGCTACATAGAAGTCCTTGGTGGATCCCGCTCGTGACCATATCGCGATACCGATATAGAGCACGAAGGACGCACCGACGAAGAGATAAGTCAGGAATTGTACATCCATGGAAATGCTTCCCGTTGGTTGACGTTATTGTTCGGGCTTACTGCTCGTGTACGTCGAATTCCTCATCGAGTTTGTTCATCTTCCATGCATAGAAGATGATCAGCCCGATAAAGACAAAGATCGATCCCTGCTGTGCAAACCAGAAGCCAAGTTTGAAGCCAAAGAAGCGAATATTATTGAGCACATCCACCAACAGGATGCCGAAGCCATAGGACACGATGAACCATACGGCTAGACAGCCGAGAATGATTCTGACATTTCGTTTCCAGTAAGCCTGCGCACTCTTGTCCAACATAAGGCCGCCCTCAGAACGATGGTTTAAACGCCAGATTCCGCCATGATGTCGGCGGTAAGCTCAAAAACAGCCTAGTCAAAAGGCGACATATGCATAACGAGAACTTTAGTCGAAAGCAATAAATGCACCGCAACACATAAACAAATATTTGTTTAAATTCATAATGTTACACATAGTCACAGAATATCATCCGATGGTCTATCGCGACAAAGGTGCAATCCACGTTAGTCGTATTCCTCCCGACAACATCTTCGCAATCCTCAGCTCCTTTACGCCGGTTTTCCCATAAAAGCATCCGTTGCCCACTCTTTGCTCGACTTCCAACAAACTGGCAATCCCCCCTGCCTGGTCAGCCGCCAATGCCCTAGAATGGCGGCTGACGTCGAGGAGGTGGCCATGTTTGCCGGTTGGATGCTGATACTTGTCTCACTCTTGTACATCGCGGTGCTCTTCGCCATCGCATGGCGCGGTGATCGCCGTGCCCGGCACCGGGGCTCAAGTCAGCGACGCCCGTTGGTGTACAGCCTGGCGCTGGCTATCTACTGCACGTCCTGGACCTTTCACGGCGCCGTTGGTCAGGCGGCAACCTCGGGTTGGTCATTTGCCAGCATTTTCGTAGGCCCGATATTGACACTGCTGCTGTTCTGGCCAGTGCTGGCCAAGATGGTGCGTGTCGCCAAGCACCAGAACGTGACCTCGATCGCCGACTTCATTGCCTCGCGTTACGGCAAGACCCAGTCATTGGCGGCCTTTGCCAGCCTGGTGGCTCTGATTGGCACCCTCCCCTACATTGCACTTCAATTGAAGGCGGTCTCGACGTCATTCACGGTGCTGACCAACGCCTCCGATATCACACGGGCGCCGCTGTTTGGTGACACTGCCTTCTATGTCGCCATTGTCATGGCTATCTTTGCGATACTTTTCGGCACCCGCCATACCGACGCCACCGAGCACCACGAAGGCCTGATTCATGCAGTGGCCTTCGAGTCATTGATCAAACTACTGGCCTTCCTGACCCTCGGGATCTATGTCACCTGGGGCATGTTTGACGGCCTCGGTGATCTGCTGGCCACCGCGGATGCTCAACTTGAGTTGCAGCGTCAATTGGCACAGCAGGACTTCGGCCAGAGCTTCTGGGCACAGACCCTACTCGCGATGCTGGCGATTCTCTGCCTGCCGCGGCAGTTTCATGTCACGGTGGTCGAGAACACCCATCGCGATGATGCCACTCGAGCACGCTGGTTGTTCCCACTCTATCTGGTGCTGTTTGCCTTCTTTGTACTGCCACTGGCAGCCGCTGGGCTGACGGTGTTTGCCGGCAGTGATGTTTCGCCGGATACCTACGTGCTGTCGCTACCGATTGCCGCCGGCCAGAGCTGGCTGGCACTACTGACCTTCATCGGCGGCTTCTCCGCTGCCACGGGGATGGTGATCGTCGCCGCGGTGGCGGTATCGATCATGATCTCCAACGAGATCGTGATCCCTGCACTGTTCCGGCTACGCTGGTTCGATACCAAGGCTCGCGACTATGGCCGTCTGGTACTGCGTGCTCGACGCATTACCATCGTCGTGATTCTGGCCATGGCCTATGGCTTCTATCAATTGATCGGTGAATTCACTTCACTGGCATCGATCGGCATGCTGTCGTTTGCCGCCGCGGCTCAGTTTGCCCCGGCACTGATCGGAGGCCTGTACTGGAAGCGTGGCAACCGACTGGGGGTCATCGTCGGCATGAATGCCGGCTTCGCGATCTGGGCCTATACTCTGCTACTGCCAGCGATGATCAATGCCGGTGTACTGCCATCCAGCTGGCTGGCGGGCGGGCCCATGGAGGTCGCCTGGCTATCGCCGACCTCGCTGTTCGGCCTGCACATCGGCGACAGCTTTACCCACGGGGTGATGCTGTCGCTGGGCGCCAACCTCTTCGCCTATATTTTCATTTCGCAGATCACCCCTCAGCGCGTGGTCGAGCGCATCCAGGCCTCACTGTTCGTGGACAGCGTCGAAACCCGCCAGACGTCGGTCAACCGGCCCTGGACCGGCGCCACCACCGTCGGTGACCTCAAGGTGCTCTGCCAGCGTTTTCTCAGCGCCAACCAGGTCGAGCGTGCCTTCAATGACTATGCACGCCGCAATGGCAAGGCGCTGGAGGACAGCACCCGGGCGTCGATTGACGTCATCCAGTTCACCGAACGCTTCCTCGCTTCGGTACTCGGCGCTTCATCGGCGCGAATCGTGGTCAACTCGGCGCTGCAGGGACGTGGCATCGGAATTTCCGATGTCATCTCGATCGTCGACGAAGCTTCACAGGTTCTTGAGTTCAACCGTGCTCTGCTGCAGGCCACGATCGAGAACATCAATCAGGGCATCAGCGTGGTCGACCAGAACCTGCGCCTGGTGGTCTGGAATCAACGCTATCTGGAGCTGTTCCGCTTTCCCGACCACCTGATTCGCGTCGGTGCGCCCATCGACCGGATCTTCCGCTACAACGCCCACAATGGTGAATACGGCCCAGGCGACCCGGAGGAACACGTCCAACTGCTGCTCGACAATATCCGCGAGGGGCAACCGCACCGCTATGTTCGCTATCGCCAGGACGGAAGTGTGCTCGAGGTCCAGGGCAACCCGATGCCTGGCGGCGGCTTCGTCTACACCTACCAGGACATCACTCAGCAGAAGCGCACCGAGGAAGCGCTGATCCGCTCGGAAAACAACATCCGCATCTACACCGACAACGTGCCGGCATTGATTGCCTATTTCGACAGGGATTGCCGCTACCTGTTTACCAACCGAGCCTACGAACAGGCCTTCGACATCGACCGCAATGCGGTAATCGGAAAGCGCATCAACGATGTGATGTCCATCGATATGGCCAGTGCACGCACGCCATGGATCGAGCGCACTCTAACCGGCGAGCGGGTCAGTTTCGAGGTATCCCTGACTCTGCCGCAGGAAGGTCTCCGCTACATGCTGGTCACCTACACGCCTCACTTCGGTGACAGCGGCGCGATACTCGGTTTCTTCTCGCTCTACCAGGACATCACGGAACGTCGCCGCGCCGAGATCGCCCTCAAGGAAACCAATGAAACCCTTGAGGAGCGTGTACGTGAGCGCACCCAGGCGCTATCCGAAGCCAACGCAGCGTTGCGTCAGGAAAACCGAGTACGTGCCGAAGCCGAGCAGGCGTTACGCCAGGCCAAGCAGGTTGCCGAGGACGCCAATGCCTCCAAGACCCGCTTCCTTGCCGCGGCCAGCCATGACCTGTTGCAACCGCTCAATGCCGCACGTCTATTCACGTCTGCCTTGTCCCAGCAGATGGAAGCCGAGGACATGAAGCGTACCATCGGCCATATCGACAGCTCACTGCAGTCCGCCGAGGAATTACTGAGCACGCTGCTGGATATTTCCAAGCTGGATGCCGGGGCTCTGACGCCGAGACGCAGCCATTTCGCACTCAACGAGATAATCCGACCATTACAGGCGCAGTTTGCGGTAATGGCCGAGGACCATGGCCTGGATCTCAAGGTGGTCGGTACCTCATTATGGGTCGACAGCGATGCTCAGATGCTGCGTCGAATCATCCAGAACTTCCTGTCCAATGCCATCCGCTATACCCAGGAAGGTCTCGTGCTACTGGGTGTCCGCCGTCGAGGAGATCGAATCCTGATTGAAGTCTGGGACAGTGGCCCGGGCATCCCCGAGGCCAAGCAGTCGGAAATCTTCCAGGAATTCCGGCGACTAGACCAGGCATCGCGTCACAAGGAAAGCGAGAAAGGCCTGGGTCTGGGACTCTCGATCGCCGACCGCATGAGTCGTGTTCTCGACCATCCTATTCAGGTCCGCTCATGGTTGGACATCGGCACGGTGTTCTCGGTCAGTGTGCCGCGCGTAGCGGCCCAGGCGGAAACGGCCAGGGAGGAAGAGCGCTCCCCGCGCCGCGCCGGCAACAAACTGGCCGGGCGCCGCATCCTGTGCATCGACAACGAATCACTGATTCTCGAGGGCATGAAGGCCATGCTGTCTGGATGGGGCTGCGAGGTTTTCACTGCCACCACCATCGGTGGTGCGAAATCGGTACTGCGCCATCTCGACAGCGATCCGGACGCGATTCTCGCTGACTACCACCTCGACAATGAGGTGACCGGGATGATGGCATTGGATGCCTTGAGCGAGCGCTTCACTGGTGCTGTTCCGGGTATCGTCATCACCGCAGATCGCACAGAAGAAGTGGCCGAAGAGGTCAAGCGAGGAGGATACCAACTGCTGCTCAAACCAGTGCGCCCTGCCGCTCTACGTGCCTTGCTGACGCGTACGCTACAGGCCAGCAGAGCACCTCAATAGATAGCACCTCTGTAGACAGCACCTCAGTAGCTTTCATGAAACGCAAAACCGGACGCCTCGGCGTCCGGTTCTTTCATTCAGGCACCACAGCCACTCAAGTACCGCAGAAGGTTCGCAACACGCGCTCGTTCGATAAGGGCGGTTGCAGCAGGCTCTGATCCTCGGGTGATGTCCAGGGCTGGGTCACTGCAGCCAGCAGCGTCTCGAATGGGCCAAAATCCTGCTGATCTGCAGCGGCGCGAATGGCCCGCTCGACCAGATGATTGCGCGGGATCACCAGCGGATTGGCCGATTCGATCCTTGAACGCAGTACCTCGCTGCTCTGGCCTTCTGCATGCAGCCTTTCCCGCCAGCGCGATAGCCAGGCATCGAGCGCGTCACTGGAATTGAAGCGTTGATGCAGGGGCGTCTCATCAGCACCCGGCTCGACCGCAGCCACCAGCTCACCGAAGCTCAGCGTGAAGTCGACCTTGCCGGCTGCCATGACCTCGAGCCACTTTTCTCCCAGCGCCAGATCACTCCCGTCCTCTGGTTCTGCGTCGCGGGTCAGCCCCAGTTTGCTGCGCAATACATCGCTCCATGCCTGCTCATGACGGTCACTGAAGCCTTCGATGGCTGCCGTCGCCCGCTCGATGGCACGCTGTTGATCCGTATCCATCAACGCCAACAGAGTCTTGGCAAAACGCGCCAGGTTCCACTGAGCGATCACCGGCTGATTGACCCAGGCATAACGCCCGCGCTCATCTATAGAGCTGAACACCGTCTCCGGATGATAGCTATCCATGAAGGCACATGGCCCGTAGTCGATGGTTTCACCGGAAATCGCACAGTTGTCGGTATTCATCACCCCATGAATGAAGCCCAGTCCCTTCCAACGGGCCACCAGATTCGCCTGACGACCAATCACCGCATCCAACAACGCCATGGCCTGCTCGTCTTCGGGTAACCCAGCCAGCTCCGGATAATGGCGTTCGATCGCCAGTTCAACCAGCAGCTTGACCGCTTCGACATCATTGCGCGACGCAAAGTACTGGAAGGTGCCGACCCGCAGATGACTGCTGGCGACACGCGTCAGCACTGCGCCCGGCTCGGGCGGCTGACGATATACCCGCTCTCCGGTGGTTACCGCTGCCAGAGCCCGAGTGGTCGGCACACCCAATGCGAACATCGCCTCGGACACCAGGTACTCACGCAACACCGGCCCCAGCGGTGCACGTCCATCGCCACCCCGCGAGAACGGCGTACGCCCGGCGCCCTTGAGCTGCACTTCGCGCAGAGCACCATCCTGATGGGACAACTCACCCAGCAACAGCGCTCGGCCATCACCCAGTTGCGGGACAAAATTGCCGAATTGATGCCCGGCATAGGCTGCTGCCACAGGGGTAACACCCTCTGGGACCTGGTTGCCGGACAGGATCTGTGCCGCCTGCTCAGCATTGAAAGCTTCACGATCGAAGCCCAGTGCCTCGGCCAGCGCATGATTGAAAGCCACAACACGCGGCTCTGCCACCGGTGTAGGTTGGCACTCGGCACGCATACGCTGGGGCAGTGCCAGGTAGCGTTGATGAAAGCGGGGAAACATGGAAACTCCTGTGGTTCCACTGAATGCTTCCATCCATGGAATCATTCAGGCGCGTCAGCCCATAACAAGTGATGCACTGACTCCCATTTTCAATGCCTGGTGCGTCCCTACACCAGCGGGAAACTCCGCTCTCTTCAGAAAGAGATGATCAGAGCATCCCTGTCATCCTGTTGCGGCCTCGGCGCGCCGTTCCATTTCGCGCACGCTGGAGACAAAATCGCTGAATCGCTCACCCTGGATCAGCACATGGTCACGCAGCCCTTGTTCTGATGCTTCGGCGTCGCCCTGTTCAATGGCCGCCAGTATGCGAGCGTGTTCATCCAGCGAACTTTGCATACGGCTACGAACCTGCAACTGCAGACGCCTGTAAGGTTTGAGGCGCTGCTTCAGCGACGTTGCCTCGGCGGCAAGGAAGGTATTGTGACTGGCGGCATAGATGCAAGCGTGGAAACCTTCATTCTCGTAATAGTACTCGTCGCTATTACCAGCCTCAGCCGCCACCCGACAGCGCTCATAAGCCTCCTCCAACTCCGCGAGTTCATCGGTAGTGATACGCCGCGCCGCCAGCCGGCCACACATGCCCTCCAACTCGGCCATGACTTCGAACATCTCGATCAATTGATCAAGACCAACACGGGCGACGAAGGTCCCCTTCTTGGGAGAAACGGTGACCAGACCACTGGCAACCAGTTGCTGGATCGCCTCACGTACAGGCGTGCGTGAAACACCATAGACACGGCAGAGCTCTTCCGGGTCGAGACGTTCGCCAGGCACCCGTCGACCGTTGATGATGTCATCCTCGAGCGAATCTCTGAGCCGCTGGGCGTTGGATGGCTTTTTCATTGCCTCCCCCTTTTGCCTCCAGTGTGGTGTTGCGAGTTCAGCGCGTTACTGGCTGGGTTGCGAGAGTTGCCGTTTCCGCAATGGGTCATCTCTGCCCCATTGTACATCCTGTTCGGGCCCCAGCAGACAGGGTGTTCACCACCATTGTCTAACATGCTGTCATTTGACACTGATATGCCCAGCATCTATTGAAGTATACATCAGCAACGATGATGCATATCAGAACCTCATCATGCTGCAGCTCAACGGCATGTCGCTAAACTCACATTATCCACAGGCATCAGAAGCCAGGCTTCCACCACAACAACTAGCCTGTCGTTATAAACATCCTGCAACCAGAACAGTCAGTTCCGACAACAACAATTACCGATCAGGAGTCTCGCCATGAAACGCCTCACTCTCCCCACCGTCAATCTCTCCGCTCTCACTCGCACAGCCCACACTCGCCCAGCCCTCACTGTAGCCCTCACCGCTGCGGTCCTGTTGACGTCCTCCCTCGCCAGTGCTGCCACCGTAATGCGCGTCTCCCATCAATTTCCTGGCGGTCAGGGCGATGTGCGCGACGAAATGGTCCAGTTGATGGCCAGGGAAGTCGAGGCAGCCGATGTCGACCTTGAACTACAGGTCTACCCAGGACAGTCGTTGTTCAAGGCCAAGGAGCAATGGGGGGCGCTGGTGCAGGGACGCCTCGATATGACAGCCCTACCCCTGGACTATGCCAGCGGACGTCACCCCGAGTTCTCGGCAACCTTGATGCCGGGCCTGGTGCGCAACCATGAGAGGGCCCAACGGCTCAATGATTCCGAGTTCATGGGCATGATCAAGCAGGTCATCAATGACGCCGGTGCTCGTGTACTGGCGGACGCCTGGTTGGCCGGCGGCTTTGCCTCAAGCAAGCAGTGCATCACCTCACCAGATACCGTGCAGGGCCAGACCATGCGTGCGGCGGGCCCGGCCTTCGATGAGATGCTGGCAACGGCCGGTGCCTCGATCTCATCGATGCCTTCCTCGGAAATCTATACCGCGATGCAGACCGGTGTGTTGGATGCCGCCAATACATCGTCCGGCTCGTTCGTCTCCTACCGCATCTACGAGCAGGTCAGCTGCCTGACACCTCCGGGGGAGAACGCCCTGTGGTTCATGTATGAACCAATCTTGATCTCCGAGCGCAGCTGGAGCCGTCTCAACGAAGAGCAACAACAGGCGTTGACTGCTGCCGGTGAAAAGGCGGAACAATATTTCGCCGAGCAGGCCGTGGGTCTGGACCAGAAAATGATCGATGTCTTTACCGAGAATGGCGTCGAGGTAGTACAGATGTCATCGGAGGACTATGACGCCTGGCTGGAAGTCGCAAAAGGCAGCGCCTACAAGAGCTTTGCCGAGAATGTCGAGAACGGCCAGGCCTTGATCGATGCGGCCATGGCCGTGGAGTAATTCCTACCCGAGCAAGTCCCTGCCCGACATCGAACCGGGCGGGGACTCTCTTGTGGTGGGTAATCCTGAGTCACCACGGATTTCGGAGGCCCGATGCCGCACTCCCCTCGTCACTCGGCAGATGGAGCATCTCACTCGTCAAAGCAACAGCAGCCCAGCGGTTGGGCGCGACTGACGGATCTCTATTGCCGAGCTATGGACCGACTGTCGATCTGGGTCGCCATCATCGCAGCATTGGCACTGCTGATCGGTGTACTGGCGGTCTGCCATATGATCTTCACTCGCTATGTGATCGGTGAAAGTACCACCTGGCAAACTGAGTTCGCGACCTTCTCGATCACGGCAGCGATGCTGCTCGGCTCGCCCTGGGTGCTGCTGAGTGGTGGCCACGTTGCCGTCACGGTCCTTCCCGATGCGCTGCAGGGACGGCTACGCCATGCCATGCAACTTGTTGCATCGTTGGCCGGACTGGCGTTCTGCGTTGCTCTCGCCTACGGCGCCTGGCTGTATCTACTCGAGGCCTGGCACGGTAGCTGGACCACCGGCACGGTATGGAACCCACCACTGTGGCCAGCGCTGGTACCTCTGGCACTGGGCACCACATTACTGGTGGCGCAATATCTGGCCATCATTCTGACATCACTGAAATCCGCGCCAGCAACGCCGGAATCCGCCACAGCAGGAGGGCAAGACTGATGGATCCTGTTACCAGTGGCATCCTGATCGTCATCGCATTGTTCATATTGATGGCCATCGGCACACCGATCGCCTTCGCGTTAGGCGGTGTAGCCCTCGCCGCGCTGGTCATGAATCGCGGCATGATCGAGCTGACCTACTTCGGCGAGACCTTCTTCGCTAGCCTCGCCTCCTTCGGTTTCGTCGCCATTCCGATGTTCATACTGATGGGCGCGGCTGTCGCCTCCTCGCCCACAGGACGTGACCTGTATCGCTCGCTGGACCTATGGCTGGGACGTGTGCCCGGCGGATTGGCGATCTCCAATATCGGCGCCTGCTCGATATTCGCCGCACTCTCCGGCTCCTCACCAGCCACCAGCGCTGCCATCGGTAAACTCGGGATCCCCGAGATGCGCAAACGCGGATATCCAGATGGTGTCGCCGCTGGCTGTGTGGCAGCAGGCGGTACCCTTGGCATCCTGATTCCGCCGTCCGTGACCATGATCGTCTATGGTATTTCCACCGAAACCTCCATTGGACGACTGTTCATCGCCGGTGCCGTACCCGGTGTGATGCTGGCACTGCTGTTCATGGCCTGGACGCTGCTCGCCTGCCGTCTGGCCGGCGGCTATCACAGCCCCAACCCGGTCACCGAGGCCGCCGAACAGCTCCGGGAAAATGTTCGCGAGAACCTCGACCAGAATCTCAAGGCACTGATCCGAGTCCTACCGTTTCTGGTCGTGGTGAGCCTGATTCTGTTCGCGCTCTACGGCGGTGTCGCAACACCCTCTGAAGCCGCAGGAGCCGGTGCTTTCCTGTGTCTGGCACTGGCTATCATCGTCTATCGCATGTGGCAGCTGAAACCACTGACCACCATCATGCGTGATGCATTGCGCGAGAGCGTGATGATCATGTTGATCATCGCCTGTGCAGAAATTTTCGCCTACGCGCTGTCCTCACTGTTCATTACCCAGACAGTGGCAGAAGCCATTGCCGGGCTCGAGGTCAATCGCTGGGTGCTGATGGGGATCATCAACCTGTTCCTGCTGATCGCGGGCTTCTTCCTGCCTCCAGTAGCAGTGATCGTGATGACGGCTCCGATTCTGTTGCCGATCATTCTTGCGGCCAATTTTGATCCCTACTGGTTCGCTGTGATTCTGACCATCAACCTGGAGATCGGCCTGATCACCCCGCCGGTGGGACTCAATCTCTTCATCATCAAGGGCATCGCTCCCGACATTGCACTACGCGATATTCTGCTCGGCAGCCTGCCCTATGCACTGTGCATGGTGCTCGGCATTGTGCTGCTGTGCATGTTCCCCAGCATCGCCACCTGGTTGCCGGACCTGATCATGGGCACTGGTGGTTGATCTCGAACGACACAGGCCGAGCTTCTCGGCTGCCGCAACGTGCTTTCGCCAGCACAGGAGTAACGCGCTAGTGAATATCAGTTTTCTCCAGGAGCTATTCAGCAGCATCACCCAGCGCGATGCGCTTCCCTGGCGACGCAGTGATGGTCGCCCCGTGCACCATGAGCAGGTGATCGACGCCTGTCGCCAGGTGCTCGAGAGCGACGGCGAAGCCTCGAGCATCGCGCTGGCGGGTCGTTCACTGGCCGGCTACCAAAGCCTGGATGAGGAACAGAAGTCCCTGTTCTTCCAGTGTCTGACCGCCGACTTTGCCGCCGACCCCGAACGCATCGACGACGCCTGGCGGGCCTATCACGAATCGCGCGGCAACAACGAGTTGCAACTGCTGTTCGAGGCCTGTGAACCAGAGCGACAGGAGCTTCTGAGACGCCTCAACCTCACGGCCGGTGGAACCTACGCACTGGTGCGCATGCGTGAGGATCTGCTTTCTCGACTCTCCGAAATGCCGGAGTTGGCAGCACTGGATGCCGACTTCTCTCACCTTTTCACTTCCTGGTTCAATCGCGGCTTTCTGGTCCTCAAGCGTATCGACTGGAATACTCCAGCGGCGATTCTCGAAAAGGTCATCCGTTATGAAGCGGTCCATGAGATATGCGATTGGAACGACCTGCGCCGCCGTCTCGATGCTCGTGATCGACGCTGCTTCGCCTTCTTTCACCCCGCTATCGGCGATGAGCCACTGATCTTTGTCGAGGTGGCTCTGACACGCGGCATGCCCGAGCGCATTCAGCCGATCCTCGATGCCAACCACCAGGCCATCGATGCTGAAGACGCCGACAGTGCCGCCTTTTTCGGTATCAGCAACTGCCAGACAGGCCTGCGCGGCATCTCCTTCGGCAACTTTCTGATCAAACAGGTCGTCCAGGAACTCAAGAAGGAACTGCCGGGCCTGAAGAACTTCGTCACCCTATCGCCGGTTCCCGGTTTTCGCAGTTGGTTGGACCAACAGCGACGCCAGGATGACAGCCTGCTTGATGATGAGACGATCGCCGGCCTGGCGGCCCTCGACCAATCGGACTGGCATACCAATAGCGAAACGACGGGATCGCTCGGCGACTACATCCGTCCACTCGCCGCGCATTACCTTTCCCGGATACGCAACGACCGTGGTCTGCCGCTCAATGCCGTAGCACGTTTCCACCTCGGCAACGGCGCCGAACTACATCGCGTCAACTGGCTGGGTGACACCTCTGCCAAGGGGCTCGGCAACGGCCTCGGGCTGATGGTCAACTATCTGTATGTTCCCGACGATATTGAACGCAATCATGAGCGATATACCACCGACGGCAAGGTGGTGTGCTCGTCTGCCGTGCGCGACCTGAGGCGCCGAGCACGCAAGTTTCTCAAGGGAGATCCTGTCACATGAATCACAACCTCTTCGCTACCTTTGCCGAGCGCATGGCTGAACGCGGGAATGCCCCTTTCATCACCACCCGCGAAGGCCGCCACTACAGCCATGCCGATGCCCTGACCACCAGCGCACAGCTTGCTGGAGCCCTCCGCGAGATGGGCGTCCAGCCCGGGGACCGTGTCGCCGTACAGGTCGACAAGAGCCCCGAGGCCATCCTGTTGTATCTGGCCTGCCTCAAGGTCGGTGGTGTCTATCTGCCGCTCAACACCGGCTACACCAGTGAAGAGATACGTTACTTCCTCGGTGATGCAGAACCTGCGCTGTTCGTCTGCCGCCCTGCGGCTGTCGAAGCAGCCCGTGCGGTCGCAGCCGATTGCGGTGATATTCGCGTCGCCAGCCTCGGTACCACCGCCGATGGCAGCCTGATGGAAACCGCCGCCCAGACAACCCCAGTCACCGAAGTGCTCCAGCGCGATGGTGACGATCTCGCCGCGATTCTCTATACCTCAGGCACCACCGGGCGTTCCAAGGGAGCCATGCTCACCCACCATAATCTGGGGTCCAATGCTGCCACCCTCCAGGAAGCCTGGCGTTTCACCGAGCAGGACCGACTGATTCATGCTCTGCCGATCTTCCACACTCACGGTCTGTTCGTGGCCTGCAATGTGATCCTGATGGCCGGCGCCAGCATGCGCTTTCTATCACGCTTCGACGCCGATGAGATCTTCGAGGAGCTCGCTGAAGGCACCACGATGATGGGTGTGCCGACTTTCTATACCCGACTGCTGAAGGACCCTCGCTTGACACGCGAGGCCTGTGCCAACATGCGCCTGTTCACATCGGGTTCCGCACCACTGACCGCCGAAACCCATCAAGCTTTCGAGGCCGCAACGGGTCATGCCATTCTCGAACGCTATGGCATGACCGAGACCAATATGAACACCTCGAATCCCTATGCAGGAGATCGCATAGCAGGCACCGTGGGCATGCCGCTGCCGGGCGTCGAAGTGCGTATCACCTCGCGAGATAGCGACGATCATACTCCTCTGGCTCAGGGCGAGATCGGCATGCTTGAGGTACGCGGACCCAACGTGTTCAAGGGCTACTGGCGAATGCCCGAGAAGACGCGTGAAGAACTTCTCGATGATGGTTTCTTCATCACCGGCGACCTCGCCCTGATCGACGACCGGGGTTATGTGCAGATCGTCGGGCGTGACAAGGACCTGGTGATTTCTGGCGGTTACAACGTCTACCCCAA
This sequence comes from Halomonas huangheensis, assembly GCF_001431725.1. Lineage (NCBI taxonomy): Bacteria > Pseudomonadati > Pseudomonadota > Gammaproteobacteria > Oceanospirillales > Halomonadaceae > Halomonas > Halomonas huangheensis. The sequence goes on along the minus strand of NZ_CP013106.1, from coordinate 901,495 downwards.
GGAAGTGGAAAGCCATATCGACGAACTGGACGGCGTGGTGGAATCTGCGGTTATCGGCCTGCCTCACCCGGATTTCGGCGAAGGCGTCACCGCCGTCGTCGTCCCTCACCAGGGTGCAGTACTCGAGGAAGAAGCCATCATCACCGCACTCAAGGACAAGCTGGCCAAATACAAACAGCCCAAGCGCGTGTTCTTCGTCGACAGCCTGCCGCGCAATACCATGGGCAAGGTGCAGAAGAATCAGCTTCGCCAGCAGTTCCAGACGACATATCAGTAACACCACTCTCGCTACCGGGCTTCTCGAGCAGCATACTCAGGGCGCCCGGTAGTGCATCTTTCGTAGCCCATCACCATTTGCTCCTGCCACTGACTATCCAGTTCCGTTTCCGGCCAGTTTTTCACTCTGCTCAGGATACACTGCATGTAATCGACAGGATTCACAGCGGATACGGAATCGGCCATGCCCATCACCACGCCTGCCATGCCCCCGAGCCTCGATCCCGAGCATTGCCGTGTGGCGCGCATGGCACGCGACGCCAGGTTCGACGGCAGATTCTTCGTCGCTGTGGTGACCACCGGCATCTACTGCCGTCCCATCTGTCCTGCGCCAGCGCCACATGAGCGGAATGTGCGTTACTACGCCAGTGCGCTGGAAGCGGCCTCGGCAGGCTTTCGCCCCTGTCTGCGCTGCCGCCCCGACAGTGCGCCAGGCTCCCCCGCCTGGCAAGGCACCGACACGACCCTGAGACGAGCACTCCGCCTGATTGACGAAGGCGCGCTGAGCACGGGCAACATGACACAACTTGCCGACCGGCTGGGCATCGGAGAGCGTCACCTACGTGGCCTGTTTCAGCGTCGCTTCGGCGTATCGCCCAAGGCCTACGCGCTGCACCGTCAGTGCCTGTTCGCCAAACAGCTGTTGCACCAGACGCGCCTGCCCATCACTCAGATCGCCTTTGCCAGCGGCTTTTCCAGCGTACGACGCTTCAATGACACCTTCCGGCAACGCATTGGTCTCGCCCCCAGAGATATTCGGCGACAACATGCCGATAACAAGGATACCCAGCAGTCGATGCAACTGACCTTGAGCTATCGTCCGCCCTACGCCTGGCAGACCTACCGGAACTTCATGCGCAAACGCGCCATAGCGGGATTGGAATGGGTCGAGGAAAACGCCGTTGGCCGACACTTCCTGTGGGCCGGGACCAGCGGACACTTCACCGCCCATCACCAGCCACAGCGGCACGCCTTTCGTGTCGAACTGGCACTGGATGATCTGCGTCAGCTGGCGCCGGTGGTCGCCAATATCCGCCGCATACTGGATCTGGATGCCGATTGCGAGCTCATCGAGCAGCACCTGGCTACCAACCAAACTCACTTGCCGTTACTGAACGGACTTCGCCTGCCGGGTACCTGGTCTCCCTTTGAAGCCATGATTCGTGCGGTTCTCGGCCAACAGGTCAGCCTTATCGCTGCGCGGCGTCTCACTCAGCAGTTGGTCAATGCGTTGGGGCAACCAGCGCCGGCCAACGGCCGACACTTCCCCGGTGCCGAGGCGATAGCCGGCAGTGACCTGACCTTTCTCGGTATGCCGGGTAGGCGTCGTCAGACCTTGATCGATGTTGCCAGAGCCAGCCTGGAGGGTAACCATGACTTTCTGAACGTCAGCGGCATCGGCCCCTGGACACGTGACTATGCTCGTCTACGTGGCGATTCCAACCCCGACGTATGGCTGACGGGCGATGCTGGACTGCGCCGTGCCCTGAAACAATGGCCCGATCTGGATGCCGAACAGGCCGCCCCATGGCGCAGCTATCTTCTGATGCAACTGTGGAGTCTTGAAGATGAAAGACCGCATGAAACGCAATGACTGGCTGACGCTTGAAGGCCTGCAATGCTTTCGCCCTCCTGCGCACGAAGCACTTGGTACGCTGGTGATCGGCGCAACATCTCGCGGCATCGCTCGACTCGATTTCATGAATGAAGAGCAGGCCAGCCAGATCCCGCACCGCCCCAATGCCCAGACCGAGGCTTGTCATGCTCAGTTGCAAGAGTATTTCGCAGGGCAACGCCACGACTTCGAACTGGCATTGGATGCGTCAGGCACCGACTTCCAGCGTCAGGTATGGCAGGCTCTGACCCGCATTCCCTACGGAGAGACGCGCAGCTACAGCGAGCTTGCCGAGTCACTCGGGCGCAAGGGCGCACAACGTGCCATCGGCTCCGCCAATGGTCGCAACCCGATAGCCGTCATTGTTCCCTGCCACCGCGTGATCGGCAGCGACGGCAGTTTGACCGGCTATGCCGGTGGTATTGGCCGCAAACAATGGCTGCTGGCCTTCGAGGCCCAGGAGGTGCCACTGGAGTTGCAGCCGGGCTGACGTGGGCCTGACGAGCTCGCGGCTTTACCTTCCACGCCGCGACGCTTTGCGGCACCATGCAGACAGCAAGCTGACCGCAAGGATCGAGCATGGTGCAGGCACCCCCCACCACTGATAGCCCCACGACGAATCCCCTGACCCCGGGGTTCATGGTGGTCCATGGCAATCGCCTTGAATCTCTACGCGAACTGGCGATTGAATGGCTGAGCCGCCATCCACTTTCTCCTCTGGAGAATGAAGTGCTGCTGGTACAGAGCAACGGCATCAGCCAGTGGCTCAAGCTGGCGCTGGCCGCCGACCCTGAGGACGGTGGTTGCGGTATTGCCGCAGCCCTCGATGTCACGCTCCCGGCGCGCTTTCTGTGGCAGGCCTACCGCACGCTGCTCACCGAACTGGACGGTCCAGGCTCAGTGCCCCCGACCTCGCCCTTCGACAAGTCGCGCCTGACCTGGCGTCTGATGCGGTTATTGCCGCCACTGCTGCAGGACACTGCCTTTGCCCCGTTACGCCGTTTTCTCGAGGACGATACAGACCAACGCAAGCGGCATCAGTTGGCGGAGCGACTGGCCGACCTTTTCGACCAGTACCAGGTCTACCGCGGCGATTGGCTGGAGGCCTGGTCCGAACACGATGACGTCTTGATCGATGCACGCGGCAACGCCCGACCGCTGGACGACGATCAGCGCTGGCAAGCCATATTGTGGCGAGCGCTACGTGACGACATCGGTGACGCCGGGATTGCCTCAAGCCGCTCCGGTGTTCATCAACGCTTTGTTGAAGCCTGTCGGTCGCTGACGCCAGAGCAACGACCGGCGGCGCTCCCTCGTCGAGTCGTGGTCTTCGGCATTTCCTCACTCCCCAACCAGACTCTGGAAGCACTCGCGGCCATCTCGCGCCTCAGCCAGGTAGTGCTGTTTGTGCATAATCCCTGCGAGTTCTATTGGGCGGATATCATCGAACACCGCGACCTGCTGCGCGCGGCACGCCGCCGCCAGCAGCAGCGTCCGGGGATGCCTCTGAACCTCGACGACAGCGAGATGCATCTCCACGCTCACCCGCTACTCGCCGCCTGGGGCAAACAGGGCCGCGACTACCTGCGACTGCTCGACGAGTTCGACGAACACCAGCGCTATGCCGAGATATTCGAGCGTGAGGCACTGCGCATCGACCTGTTCGAGCCACATGCCAATGCCGACGGCCAACAGCGGTTACTTCATCAGCTACAGGACGACATTCGCGCCCTGCGGCCACTTGCGGAAACACGCGAGCAATGGCCTGGCGTTGCCGTTGACGACCAGTCACTGACCTTCCATATGGCTCATGGCCCGCTGCGCGAAGTCGAGATTCTCCACGATCAGTTGCTGGATGCATACAGTACAGACCCAAGCCTGAAGCCTCGCGATATTCTGGTGATGGTCCCGGATGTCGACACCTACGCCGCCGCAGTGACTGCGGTTTTCGGTCGCCTCGAACCTGACGATCCACGCTATATCCCGTTTACGGTTTCTGATCAGCAGAGCCGCCACCGACAGCCACTGGCCATTGCCGTGGAAATCCTGATGCGGCTTCCCGAACTCAGGTTATCGGTCAGTAATCTGATGGACCTGCTCGAAGTACCGGGGATTCGTCAACGTTTCGGAATCGACGAGTTGGATCTGCCGATGATCGAACGCTGGGTGGCGGGTGCCGGCATTCGCTGGGGCCTGGATGCTGGCCAACGTGCCAGCCTCGACCTGCCTGGCGGTCTGGAACAGAACACCTGGTCCTTCGGCCTCAAGCGGATATTGCTGGGTTATGCCGTGGGCAACAGCACTTCTGGTTGGCACGATATTGCTCCCTATGAGGATATCGGCGGCCTCGACGCAGCGCTTGCTGGCCCACTGGTACAACTGGTGGAGACCCTGGAGCATCACTGGCACCAGCTCAGCGAACCAACCGATGTCAGTCAGTGGTGTCAAAGACTCAGGGCCCTGCTCGATGACTGCCTGGTAGCCGTGGATGACGCCGATAGCGCCTTGCTCGGGCGCCTCGACCAGGCGCTGGAGGAATGGCAGGAAGCCGCACAGGAAGCAGGCTTCGATGAAGCCATTCCGCTGACAGTGGTGCGTGAACAGTGGTTAGCCGCGCTCGATCAGCGCAACCTGTCACAGCGTTTCCTTGCCGGAGCGGTAAACATCGCCACCCTGATGCCGATGCGAGCGATTCCCTTCCGCCATGTCTGGTTGCTGGGCATGAATGACGGCGACTATCCGCGCACTCACGTGCCTCAGGATTTCGACCTCATGGGTCATGACTATCGCCCAGGCGACCGCTCGCGCCGCGAGGATGACCGCTACCTGTTTCTCGAGGCCCTGCTGTCGGCACGCGAACGCCTGGCAATCAGTTGGGTCGGACGCAGCATTCACGACAACAGTGAAAGGCCGCCATCGGTATTGGTCGGCCAGCTACGCGATCACCTCGCACACGGCTGGCACCCCGTCGGCACAGAGGGCCACGATACTCGCAGTGGCGAAGCACTGTTGGCACAGTTGACTGTTGAACACCCGCTGACCGCCTTCAGTCCACGCTACTTTTCGGGCAACCCTCGGCTATTCAGTTACGCTCACGAATGGCGCCGGGTGCATGATGAGCCCGAAACACACTTTCATGATGAACAGCCGCAGGATGAGCTGCCAGCGGATGAGTTGCCGGGTGGAGAATGGCAGCCCGCCGCCCCACTGCCGTTGGCAACCCTGTCACGAGTGCTGGAAGATCCTGTCGCGGCTTTCTTTCAGCAACGCCTCGGCGTTCAGTTGCAACTACCCGACAGCGGTCGCCAGGACCATGAGCCCTTTGCCCTTGACGGCCTGGAGCACTGGCAACTTCAGGATGCGTTGATCGACGCTCAACGCCGTGCCATCGATGCGGGCCAAGCTCGTCAACCAGCGCTGGCTGCTACCCTCGATCGCCTGATGTCGGAAGGTCGTCTGGCGCTGGGCGGCTTCGCCGAACGTATGCGACGTGACTTGAGTGAGCCGATGGATGAGTTGTTTACTCTCTACGAGGAAACACTCAGCGCCTGGCCTCATGCTCATCAATCGCCGACACCCTTCAGCCTGGAACTGTCTGGACTGGTCATCGAGGATGCTATCGATGAACTGCGCGAAAACGACAACGGTGAGCACTGCCGAGTGGTGTTGAGCACCTCCAGCCTGGTGCGCCAGAGCCGCTACAACTGGAAACATTGGCTACGCCCCTGGCTGACTCACCTGGTGGCTCAGCTGTGTATAGGACCGACCACTACACGGCTGTTGTCACGCACCGGCAACGGCAGTCTGCTGCCGATGCCCGAGGCCGAGGCCCGTGAGTTACTCGACAATATTGCCGAGTGTTATCGCCTTGCCTTGAGTCAGCCATTACCACTGGCCCGCGACAGCGCCTTCGGCTGGCTACGCCGCGGGGGGACACCGGCGGCCATGCAGCGCTGGCTGTCCGGCCAGTTTGAAGCAAGCGACGAGAAGGCCATCAATGAAGTGCTCCGTACCCTGATCGGCAGCGCCTTCCAGCCCGGCGAATACCAGCGCAATCTGTACCTCCAACGCCAGTGGCCAGACCCCCAGGCGCTGCTCCATACCCAGGGCCTGCACTTCGCTGAGCTGGCCGAGCTGTTCTACGGCGCTCTCAGTCGCCATCTACAATCCGGTACTCCTGACAAGTCATCACGCTCGGGGGACAGCCGCTCATGACTGACGCATCAGCAACGCTCCCCGTCATTGCGCTGGATCCGTTGAGTCTCGAACTGGATGGCCATCGCCTGATCGAAGCCAGTGCCGGCACCGGCAAGACCTTCACCCTCGCCCTACTTTATGTACGGCTGGTGCTCGGTCCCCGCGACGCCAATGACAAGGCGGCCTTTCCGCGCCCGTTGACGCCGCCGGAAATTCTCGTGGTGACCTTCACCAACGCGGCGACCATGGAGCTGCGCGATCGCATCCGGGCACGCCTTGTGGAAGCCGCCGAACTATTCCTGCTCGCCGAACCAGGCGATGAGAACAACCCGCTGGTACGCCTGCGTACCCAATGGCCCGAGGACCAATGGCCAGCCTGTGGTCGCCGACTGCAACTGGCCGCCGAGTGGATGGATGAAGCGGCGATCTCGACGATCCACGCCTGGTGTCATCGCATGCTCGGTGAACATGCCTTTGACAGCGGCAGTCTGTTCTCACTGGCGCTCGAGACCGATCAGAGTGAACTGGAAATGGAAGTGGCCAGGGATTACTGGCGAACCTTCCTCTATCCACTGGACATCGAGAGTCTGGAGCAGATCACCCAACACTGGCGAACCCCGGAAGAGCTCCACCAGGCCCTGAGCAGGTTTCTTGCCCACGCTGAAGCGCTGGGCGATGCCCCTCCACCGCAGGAGACGTTGGCAGAGGTCGAGCGTGAGCGCTGTCGTGCCCTCAGCGACATCAAGGCCGGCTGGCCACAGTGGGTCGAGGAACTCAGCGAAGCTCTGGAGGAAGCCGCAGGCCGCAAGGCCTTTGCGGGCCAGAAACTCAACGCTCGCAATCGCACCAACTGGCTCGACGCATTACGCAGCTGGGCCAACGACCCGCAACTGGAGCACCCTACCCTCAGTGACGCCGCCTGGGCGCGACTCAGCCCCTCGGGCATGGCGGAAATCTGGAAAAGTGGCGAGCCACTGGATCACCCGGCGCTGCATGCCCTCGAAGCCCTGCCCGCACAACTGCAGGCACTGCCCCGTGCCTGGCCTGGCCTGGTACGACATGCAGTGCACTGGATGGCCCAGCGGCGCCATCAGGCCCAGCTCAAGCGTGCCGAGATCGGTCCGGATGACCTACTCACCCATCTCGATCACGCCTTGAATGGCGATAGCGAAGACCGCCTCGCAACACGCATTCGCCGACAGTTCCCGGTCGCCATGGTCGATGAGTTTCAGGATACCGACCCGACCCAGTACCGCATCTTTCAGCAGGTCTATCGGCTCGGTGAAGCAGAAAGTGCTGATGACATTGGTGACGACGAACGTTGCAGCCTGCTATTGATCGGCGACCCCAAGCAGGCCATCTATGCCTTCCGCGGTGCCGATATTCATACCTATCTGCAGGCGAGACGCGACACCGCTGGCCGCCACGCCACCTTGACCACCAATTTCCGTTCCAGCCGTGGCATGGTAACGGCGGTCAATCGCTGTTTCCTGCAAGCGGAAAGCTATCCACGCGGCGCCTTTCTGTTTCGTGGCGTCAACAGCGATAGCGTGGATGGCAAAAGTGCGGATGACAATCCTATCCCCTTCATCGAAGTCGGCGCGCGTGGTCGCGATGAAGTGCTCACACAACGTGGCTCCGACCAGCAACATCATGCGCTACCGGCATTGACCATCTGGCACCATGACAGCGAGACAGTGCTGAGCAAGGGGCAGTATCGCGAACGCATGGCCGTGGCCTGCGCCAGCCATATGGTCGAGCTGTTGCAGGCCGCCGAGCGGGGTGACGCCGGGTTCAGCGGCCTGCAACAACTTGACGACCACTTTCGCCCACTCCGTCCGGGAGATCTCGCAGTACTGGTCAACAATGCCGGAGAAGCCCGCGCCATCCGCCAGGCACTGGCGCGGCGCGGTGTTCGAAGTGTCTATCTATCGGACAAGGATGGTGTATTCGCCAGCCCTGCGGCCCTGGAAATCGAGCGCTGGCTGCGTGCTGTCAGCCACCCGGATGATGGCAGCGCACTACGTTCGGCACTGGCCTCCCCGAGCCTCGGCCTGAGTCTGGCCGACCTCGACCGGCTGGCCGGTGGCCCGGACCAGGACGAACTGGCCTGGGAAAGCCGCGTATTGCAGTTCCGTGATTACCGCCAACGCTGGCGACGTCAGGGCGTGCTGCCCATGTTGCACCGCCTGATGAACGACTTCGATGTTCCCGCACGCCTGCTGGCGGATGACAACGACGGGGAACGACAACTGACGGACCTGCTGCATCTCGGCGAACTGCTGCAGAAGGTCAGCCTGGAACTGGATGGCGAGCATGCACTGATTCGCCATATCGCCGAGGCTCGTCACAACGAAGCGTCCGGCGATGATAGCCATCGCCTGCGTCTGGAAAGCGATGCCGACCTGGTGCAGGTGGTCACCATCCACAAGTCCAAGGGACTCGAGTACCCGCTGGTGTTTCTGCCCTTCATCGCCAGTCATCGTCGTACCCAGGCCAGTGATGTGCCACTGTGGTGGCACGATGGTACCCGCCGTCAGTTGGCACTGAGTGTCGATGACGAGATCATCGCCCACGCGGAGACAGAGCGTCTCGCCGAGGATCTGCGCAAGCTCTATGTGGCCATGACTCGCGCCCGGCATGCCACCTGGATGGGATTGGCGCCGCTCAAGGAGCTCGAGCACAGCGCCATCGGCTATCTACTGGCGGGAGGCGCGGAACTGGCCCCGGATCAACTGACCAGGGCATTGGAGCGACTGGCCAGCGAGGAATCCGGTATCGACGTGCAGCCCCTGCCTGTCGTTACCGACATCCGTATCGACACCCGTCCCGCGGCAGCGGAATTGCACGCGGCAAGAGTCCCATTGCGTTCCGCTCGGGAACATTGGTGGATCGCCAGTTACTCAGCATTGCAGCTGGGCACACTGCGCCAACCTTCTCTCGCTTCGCAACAGCAGTTGCTGCTCGATGCCGAGAGTACAGAAACCGCTCCCCTCGTCGTTGCTGATGACGCCGACATGAGGCTGGTGCAGCCAGGCAATGAACCCACCACGCCCCAGGAGGCCAATACCCGAGAGCTGGCCAGTGAACCGGTGGATATCGCCACCCAGCCAGAGCCTCGGAGCCCCGGCACGCTGCACCGCTTTCCTCGCGGTCCAGCCGCCGGTACCTTTCTGCATGGTCTGCTGGAGTGGGCTGGAGAGCACGGATTCGCTATGACGGCCAGTTCCTCGGAACTTGACGACATGCTGGCGAGACGTACCCGGCTGCGTGGCTGGGACGCCTGGCAACCTTCGTTGCGTCAGTGGCTGGACGAGCTGCTGACTACCGAGCTGCCACTGCCGGACGCTAACCAGATGTGTCTTGGGCAACTCGAAGCGCATCACTATCAGGTGGAGCTTGAATTCTGGCTAGCCAGCCACAGCGTGGATGTGCGGCGGCTGGATGACCTGGTGTGTCAGCATCTGCTGCCCGGCCATGCAAGGCCCCGCCTCGAACCGGATACGCTCAACGGCATGCTCAAGGGCTTCATCGATCTGGTGGTCGAGCATTCGGGACGTTTCTACGTTCTCGACTGGAAGTCCAATCATCTGGGAGATCACGACCAGGACTACAGCGTCAAGCGAATGCGCGAAGCGGTGTTGGCCAAGCGCTATGACGTGCAGTACGCCCTCTACCTGCTGGCAGTGCATCGACTGCTCAAGTCACGCATGGCCGACTACAGCCCCTCGCAGCATCTCGGTGGCGCCGTCTACGTCTTCCTGCGCGGCACCACCTCAGACAGCCGAGGCGTACATGCCGAATGCCCGAGCGAGAACTTCATCAATGCACTGGATGCTCTGTTTCGTGGAGCCACTCGCCCTGACGGAGCCCTGTCATGAGTCAACGCCTGTCCTCCGTCGATCTCCAGAGAGTGCTTGACGACCGCGAAGCGTTGATGACGCTACTGACGCGCTGGGTCGAGCGCGGCTGGCTACGCGCCATCGACCGCGCCTTCACCGAGTTCCTCAGCCGTGAATGTCCGGATGCATCTGCATTGTTGTTGCTGGCCGCCGCCCTCGCCAGCCATCAGCTCGGTCGAGGCCATCTTTGCCTGGCATTGGGGCAGACCCTGGCCGCACCCGATCTCGCACTGTCTCTCCCCCCAGAAGGTGATGATCGAGAAGACCCACCGCCGTTACCCAGCATGGTCCTCGACGGTTTGAGTGGCGAGCACTGGTCCGCGGCACTCCATCACCCCGAACTGGTGCAGAGTGGCGACGGTGAATCGCCATTGGTAGCGGTAGGCAACGGTGCCGATACACGACTCTATCTGCGCCGCTACTGGCAGCATGAGCAAAGCATTCGCCATTACATCGGCATTCGCCTGCAGGCCGAGCCACTACCGGCAGCCTCTTTGCGTCCAATAATCGACAGCCTGTTCCCCGCCGGCGCAGACCTCGATTGGCAACGCCTGGCCTGCGCGCTGGCCGCCAGGTCCGCGTTTGCGGTGATCACCGGCGGACCTGGCACCGGCAAGACCACCACCGTGGTCAAACTATTGGCACTGCTGCAGAGTCAAGCCCTGGACACCTCCGGCCGTGCATTGCGAATTCGCCTCGCCGCTCCCACCGGCAAGGCTGCAGCGCGCCTCAATGCGTCGATTGCCGCGCAACTTGAGCGCCTCGACCTCAACAGCCTCGACCAGGACCCGCAAACATTGCGCGAGGCCATCCCCAGCCAGGTCGTTACCCTGCATCGTTTATTGGGCTCTCGGCCAGATACACGACGCCTGCGCCACAACGCCAATAATCCGTTGCCGCTTGATGTACTGGTGGTCGATGAGGCGTCGATGGTTGATGTCGAGCTGATGGCAGCAATGCTGGAGGCGCTACCGAGCGAAGCACGCCTGGTGCTGTTGGGCGACAAGGATCAGTTGGCCTCGGTGGAAGCAGGATCGGTACTCGGCGATCTATGCCAGCGAGCCGAGGGTGGTCATTACCGGGAAGCCACGCGTCGCTGGCTGGCCGAGGCCAGTGGGCAGGACCTGCCGGATTGCTGCATCGATGATACCGGTAACGCGCTCGACCAGGCGGTGACAATGTTGCGTGTCAGCCACCGCTTCGACGCCAACAGTGGCATCGGCCAACTGGCCAGTGCGATCAATTCCGGCGACCCGGACGCAACCCGCAAGGTGCTTGGTCATGGCTATGGAGATCTCTCCAGCCAGCGTCTGGATGCCGACGACCAACGCCTTGAGCGTCTCGCGGTAGAGGGCCTGGCAAGCGCCTTCCCCACAAGCGGCGCCCGTGGCTACAGCCACTATCTGGGAGTCATGAATGACCAACGCCCCGCTCACCACGCCGAAGATGAACAGTGGGATAGCTGGGCGAGAGCCGTTCTTGACGCTCACGGCAGCTTTCAGGTGCTGTGTGCACTGCGCCGTGGCCGTTGGGGGATCGAGGGTTTGAACCAGCGTATCACCCGCGCCCTGGCAAGCAGCGGTTGGCTGCCTCAGTGGCTCGCCGACATCGACGGAGATCGCTGGTTTGCCGGCAGACCGGTGCTGGTCACGCGCAATGACTACGGCCTCGGCCTGATGAACGGTGATATCGGTATCACCCTTGCCCGCCCACATCCCGAGAACCCACACCAGACGACTCTGCGAGTCGCCTTTGCTGCTGGCGATGGTAGTGATCGTATCCGTTGGGTACTGCCCGCTCGGCTGCGCGATGTGGAAACGGTCTTCGCGATGACCGTCCACAAGTCTCAGGGATCGGAGTTCGATCATACCGCGCTGATCCTGCCCGAGGCCTCCAGCCCCATTCTGACCCGCGAATTGATCTACACCGGTATTACCCGCGCCAGGCGCTGGTTGAGTCTGGTGGAGACCGGGCCCGCTAGAGTCCTGGACCAGGCAGTGATGCAGCGAGTCATGCGGATCAGCGGGCTACAGACGCCACAGTAACGGCCGCTACAACACCATCGATGGTATGGGCCAGCGAGCAGGCTTCGGTGTTCAGGACACGACGGTACACATGGCGGCATGTGACATGCCAATGTCATGACAAGCCACCAGGATGTGGCACACACGTTGCGTGTCACCGAGAGGATCAGATGCATAGCACCCGGACACCAATCACCGAGATATTCCTGACCTTTCTGGGACTGGGACTGACATCCTTTGGTGGCCCGGTAGCCCATCTCGGTTACTTTCGGCATGCCTTTGTCATTCGTCGCCAGTGGCTGGACGATGCCAGCTACGCCGAATTGGTCGCGCTTTGTCAGTTTCTGCCAGGGCCAGCGAGTAGCCAGGTAGGCCTGGCGATTGGCTTGATACGTGGCGGACTAAGCGGCGCTTTTGCGGCCTGGCTTGCCTTTACCCTACCCTCGGCACTACTGCTGATGGTGGTCGCTGCAGGCGCTTCCAGTCTGGAAGGACCTCTGGTCACCTCGCTGACCGATGCATTGAAACTGGTCGCAGTGGTGATCGTGGCTCAGGCATTGCTGGGCATGGCACGTAATCTGTGTCCCGATGCCCGACGGGCATCACTCGCCGCCGTAGCGGTCATGCTTGTTGTACTGATTGGTGGTGCGGTAGGGCACCTGGTGGCCATCACCGTTGGCGCCCTCGCCGGTGTACTGCTGTGTCAGTCGGACGCAGAGCAACAGGACCGTCATTCCTTCGACATACAGATCTCGCGTCGCACTTCACTGATTGCGCTGGTGGCCTTCGTAGCTCTACTGGTCGGCCTCCCCCTACTGCACCAGGCCTGGAGCGCCAATTGGTTGGGGCTAACGGATGCCACCTATCGCAGTGGCGCGTTGGTATTCGGAGGCGGGCATGTCGTTCTACCCTTGCTGGAAACCGCGATGGTGGCGCCAGGTTGGGTGTCGGAACAGGATTTTCTCGCGGGGTATGGGGCAGCTCAGGCGGTGCCCGGTCCCCTGTTCACCTTCGCCGCCTGGCTGGGCATGGTGGCCGAAGGTGGAGGCATAGCGACCGCACTGCTGATGCTGGTGGCGATTTTCCTTCCCGGTGCCTTGCTGGTCGTAGGCCTACTGCCTCACTGGCAACGACTACGCCATATGCGCGCTCTACAAGCGGCCATGCGGGGAGCCAACGCCACGGTTGTCGGACTACTCGCAGTAGCCTTCCATGACCCGGTATGGCGCTCGGCAGTGAGCTCAGCAGAGGACTTCGCGCTGGTCGTGGCAGGCTTCGTGATTGTGGTCGTCTGGCGCCAGCCTGCCTGGCTTATTGTATTGGCAGGCATCTCCATCGGCCTCCTTCGAGGCCTGTTTTAACGCCGAATGACCAGGCGTAGACATCTCTGGACAGCACTGAATAAACAAAGTCCGAATACTGGGAACCTGAATAGTCAGGACCCGCAGCACGGGCTGGCAAACACGGGCTGACAAACACGGCCTGGCGAATATCGCCGGCTGAACATCAGGCTTCAGTGTGCTCTGCGCGCAGACGGTAGAATTCGCTGACGATATCTTCCATCGCCTCATCGTCATAGGTACAGAGACCGCTGACAACCAGCTTCTTGGCTCCGACACCGATTGGCTGATCATCCGCCGCGATGGCAAATTCCAGCGCCACATCACCTCGCTTGCCGATCACCGTCAACTGCGAGTCAGAAAGCACCAGGCTCGGGGCAACAGCATCCAGACGATCCAGAGAGAAGCCCATACTGTCATAGATCACCAGCGGACGGCGTGGATTGAACATCACGCCCTGCTGCTGCATCAGCGGCTTGAGATAGTGAGGGAAATTCTTGCCGGAAAAGGCCACATAACAGCGCGTAAAACCTTCCACAACTGAAACATCATGAGTGATATCTCCCCTGCGCTCGACTTCCAGATAACACTTCCCATCATCGTCGTGCACCCGTACCACACCATCCTCGTGCTCAGCGAAGGTTAGTGGACGATCGGCCCCCACCATGGCGAGAAACCTGAAACTCATATGTTGGGAGAGACCGAAACGAGCGAGCGTCAAAGCGAACAGAAGATCGCCCGGCACACAGAAGCGCCGTGCCCCCGGGGTATGAATCGGATTGAAATCACCCGCAATGCTCTTGGCGAAGCGGCTGGCCTGGTCGGCAGAAACCACCACACGGTCATCGACACAGGTATGAAATTCATCAAGAAACATGTAGCAACCGCCTTGCTGGATCAATGACGAGGGAGCCTCTGGGCAACCCCGGGAACAAATAATGCCACAGAAAAGCGCTCCTTGAGCAGACCGGCTTCATGACAAGGACAAATTACCCACCCCAACCACAGTTTTCCAGTCATGCGTCCCCTACCAAAGGCGGTATCTCTTGCGCCTTTTACAGCATATTGCAGCGCAAAACGCTGTGATAGTCTCGAGCTCGATTTCAAACCTTTCTCATTCACTGTTTCAGGATTCGGACGTCATGCTGACAATCAACAATACGACGCCCCACGGCCAGCTTCAGCGACGCTGGCCAGTGCTGCTGATCATTGCTCTCACCAGCATGCTGGCAAGTAGCAATATTCATGCTGTCACCGGTGAGCTCGACCTTACAGGTTCCAGTGTCGGATTTTTCGCTCTTGCCATCTTCGTGCTGGCCTATGCACTGGTCATGGCGGAAGAAAAGCTGCATATGCGCAAGTCCAAACCCGTGCTGGTCGCGGCAGGGATCATCTGGGGACTGATCGGCTGGGTATACGTGCAATCGGGCCTCCCCGATGACGCTGAACATGCCTTTCATGCCACCCTGCTGGAATTCTCGGAGCTGATGCTGTTCCTGTTGGTGGCCATGACCTACATCAATGCCATGGAGGAACGCCGTGTCTTTGATGCCCTTCGCTCATGGATGGTACGCAAGGGCTTCAGCTACCGCACCCTGTTCTGGATAACTGGGGTGTTGGCGTTCTGCATCTCGCCGATTGCCGACAACCTGACCACTGCACTGCTGATGTGTGCGGTCATCACCAAGGTCGCCGAGGGTGACAAGCGCTTCATCAACCTCGCCTGTATCAATATTGTCGTGGCCGCCAATGCCGGCGGTGCGTTCAGCCCGTTCGGCGATATCACCACATTGATGGTCTGGCAGGCAGGACTGATTCACTTCCAGGAATTCTTCAGCCTGCTGATACCTGCAGTGGTCAACTTCCTGGTACCGGCAGTGGTCATGAGCCTGGCCATTCGTAATCGCGTCCCTGACAGCCAGGAAGACAACGTCGACCTCAAGCGTGGTGCACGCCGTATCATTCTGTTGTTCCTGTTGACGGTGGCGACTGCCGTAGCCTGCCACAGCCTGCTGCACTTGCCGCCGGTGCTGGGCATGATGACGGGCCTGGGCTATCTACAGTTCTTCGGCTTCTACCTGCGCCGCAGCCTGCCGCGCTCACTCGACCGCAAACGCACCCATTACACACAGCGCGGTGATTGGAAACGCCTCGAACAATTGGGCAGCGTGGTGCCCTTCGATGTCTTCAATCGCGTCGCGCGCGCCGAGTGGGATACCTTGTTGTTCTTCTACGGCGTAGTGATGTGTGTCGGCGGACTCGGCTTCATGGGCTATCTGGGGCTGCTGTCCGACATCATGTACACACAGTGGGATGCTACCTGGGCCAATATCGCCCTGGGTCTCATCTCCGCAGTAGTCGACAACATTCCCGTGATGTTTGCTGTACTGACCATGGAGCCTGAGATGTCCCATGGTCACTGGCTACTGATCACTCTGACTGCTGGCGTAGGCGGTAGCCTACTGTCAATCGGCTCCGCTGCCGGAGTTGCCCTCATGGGCCAGGCTCGCGGCTACTACACCTTCTTCGGTCACCTGCGTTGGGCACCCATCATTGCGGTGGGCTACGCAGCCAGTGTTGCCACCCATCTATGGATCAACCAGGCCAGTTTCGTCACTCCCTGACCAACATCCCCCTGAATTGCCAGTGACAGCTCATGCTGTCACTGGCATCGTTGATCATTCTTGCTGCTCATTTCCCACAAAAGCATTACCTTAGGATAAGCTTGTATTCGAACAGCATGTTCGAGGAAGGCTTGAGCCTCTGTGCAGCATTCACTTGAAATGAACGAGGGAGCACTTTGTGCAGGGCCCCTCCAGGTGCGTAACAGGAGACTCACCGGGTCAGGTGGAGACAGGTGCCAACATGAGCATTTCAACGCCGCAAACCGCCTATATTGAGCCAGGTTGTCATCATCTCTTCAGCCTATCGGAGGTTGTTTGTTGATGCGCCATCTGGCCGCGAGGGTCCTTCTATCGTTATGTCTGGTCTCCGTGCTGGGCTGGTCAGGTCATGAGCCTGCTTCTGCTCAGGAGCCTGGTGCTCAAGACATCGTGGTTATCGCCCACCCCGACGTTACTGTCCGTCACATGGATCGTGACTCGTTGCGTGCCATCTTTGCCATGCGCCAACGGGCCTGGCCCGATGGCCAATCGGCTCAGGTGTTTGTGTTGCCCAACGACAATTCAATACATGCCACCTTCGTAAAGGAGTGGCTCTCTGTATACCCTCACCAGTTGCAACTGGCCTGGGATCGAATGGTGTTTTCGGGCACGGGGCAAGCACCACACCGGGTACGTACTCAACAGCAGATGCTTGTGGAGGTTGCCTCCACTGCGGGCTCCATAGGCTACATCGCAAGGGAGTATCTGGATGAACGCGTCCAAGTTATCACCATGGAATAGGCTCGGTGGACGCTGCCTGGGGTTAGTTTGCCTGATGGGCTCTTCGCCGGCCCTGGCAGAAAGCAGCATGATGGATACGCTGCAGGTACACGGCTTTCTAAGTCAGGCCTATATCGTCACCGACAATAACAACTTCTTTGGTTCCAGCAGTGATGGCAACGGAAGCTGGGGCTACACCGAGCTGGGAGTGAATGCCTCGATACGCCCAAGTGAGCACCTGCTGGTGGCCGCTCAGGTGCTGAGCCGCCGCGCCGGTGAAGGCGACGACGGCTCGCTCCGACTCGACTATGGCGTGCTCGACTGGCAGATGGTGAATCAGCGGAATCGCACCATTGGCGCTCAGTTCGGGCGCTTCAAGAATCCCTTCGGCTTCTACAATCAGACCCGGGACGTCGCTTTCACACGCCCGAGCATCCTGTTGCCACAATCCATCTACTTCGACCGCACGCGTTCTCTGGCACTGGCCGCCGATGGGGTATCCGTGTACTACGAGGAGCGCCTCGACAACGGTGTGCTACGCACCCAGTTTGGCGCTGGTCAGGCTCAAGTCGACGATGATGTCGCATATGCCGTGGGCCTGGAGGATCTTCCGGGCGGTTTCGAACCCGATACCTCAGCCATTGGACAGATCCGCTACGAACATGATGGCGGCCGGGTAGTGGTCGCACTGAGTGCAGCTTCAGTCCATGCTGATTACGACTCTCCCGGCCAGACACCAGGAGATGGCAAACTCGCCTTTCAACCATGGATTCTTTCCGCGCAATACAACGCGGAATACTGGAGCCTGACGGCCGAATATGCCCTGCGCGATGTCGAGCTGCGCGGGTTCAACGCCTTCCCTGATCAACACAACAAGGGCGAGAGTTGGTACGTTCAATACACCCGTCGCTTCATGGACGACTGGCAATGGATGATCCGCTATGACAGCCTGGTCAACAACCGTGATGACCGCGACGGCAGCAAATACGAAGCGTCGGGACGCGGCCCTGCCTACTCGCAATTCGCCGATGATGTGACTCTGGGCCTGCAGTGGCAACCCCATCCCAACCTGATGCTGTCTGGCGAGTACCACAATGTCGACGGCACCGGCTGGCTGCCGAGCGAAGACAACCCAGACCCAAATGAAACATCAAAGCGCTGGGATATGTGGCTGCTGCAGATGTCTTTGAGGTTCTAATGGATACACAGCAGGTTCGACCTCCACACGCACGCCCCCGACTCAGTCTGACCTGGCGAGTGGTGCTGCTATCAAGCCTGTTGCTTGTCACTACTGCCGTGCTGTTCACCTATCTGTCTCATTCCAACCTTACTCGCCAGTTCAACGAGGCCCGCCAGGAACAGGTTGAGCGTCAGCAACGCGAATTGAACTTCGCGCTGATGCGTGCCGAGGACGGCCTACTGCAGTTGGCGGGGCTGGTCTCATCATCCCCTGACCTGGGGCCTGCACTGACCTCCGACAACGACATCATGATCTCCGCAGCACTGGCATCCCAATGGCCTTCCCTGCAGCTCGAGGCAGGTCTCGACGAGGTCAAGGTATATGACACCACAGGGGATCTACGTCTCTCACTGGGTACCGATCAACAGACAGATCCACGCATTCTGGCAGGCTGGGTCGCTCGCGTGGCACAGCTCGAGCGACCATTGGTATCATTACGCTGTGGGCATTCCTGCCGTCAGTATGCCATCGTGCCGGTATTGGACGACGGAGATAGTGCTGGTGTCGTGATGCTGTCGCGCTCCCTGGCGGATGTGACACGTCAGGCACGTGACATCTCGACCAGCGACGTCGCACTGGTGGTTCACAGCGATGCGGCAAGTGACGAGGAGCGCTACCTCGATGCCTGGCAAGCCAAGCTCCTGGCAATCACCAATCAAGGGGTCAGTCTGGCAGTGCTGCACGAAGCCGCAGCTACCAGCCCTCTACAATCTCTTGTCAAAACCCCTCTGCGGCTGTCACTTGATGGGCATGAGCTGGAGGTGTCTGCAGTGCCGGTGGCGACATCCGCTGACCACAGCCCCAATGCCTACTTCGTACTGATGTCGGATATCACCGCCCAGGTCAACGCGATTCGACTCGATACACGCACCCAGATTCTTGTCAGTCTGTTTGGTTGGCTATCGGCAGAATTGTTGCTACTGGCTATCCTGCTACGCCCTATGTCTCGGCTTCGCCGTGTAGCGGCCGTGTTGCCACCGTTGGCTACTGGCGGTTTCGAGAAAGCTCGTGAAGCCCTGGTCCACCGCCCACAGAGGCTCTCCGACGAAATCGACATCCTCGAAGGCACAACTCTGGCGCTCGCGGATCAGCTCGATGTCCTGCATCAACAGGTCCAACAACGAGGCGATGAGCTCGCCGAGCGTGTTGACGACCTCGCTCGTGAGCGCGACTTCATCAGCAACCTGATCGATACCGCTCAGGTATTTATCGTGACCCAGGATAGCGAAGGCCGCATTGATATGGTCAATGCCCACCTCGAAACCCAGATGGACTGTCCCGAAAAAGCACTACTCGGTCGGCGCTTCGATGATGTTTTCGAAGCCGACGAAGCCCCCCAACTCAGCGGCCAGAGTCGTATCCAAAGCCAGGAAGAACGTCTATTGGTTGCCGCCGATGGCACGACACGGACGATTATCTGGTATCACAGTCCATTGCCCTCCTCCGACACAAACAGCCAGGCACGTATTTCCGTAGGCCTCGACATCACCGAACGCAAGGCAGCCGAAGCGCGTCTGACCTGGCTGGCCGAACGTGACCCCTTGACGGAACTCTACAACCGTCGCTTCTTCCAGGATTCGCTCAACAAGGCTCTGGTGCGTGGCGACCAGGGTATCGTCATGCTGCTGGATCTCGACCAGTTCAAGGAAGTCAACGAGCTCAGCGGCCACCACGTCGGCGACCGCATGCTGCACACCGTAGCGCGACTGCTTCAGCAGGAGTACGCACACCGCAGCATCATCGCGCGCCTCGGCGGTGATGAATTTGCGCTGATGCTGATCGGAATCGACAGCGAACAAGCCATACGCATGGCCCTCCATATCAACCAATTGCTGGATGGCCTGGGTTTCGTTGCCGAAGGGCGCCGCCATCGTGTCAGCGCCAGTATCGGCCTGGTCCAGTTCCCTGCGCATGGCTCAACACCCGCAGACCTGATGGCCAGCGCCGATGTGGCGATGTACAAGGCCAAGGCCAGCAGCGTTCAACGTTGGCACCTGTTGTCGACGTTGGAAAATGCCCGTAACGAACTCAACGAGCGGGTCTATTGGGTTGAACGTATTCGCAATGCGCTGGAAAACGACAGCTTCGAGTTGATGGTACAACCCATCGTCTACCTTCAGGATCGCAGCATTCGCCATTACGAGGTGTTGCTGCGCATGCGTGACGACAACCAGAACCTCATACCCCCTTCTCGTTTCATTCCCGTGGCCGAGAAAAGCGGACAGATCGTTGCCATCGATCGTTGGGTACTCAACAAATGCGTCCGTGCCCTGGCTCGTCTCGAGGGTACCAGTCTGGCCGTCAACCTATCGGGGCAGTCATTGCATGACGAAGGGTTGAAACAATATCTCTCGACGGAGCTACTCCAGAGTGGTGCGGACCCACACAACCTGATTCTCGAGGTTACCGAGACGGCTGCCGTCACTGACTTCGCCACGGCGCGAGGCGTACTGCAGAGCATGCGCGATATCGGTTGCAGAACGGCACTGGATGATTTTGGGGTTGGCTTCAGTAGCTTCCACTATCTTGGTCAGCTACCGGTGGATTACATCAAGATCGATGGCTCGTTCATTCGCAGCCTGTCGATCAGCCCGGATAGCCGCGTGATCGTCAAGGCGGTAGCGGATATCGCTTCCGGCTTCGGCAAGCAGGCAGTGGCCGAATTTGTTGATCAGGAATCGTTGATCCCGCTGTTGGCGTCCTACGGCATCGAGTACGGACAGGGCTATCACCTTGGCCGACCAGAACCAATCAAGGAAGTCTTCGGCTTTGATCCGGTGAAGACTTAACATCGCAGAAGTTTTCGCTGATAGTAGCTACCACTATAAAAAATTTCGTCCTGTAACATGATTCCTGCACACCAGTGTAAAAATGGACGAAGCCAGAATAACGCTCAGGGAAGGATCAGCAGATGTCCTCTATTACCACAATCAACACCAGTTACCGACTCCACGTTGACGCAGAGTCTCGACGACCCCATTCCCACACAGCATGTCTCATAGTCATCAGGGACCTGTAGCTCATGTGTGCAGACACCCAGTCCCGAAAGCGGGTGTTGCTGGCCAGGTTCATCGACGATTTCCGCATTATCATCGCTCATACCGATGAACAGCTTCAGCGTGCGCATGAACTGCGCTACGAAGTATTCCTTCGTGAGCTGAACTATGACCTTGGCGCAGATCAACACCTTGCTCTGGAGCAGGATATCTTCGATGGCCGCGCGCTACACTGCCTGATCGAACACCGAGAGAGTGGTTTGACAGCGGGCTACGTTCGCCTGGTCTTTCCATCGGATGATCCCGAGAACCTTCTGCCGTTGATACATAGCACCGGCCATCTGTTCACAGCTCCTGAGCTCCATCCTTTGCACTTGCCGGAGCATCAGGTCTGTGAAATATCGAGACTCGTCATTTCAAGGCACTTTCGCTCCCGTGTGGTGCCTGCTGTCGAGAATGCGGAAGCCAGGCTACCTACACGGCAGTTCAGCAGTGACCAACGCCGAACCTTCTCGCTGATTGTCATTGCTCTGTTTCTCTGTTCCCACGCACTGGTAACACTCAGTGAACGTCGCCATATCTTTGCGCTGATGGAATCGTCCCTTCCTCGCCTACTGTCATTATCCGGGTTTCACTTCCAGCGCGTCAGTACAATGATCGACTACTGTGGTACTCGTGGAACCTTCTACATCGATAATCAGCAAGCGTCTCAAGATATGATTGGTGACCTCAATGAGCTTTATCAACACATTGAGCGTCAGCTGAACCAGCAACTCAGGGAGTTACCACAGGCCTATTTTCGAAACGTCCGGTTTGCCACCAATCACCGAGATCAGGCCCGGGAGTCAGCTGGCCACTCCAGCCAAGCACCATGATAGCCAGCACATTTCGATGTTCACCATCACTCAGGCTCAGATCACCATCATCACCGGGAATAATGCCAATTTCGGCATCACGCACTTCAAGAAGATGATCGCGAATCATATCAACCAATGGCAGGTCTTCACGACCTGCCAGCTGCATAGACAAGGCGATTTCTGCCAGAATATCTTCCTTGACGGAGTCCACCAGGCCTGGCCCTTCACGTTGGAAGGCATCAATGATCCATGACACCTCACTCTCAGGCACCAGACGCTGATAGTAGTGGCTGTAGGCGATCACGATATGCGTCATGCCATACAACCAGTTACGGTATTCCGCGTGTGACAGAGTGGCAATACGCTCTTCAGGATAGAGCTTCTGGAACGCATGCATAACATCGCTACGCAGGTCGACCAGTCCCAACTGATGAAGAAAGGCGACATCATTTGCCACTTGAGCAGCATAGATCGAGAGAACATCAGGATCGGTCAGGAAGGCCTGCCAATCCACAGACATCACTGCAGCTTCCAGTCGTGCCAATCCTTGTGGAGATATCTTGTCCAGCAAACCGTGGTAGTGGGCCTGCGCGAGACGAAACAGTAATCGAGTCGGCAGCAACATCTCGGGCCGCTCGCTGAACATGGCGCGGCGGAGGCGGTTCTTTTCTGAATCCGTAGCATAGGATTCGAGCAGTTGCTGATTGCGCTCGGTAATGCCTTCTTCGCTATGAACAGCAGCATCGTAATCCGCCAGCTCTGCCATCAGTTGCTTACCATAAGCTTCATTGAGAGCCAGGTAGTCGGCGTCCCCGGTCAGCCGCCAGAGGCGTTGCCCGTAATGGCGCTGCTTGTCGTCGGAGAGAGTGTCCAGGTGCGCCTCATAGATAGCCCGTATTTCCGCTGCAGCCTGCTGATAAGGATCATCCTGTACAGCTTCTACAGTCTGTGGAGCGGCAGATCCAGTACCGGCAAGCACTTGCCCCACTGGCAAGCTCGTCAACAACAAGGCAACCAGCGCTACCTTCCAGATTGGACGCGAAGCCTTCCGAATGTACTCCATCGTTACCTGACTCCCGGCGAATATTGTTGTATTGGCTCGTATGATTCGAATATGGACCACTACTGAAGAATACGATAATCAGCACGAACTGCCGCCAGGGAACTACTGAAGAGGCAAAGCGGAATTGTCGGTAGACCGCAAGCAGCGAGCCTCGCCTACAACCTATAGCTCATAGCTCATAGCTCATAGCTCATAGCTCATAGCTCATAGCTCATAGCTCATAGCTCATAGCTCGGATTATGATGGTCGCTGGTTCTTCCATGGCTACAGGGATGTCTCGATGCCACCACTTGCTTTACTGGCACCTCTCGGCGCGGTGCTGATCTGGTCCGGCAACATGACCATCAATCAACTGACCGTAGGCACCATTGCACCCAGCAGTATCGCCTTTCTGCGTTGGGTGTTGGCACTACTGGTGTTGACGCCTTGCGTGCTACCCAGGGTCTGGCGGGAACGCAATGAGATTCGCCGTCAATGGTGGCGTCTGGCAGTACTCGGGCTACTCGGTATGGCGCTGTGGCAAGGGCTGGCCTATATGGCTGCTGCTACCACAAGTGCCACCAACATGGGGATTCTGGCAGCCATGGTGCCGCTGCTGACGATCCTGCTGAGTGCTCTGGTGCTGCGTGAGGCACCCACCTGGGGCGGCATCAGCGGCGGCATCGTCGCGCTGATAGGCGTTATGTGGCTACTCAGTCGTGGCAATCCCGGTGCCTTGACCCGCCTTGATGTAGCAACCGGTGATGGCCTGATGGTGATCGCAGCGATCTGTTATGCCCTGTATGGGGTAATGCTCAAGCGCTGGGCCATGTCGATTTCTGCCTGGGTCATGCTGTACATGCAGGCGGTCTTCGCCACGTTGTTCCTGCTGCCGGGCTACCTATCGGGACCAATGACACCGATCAGTTCGGACAATATCGGTCTGATTGCCTATGCCGGCATCCCAGCCTCGATCATCACCACCTATCTGTGGATGACCGCCATCCGACATATCGGCGCCAGCCGCTCGAGCATCTTCATCAATCTGATGCCTGTCTTCAGTGCGCTGATTGCCATGCTTTGGCTCGACGAGCGACTCGCGACGTACCATTTCAGCGGAGGCCTGCTGGTACTGTGCGGGGTGCTGTTGGCACAGTTGGTCAACCGGCCGCTGGTTGACACAGGTTCCTGTCGCTACACACGCTAGCCGATGCGGTTCCGACCCCGCCCTACGTGCTCTTATGCGACTTTGCCGAAATGCGGGAGTCGCCGCTGCCGGCCCTGCCACGCGGCAGGATCATGATAGACTTTGCCGCCTCAGAAGGAGGAATTCGCCCCATGCCAATCGATGATCTGCAGCTTAATCTTCGTAATTTGACCACCGATGACTACCCTCAGCTCAAGCCGCTGATGGATCGGGTCTATCACGATATCGGCGGCGCCTGGCCGAAGCTCACCATCGACCGGCTGATCAATGAATTTCCCGACGGCCAGATCGTCATCGAAGACGATGGCAAATTGATAGGCGTGGCACTGACGGCGCAAGTCGATTATGAACAGTTCTCCAACCCACACCGTTATGACGACTTGATCGGTCAGCGTGAGACCATCCAGAACGCCAGTGATGGCGATTCCATGTACGGCATCGATGTACTGATCGACCCCGAGTACCGAGGCTACCGCCTGGGCCGAAGGCTTTACGAGGCCCGCAAGGAAGTCTGTCGTCAACTCAACCTCAAGGCGATTCTTGCTGGCGGACGTATCCCCGAGTACCACCTGGTGGCAGACGAGATGTCACCCACCGAGTACATTGACAAGGTGGCGCGCAAGGAGCTGCACGATCCGATCCTTTCCTTCCAACTGGCCAACGATTTTCAGGTCAAGCGCCTGTTGCGCAAGTATCTGCCCGAAGACGAGAAGTCTCAGGGCTATGCGACCCTGCTGGAATGGAACAACATTCTCTATGAGCCTGCCGAACTGATGCTCGAGAGCCGCCCAACTCAGGTGCGAGTGGGTGCGGTGCAGTGGCAGATGCGCGAATTTGCGTCAGTCGAGGCAGTGCTGCAACAGGTCGAATACTTCGTCGATGCGCTGGCCGATTACCAGAGTGATTTTGCAGTGTTCCCGGAGTTGTTCAATGCGCCGCTGATGGGTCTCCAGGAGCGTGCAGATCAACAGGATCAGATTGCTGCGATCCGCTTTCTCGCCGGGTTTACCGAGCGCTTCAAGTCCGAGATGTCACGCATGGCAGTCGCCTACAACATCAACATCATTGCCGGATCGATGGTCGAGGTAGGCGAAAACGGGCGACTCTACAACGTTGCCTATCTGTGCCATCGTGATGGGTCTGTTGAACGCCAGGCAAAATTGCACGTCACACCCCAGGAACGTCGCGACTGGATGATCGAGGGTGGTGAGGCATTGCAGGTCTTCGATACCGACGCTGGTCGTATCGGCATCTTGATCTGCTATGACGTAGAGTTCCCCGAACTCGGCCGTCTGCTCGCTGATCAGGACATGGATATGCTGTTCGTTCCCTTCTGGACCGATACCAAGAACGGCTATCTGCGCGTGCGTCACTGTGCCCAGGCACGTGCTATCGAAAACGAGTGCTATGTCGTGTTGTGCGGCAGTGTCGGCAACGTGCCATCCATCGAGAACCTGGATATTCAATACGCCCAGTCCTCAGTGTTCTCTCCCTCCGATTTCGCCTTCCCTCACGATGCGGTGATGGCCGAAACGACCCCCAATACCGAGATGATCATGTTCTCCGATCTTGATCTGTCACGGCTGACCATCGTTCGCAATGAAGGCTCAGTGACCAACCTCAAGGATCGCCGCAAGGATCTGTTTGATCTGCGTCTACGCGATTGGTCACACAAACTGGGCTCGCTTGATTCGGAAGATAGCTAGTGTGGGAAAGCTTTAAACACTGGCGGGCGCAACGTTTCTGCGCCCGCCATCCGTTTCCCGAGGCAGCCTGGCATCAGGCCTGCCAGCGTTACCCATTGCTGGCGCAACTCCCTGAGCCACAGCAATCGCGTCTGGGGCATCGTGCCTGGCAATTTCTGCATGACAAGCATTTGAGTCTGCATGCCAACCTCGCACCTGCCGCACTGGACGATGCCCAACGTCTTGCCATCGCCGCCCAGGCCTGTCTGCTGAGCCTGGGCTGGAGCGATAGTGAGCACCATGACGCCCTGGCCAATGTTCACGAAATTCTGATTCTGCCGGATGTCATTCGCCGCGAGGTCGAGGAAATCGATGATGCTGGAGTGGTGCACCAATTTGTTGATCAACGTGCAGGCGAGA
The DNA here is from genome assembly GCF_001431725.1 of Halomonas huangheensis. NCBI lineage: Bacteria > Pseudomonadati > Pseudomonadota > Gammaproteobacteria > Oceanospirillales > Halomonadaceae > Halomonas > Halomonas huangheensis. The sequence goes on along the minus strand of NZ_CP013106.1, from coordinate 875,311 downwards.
CCTTCCATCAAGGCCCCGTGGTGTTGGCATTACCGGATGTCATCGCCAGCGGCAGGCTGGATGGCTTCAATGTGGTGATCCACGAGTTCGCCCACAAACTGGACATGGGTAATTCAATGGATGCGGATGGCTTCCCGCCACTACCGGCGGATATCTCCCCCCAGGACTGGTACCGAGAATTCATGACCACCTGGGACGATCTGCATGCTCGCCTCGATAACGGCCAACCAACGCCCATCGACGACTATGCCGCGAGCCACCCCGGCGAATGTTTCGCGGTCTGCTGCGAACATTTCTTCACGACTCCGCTCCAATTGCGTGAAGCTTACCCCGGTCTATATTCCCTGCTCTGCCGCTACTTTCATCAAACTCCGCATGACTGGCATCAGCATCCAGAGGGGTGGGGAAGTTCCACTACGTAAGCTTCCTTACGACCAGCAGTCCTTTATCAGCAGTCCTTTATCAGCAGAGGGGTTCATGACAACGGAGCGCTTCATGACCAGATTTTCTACAAGGGCTTCTTCATGACAAGACGCTGGATAATTCCCGCAGTCATATTGCTGACACTGACCATGTTTGGTGTGATGTGGCAGTGGCTGGCCATGCACGATGTACTGACGGTGGATGCGCTGCTGGCCCTTGCCAGGGGTAGCCTGGTCTGGCGTGACGAGCCCTGGGCAGTGCTGGTGGTGATGATGGTCTATGCAGGACTGTCGCTGGTCATGTTTCCCTTGAGTCTGCTGGTGGCGGCAACCGGACTGATCTTCGGCCCCTGGTGGGGGTTCGGTTATGCACTGGCAGGAACCCTGAGTGCCTCTGTGTTGAACTGGTGGGTGGGGCGTAGAATCGGTCGTGATGCCCTGCTGCGCTATGGCGGAAAGCGCCTGCATGGCTTGACGCGCTATCTGTCCGGGCGCGGTATACGCACCATGACGCTGGTCAACCTGCTGCCACTGGCGCCTTTCACGCTGACCAACATGATGGCGGGAGCTTTTCGGCTTCCCTTCGGTGATTACATGCTCGGATCGATCATCGGTATCGTACCGGGATTGGCAGGCGTGACACTGCTGGGCAGTCAATTGGGCCAACTGATCACCGCCGACAGCAAGACGGATATTCTCTATGCCCTCGGGGGCCTGGTGATAGGTATCGCGGTGCTTGCCGCGCTCAAGTTGTGGGCTGATCGACGCAAGCGCCTACGCGCACCTGCTCGGCACGCCACCTCCGAGAACAACTCCTTCGAGAACAGCACCTCCGAGAACAGCACCTCCCGCAGCCGCCGGCGCTGAGGCGAGACTCAATCACCGTGCAGCTCGGTCTCGTCGCGTTTACCGGGCCACCACGAAGGCCTGTCCTCACGCCATTGATCACGCACCAGGTGGCGCAGCAGGCGGCCGCGATGGCAGATCATGTGCCACTCCGCCCCCAGACGATTGCGGACACGCTCCCAACCACCGTCATCGGCGTGGGTAAAGGGACCACCGTGGGCAATCGCCAGGCGATAGACACCTAGACAGAGCTGGGCGCAACGCGCTTCATCGTATGCCGCGGCGGTCGTCAGTGCCGCCTCGCGCATCACCGCTACCTGCTCGCTACCCATGCACTCCAGCAAGGCCTGGGCGAAGGCCGCCGGATCTGGGTGCTGCAACAGGCGGCCATTGCGGCCATCCACAACAACCTCGCGTACGCCGGGAGCGTCCAGCGCCACCACCGGCAACCCGGTGGCCATGGCTTCGGCAATCACCATTCCCTGAGTCTCGCTACAGGAAGCAAAGGCAAAGATATCCATGGCATGGTACGCATCGATAAGCTCCTGTCCCTGGAGTCGACCCGTGAAGCGAACCCGTTCGATCACACCATACTGGGTTGCAATCTCTTCCATCTCCGCCCGCGCGTCACCTTGCCCAACCAGCAGCCACCAGCTCTCGGGGTCCTGCTGCAGCGCCATACACACCGCGTGAGTCAGAAACACCAGATTCTTCTCACGCGCGAGGCGTCCAAGATGCCCGATGACACGTGCCTGTTCGGGAATTGCCAGTTGGTGGCGCCAGTAAAGACCGTCGCCGATAGCAAAGCATGCGGTGTCTACCCCACTGGGCACTACGGAAACGTCCGGATTGGCAGCACGCGTCGTCAACAGATCTCGGATGCTCTCGCTCGGCGCAATCACCTCATCACATAGCCAGGTGTACTGGGTCGCCAGAGCCACGGCAAAGCGTTGCATGCGTGACGAATCCCCCGGTACATAGTGGGTGTAATGCTCATAGAGGGTATGGTGGGTAAACACCAGCGGCAGGCCGTAGGTATCCGCAGCTCGGGCAGCAGTATCACCGAGCAGGAACGGATGATGCGAGTGCACGATATCCGGCTCGAAGGCCTCGATGGCGTCGAACAGTTGGCCGGGAATCGGCACCGGTATCGAGAAATCGCTACCGTTGAACTGCTGCAGTGCCGCAACCCGGACCACATCGCACTCATGCTTCGGCTGCCCTTCCAGGCGCGGGGCCACTATCAGTACCTGATGCCCCGCCTGCTGCAGCTGCCGCTTGAGACGCTGAACCGACTCGCTGACCCCGCCGACAATCGGCAGATAGGTGTTGGTGAACATCAACACATTCACGGTCGTTCAAGTCTCCTTATGCCGGGCCTGGTGAGTGGACTGCCCTTGTCGGGCAGATGGTGTTCAGAATCTCGACCGGGTGCCAACCCAGATCCTGACAGCGGATCATACACCTGCACACCATAACCGCCCATCCACCAGGGGAGGGTTCTGTGCCGCCGCGATACAAGTGACCGCAAACGGCTCGATTCGTAGCGCTTCTGTCCGTTCACGATATATCAGGAACTCGCTCACCCAGACGAGCCATCAGAAAATCCACGAAAACACGCAGGCGAGCCGGAATATGGCGTCGCTGGGGATAGACAGCAAAGAAGTCGGCACGTACTCCACGCCACCCCGGCAACAGAGCTTTCAGACTCCCCCTCGCCAACTCCTGGTGGACATCCCATGATGAGCGCAACATCAAGCCGTGGCCCTCCAGCGCGAGATGCTTGATCACTTCTCCATCGTTACTGGCCAGACGTCCAGAGACCTTGACCGAGGCTTCCTGCCCAGTATCAACATTGACGAATCTCCACTGAGTATAGTCACTGTCGTTCTCGCGCAGCACCAGGCAAGCGTGGCGCACCAGGTCTTGTGGAAGTATCGGCGCCGAGTGCTGTTCAAGGTAACTCGGTGCGGCACACAGTACGCGCCGATTGGCCAACAGCCGTCGCGCGATCAAGCGCGAATCCGGAGGTTGGCCAATACGGATACCCAAATCCACACCATCGACCAGTGGTTCAGGGAAGTTGGACAGCTCCAACGAGGCTTCGATCGCCGGATGCAACAGACAGAATTCAGACAGCAGCGGTGCAATATGTCGCCGCCCGAAACCGAAGGTGGCATTGATGCGCAGAGGGCCGGCGAGCGCTTCGCGATCCACACCGAGGCCCTCCTCCAGTTCGGCGAGTTCCTCGAGTAGTTCGCTGCCGCGCACCAGGTAACGTTCGCCTTCCGCAGTCAGCGTCAGACGGCGAGTCGTACGTGTCGCCAGCTCTACTCCCAGACGCGCCTCGAGTTGTTTGAGTCGCTTGCTTACTGCCGAGACAGAGAGCCCTAGATCACGCGCAGTAGCGGTCAGGTTCCCGGCCTTGGCCAACTGACGGAAGAAGGCTAGATCATCGAGAGACGCCATCATTATCCACCTAAAGGAAACAATGATTTGAACCTTACGCCGATTATCAAGTTCCGGTAAAGCGCTAGACTGCCAGTCAGAATGCCTTGCAGCACTCACGGCACCACTCACAACCCACAACTGATCTCAACAAACAGCCTCAGGAGCCCGGCTATGACGTATCGCATTGCAGTACTGGCAGGTGATGGTATTGGCACCGAAGTCATGCCAGAAGGCGTACGCGCTCTGGAAGCCACCGCACGTCGCTTCAATATCGATATCGAACTGACCCACTTCGATTTCGCCTGCTGCGACTACTATCTGGAACACGGCAAGATGCTACCGGATGACTGGCACCAGACGCTGATCGAGTTCGATGCCATCTACTATGGAGCTATCGGCTGGCCGGAAAAGGTGCCAGACCATATTTCGCTGTGGGGCTCGCTGCTCAAATTCCGGCGCGAGTTCGACCAGTACGTCAACCTGCGCCCCTGTCGCCTGTTGCCCGGCATCAAGAGCCCGCTGGCGAACCGAGTGCCCGGTGATATCGATTTCTATGTGGTGCGCGAGAACACCGAGGGTGAGTATTCCAGTGTCGGTGGCACCATGTTTGAAGGCACTGAACGTGAAGTGGTCATTCAGGAAACGGTCATGACCCGCCATGGCGTCGACAGGGTACTGAAATATGCCTTCGAGCTGGCCCAACAGCGCCCGCGCCAGAAACTGACTTCGGCCACCAAGTCCAATGGCATCGCCATTACCATGCCCTGGTGGGACAAGCGCGTCGCCGAAATGTCCGAACAATACCCGGAAGTCAGCGTCGACAAGTTCCATATCGACATCCTCACCGCCAACTTCGTGATGCACCCCGATTGGTTTGACGTTGTCGTTGCCAGCAACCTGTTCGGCGATATCCTCTCCGACCTCGGCCCAGCCTGTACCGGCACCATCGGCGTCGCCCCTTCGGCCAACATCAATCCTGAAGGAAAATTCCCCAGCCTGTTTGAGCCGGTACATGGCAGCGCCCCGGATATTGCCGGCAAGGGCATCGCCAATCCGATTGGTCAAATCTGGTCTGGCGCAATGATGCTCGAACATCTCGGCCACAAGGACGCCGGCGATGCGATCCTCGCCGCTATCGAGGCAGTTCTCGAGGAAGCCGACAGCAATGTAGTGACACCAGATGTCGGCGGCACCGGCACCACCGCCAGTCTGGGACAAGCCATCAGCGAGCGAATCGAGAAGGGGTAACAGGGGTAGAAGACAGAGGGAAGAGGGCAGAAGACAGAAAGACAGTCTCCGGTAGTGTTTGTCATGGCCCAATGAAACGGGACACTCTTGTAGGTGGTGTACTCACCACCTCTTCCCTCTCCGCCCTTTCCTCTTATCCCTTGCCCTTCTCCCACACCCCCTGAATAACGCGGACGCGATCATCAGCCAGGTTGGCCTGCAGGTTTCGCCCCATGGCGATGAAGTCTTCTCCAAACAGCAGTTGGGCGCCGGGTAATGCTGGGCGCTCAACGGCTTTTTCCTGCTGTTCACGCCTACCGTGGTGGCTCCGCCAGGCCAGCGCCTGGTCCGTCACATCGATCAGTGTTCGCAGTTGGAAGCCTGCGCTCCGCAGTCGCTGCTCGAGCTCCTGCTGTGACTCAAGGCAGCTATGCTCAGGTTGTCGTGCCCAGGGGACCGGTAGCGTCAAGGGTTCAGTGTTCTCCCCAGACACCACTTCATGCAGCAATACCAGACCACTCGAGGTCAGTACTCGCCGCCATTCACTCAGCACCGCGTCGCGGTCGGGCATATTGAGCAGCGCATGCTGGCACCACACCACTGCGATACTGCTGGATCGCACCGGCAGTTCGGCAGCGTCTGCGCACAGAAATTCGGTCTGGTCAGCAAGTCCACACGCCTGGCTCAGCCAACGCGCCACCTCGATAAAAGCGGGCGTGATGTCGACACCCTGCACCTGGCACCGCAACTCTGCTGCCAGCATGCGACTGGCGCCGCCAGTGCCACAGCCCACATCCAACACCCGCGAGATGTCCGTCAGATCTGCCAACGCCAATAGGCTGCGACTGGCCCCGCGTCCGCCGAGATGCAGTTGGTCGATCCCGGCAATCTGCGCCGGTGTCAGCCGGTCAGGGGAAAGACCAGCGTCAATAAAAGCATCACGCAGGCGTGCCACAAGTGATTGCGGGTCATCTGCCACATAATGCCGATCCACGCCGGCGGTGCTATTGCTGTCTTGCTCACTCATGCATTCCCTCGCCATTATTTTCGTTCAATGTATGGCCTGGTTTCCCGAGAATCTCCGGCATACTATTGTTGTACATGCTTATTATCGGCATCACACTCCGGCCGTGCACCTATCGGCGGCGATATCCTCCCCCACAGCAAGGATTCCTGATGACCAACTCCACCCTGCTCTGGCGTTCAGGTATGGCATTGCTCGCAACCATCACGCTGGCATCCTGCACGGGTATTCCCAAGGGAACCCAGCCAATCAATGATTTTGTCCTCGATGACTATCTCGGCCGCTGGTACGAGATCGCCCGATTCGACCATTCCTTCGAGGAAGGCCTTGACTGTGTGACCGCAGATTATTCCCTACGCGAGGACGGCGGTGTGCGTGTCATCAATCGTGGCGTCAATCTGGAGAATGGTGAGATCGATGTGGCCGAAGGCAAGGCCTATCCGCTGGGCGATGCCAATGAAGGGCGGCTGAAAGTCAGCTTCTTTGGCCCCTTCTACGCCAGCTACAACATCCTGGCCCTGGACGAACAGGGGCAGTGGTCACTGGTCACCGGTCCGGATCGGGACTATCTATGGATTCTGTCTCGCACCCCACAGCTGGATATGGATACTCGCCAGCAGCTCGTCGAGCGCGCTCGCAACCTCGACTTTCCAGTGGAGCAACTGCTGGATGTTGAACAGGGAGAGGCCTGCTCTGTGTTGCCTGACCGAACTTGATAGCTTGAGTCGTCGCCACCGATCACTGAATGACTGGCGCTGGTGACATCGGCAAAATGTATAACATACAAAATCATGGATACTACATACCCTGAGACTGTCGCCCCGACTCTTATCCATCAGCCAGGGAAGAACAGTGCCATGAACAGCCAGTCCGACAATAACCAGCCCAACAATAACCACTCCACCGACACGCATTCCATGCCCCTCGCAAGACGCCAGTTTCTCACTGCTTCTGCCGCCTTGACGGCCATGGCGGCGGTGCCCGGCGTCTTTGCACACTCCGCTGCGCCTTCACGCTATCCCGATAATGCCTGGCAGGTCATCGATGACCGCTTCAAGAAGTATGTGCTGTTCAACACTCCGCTGGAGCGTCAGTGGACAGGCGGTCTATGGCTGGAAGGCCCGGCCTGGAATGCCGTCGGTCGTTATGCAGTATTCAGCGATATCCCACGCGCTCTGCAGATGCGTTGGGATGAGAGCACTGGCGAAGTCAGTGTCCTACGCCACAAGGTTGGGCACTCCAACGGCAACGCCTTCGATGCCCAGGGCCGTCTGGTGGCTTGCGAGCATTCTCCCGCCCGAGTAGTGCGCTACGAGTGGGACGGTAGTCTCAGTGTGCTTGCCGAACGTTACGATGGTAAGCCACTCAATGCACCCAATGATCTGATTTGCCTGGCAAGCGGTGGCATCATCTTCACCGACCCGGGCTATGGCGCGCACTTTGACTATGAAGGCGCAGAGCGTGAGCTGGAGCTGGAAACCGCGGTCTACTACTGGGAAGACGGCATGGACGAACCGCTGGTGTTGACCACGGAGCTGTTCAAACCCAACGGTATCGCCCTGGGCCCAGACAAGCGCAGCGTCTATATTGCCGATACAGCCCCTTCTCACCATCCGAATGAACCCGCCACCATTACCCGCTTCACACTGGGTGAAGATGGCAAGTCATTGACTGACCCCGCGCGCCTGGTAGAAAGCCGTGAAGAAGGCTATGACGGCCTGACCTGCGATCAGGACGGTAACCTGTGGGTAGGTACATCAGGAGGTGAAGGCATTGATGGCGTTACCATCTTCAGTCCAGACGGGACGCTGATCGGGCGCATTCTGCTGCCCGAGGTATGCGCCAATGTCTGTTTCGTCGGTGAGGACCGTAATCGCTTGTTGATGACGGCGAGTCAGTCCATCTACACCCTCTATACCAATACCCGCGGTGCTTGACGCCAGGTCTTCGGCTCGGCGGCTCAGCCGTCGAGTCTCAACCTTTCATTTTCTCACCTGACGCTTTCACCAGTTCGACGCTGCCACTTGTGGCTGGCGGATTCAGGCTGGATGGTGATCTCACTACCGTGCAGGCATACCATCCCACAGATATTGTGAGAACGAGCCGGCAGGATCAGGAGACACCATAATGACAGTGATTGATAAAGCCGCGGCATTCCCTTCGCGAGGTCAAGATGCTCGCTGATTGGCTGACCCTCAGTCTCGATCAAGGGACACCACAACATCGTCAGGGCGTGCTTGAGGGTGGACGCTACACTATCGTCGGTCCCGGCATTCTTCACCTGACTCCCGATCAGGTCAGTGTCGATGCTCGAGCCACGGTGATTTCAGTCGGTATTCATGGCAACGAGACCGCTCCCATCGAATTGTTGGGCGAGAGTCTGGCGCGCCTTGAGGCAGGGTTGAACCAACTCGGTGCTCCGGTGTTGGTCATTCTCGGCAATCTGGAAGCTATTCGGCGTGGCACGCGCTTCATCGAGACCAATCTCAATCGTCTGTTCAAGCGTGAGCTCGACCTGTCGGGCGATGAAGCGGATCGTGCCCGCGAGCTGATGAGAGCCGTGGATCACTTCTACGCACAGCACCACGGCCTACCCAGGCTGCATTACGATCTGCATACGGCGATTCGTGACAGCCAGTATCCACGCTTTGTGGTCGACCCGTTCGCGGAGTCCGCGACAGACGAAAAACAGTGGCACTGGCTAGCCGGTGCGGGTATCCAGGCTGCGCTCAAGCAACATCAGCATAGCTGGACGTTCTCGCACTACAGCAAGCATTACCATCAGGCCCAGGCCTTTACCTTCGAACTCGGCAAGGCCTTGCCGTTCGGTCACAATGACCTCAGCAGCCTCAAGCAGATGGGGGCTATGCTCGATGCCTTGATCGCAGGTGCGCGGCCTGAGGCGGGCGATGGTCAAGAGCTGATCGGCTTTCAGGTCGCGGTTGAGGTGTTCCGCGAAAGCAAGGACTTCCGCCTGTGCTTCGCCGATGATACCCCCAACTTTACCGAGTTCGGCTGTGGTGAAACCGTCGCCGAAGATGCCTCGACCGGTGCCACCATCGTCGGGAACACTCCACTACGGGTGGTATTCCCCAATGCCAATGTCGAACTCGGTGCCCGCGCCGCACTATTGGTAGAACCGACGCAACTGATTCATCAACCCACAACGCCGGAAAGCCAGGATATCGAAATCACCGAGTGATGCCCTGTTGCATCAATGACCACGATCAGCGGCTGTTGATAACATCTTCCAATAATGGTTTTTAATAACTTTTTTTAATAACAACAAGTTGGAGAGCTATAATGATAACCAGACATCTCTCATTAGACAAAAGTCTAACAAGACACTTCCCGCGACGCGGTGTTGCACCGCGACAAGCCTGCTAGAATCCCCCCCTTTTCGCGCCAGCCTGCGCTTAGCGGTTTACTTACCTGGTGAACCGATCTGATCTGGAGCCCGATTCATGGCTGATACCCCCATTCCGCTGGAAGTGCGCAATATCCACAAGAGCTTTGGTGACAACCACGTACTCAAGGGTCTGTCACTGCAAGCCCAGAAGGGTGACGTCATCACACTGATTGGCTCATCCGGTTCGGGCAAGAGCACCTTCCTGCGCTGCATGAACCTGCTGGAGCAACCCGACGCCGGCGAGATCATCGTTCATGGCGAACCGATTACCTTCAAGAAGACTCGGCACGGCTACGAGCCCTCCGACTGGAAACAAGTGGTGCGCATGCGCGCCAAACTATCGATGGTATTCCAGAACTTCAATCTGTGGTCACACATGACCCTGCTGGAGAACATCATCGAAGCACCCATTCAGGTGCTGGGAAAACCCAAATCGGTCGCCATTCAGCATGCCATGGAGTTACTCGATCGGGTTGGCCTGGCCGAGCGTGCCAACTACTACCCGGCACAGATGTCAGGTGGTCAGCAGCAGCGTGGGGCCATCGCCCGTGCACTGGCGATGGACCCGGAAGTAATGCTGTTCGATGAGCCCACTTCAGCCCTCGATCCCGAACTGGTCGGAGATGTGCTCAAGGTCATGCGTGATCTTGCCGAGGAAGGTCGAACCATGATCGTGGTGACTCACGAGATGGCCTTCGCTCGTGATGTATCCACTCAAGTCATCTATCTGCACCAGGGAGAGGTCGAGGAAGCCGGACCGCCAGACCAGGTGCTGGGTAATCCGAGCTCCTCGCGACTCAAGCAATTCCTCGCCCCCAATCGCTGATTTCGCGGCAAGGAGACTGCCATGACCGACCTGTTGCAATACGCTCCGCGTCTATTCGAGGGTGCGCTGGTTACCATCACGGTGGCCGTACTCTCGCTGCTGCTGGCACTGCTGCTGGGCCTGCTCACCGCCAGCGCCAAGATGTCACGCAGCCGCGTGCTACACAGTATCGCCACGCTCTACACCACCATAATTCGTGGTGTGCCCGATCTGGTGATGATGTTTCTGCTGTTCTTCGGCGCACAGATTGGCCTCAACAAGATCACCGACCTGCTCTATGCGCTGTATGGCTGGGATCTGTATATCGAGATCAACTCCTTCATCGCCGGTGTGATCACCATTGGCTTGATCTTCGGCGCTTACATGGGCGAGACCTTCCGCGGCGCTTTTCTTGCAGTGGATCGCGGCCAGATAGAGGCCGGGCGTGCCTACGGCATGAGCCACGGTCAGGTATTTCGCCGCGTTCGCTTCCCGCAGATGATGCGCCATGCCCTGCCCGGCCTGTCCAACAACTGGATGGTACTGCTCAAGACCACGGCATTGGTCTCGGTGATCGGCCTGACTGATATGGTGCGTGTCGCCGAGGAAGCCTCCAAGCAGACCCACCAGCCGTTCCTGTTTCTCGGCATCGTGGCGCTGGTTTACCTGGCGATTGCCAGTGTCTCCGAATGGGGCTTCAGCCGCCTGCAGGAGCGCTATGACACCGGCTTTGTGGGAGGAGAAGACTGATGGAATGGCTCAGTACCTTTCAGGCCGCGCTGGCCGATCACACCATCCTCTCTGTCGATAACCTGTCTCGTTACGGTGAAGGTCTGGTGACCACCGTGCAGCTGGTGTTCGCCTCGCTGGTCATCGGCCTGATCCTTGCCGTGCCACTGGCTATCGGGCGCAGTTCGAAACATCGCTGGGTCAGCCTGCCGATCTATGCCTATACCTATGTGTTCCGCGGTACACCGCTGCTGGTACAGCTCTATCTGATCTACTATGGGCTGCCGAGCATCGACACATTCAGGGGTTGGGAATACTGGGATGCTGTAGACCAGGCTCACGTCTGGGCGCTGGTCGCCTTCACGCTCAATACCGCGGCCTACACCACCGAGATCTTCCGTGGCGCGATCAAGAACACCCCGCGCGGCGAGATCGAGGCAGCCAAGGCCTATGGCATGGGTTACTGGCTGCGTATGCGGCGCATCGTCCTGCCCAGTGCCTTCCGACGTGCCCTGCCCGCCTATGGCAATGAGGTGATCTTCATGCTGCACGCCAGCGCCGTGGCCAGTGTGGTGACGATCATGGACCTGACCGGTGCCGCGCGTTTTATCGTGACCCGTACCTATGCTCCTTTTGAGCCCTATCTATGGGTCGCCGGCATCTATCTGTGCCTGACGTTCGCTATCCTGTATCTATTCAGATATCTCGAGAAACGTCTGCTGGCCCATCTAAGACCAGCGAGTGAATGAAACACCAACGTCAAACAACCGTTGGAAACCAACGTCCGATATGATTGGTTTCCCTCTTCCGCAGGGCCATCCCATTCGCTATGGTGAATGGGATGCGTCCCGCTGACGCTCCATCAACAACAAGGGTTTTCCCCATATGACATTACGCAAACTATTCACTGCAGGGTTGCTTGGCACCGCCATTCTGGCTTCTACCGCCCAGGCTGAGGTTCGTGATATCCGTATCGGCGTCGATGTCCCCTACGAGCCCATGGAATACCGGACCCCCGAAGGCGAGCTGACCGGCTTCGATATCGACCTGGGCAACGCCATGTGCGCCGAGATCGGTATCCAGTGCGAGTGGGTCGTGCAGGCGTGGGACGGTATCATCCCCGGCCTCGCTGCGCGCAAGTACGACGCCATCATGTCGTCGATGACCATCAATGACGAACGCCGCGAGCATGTGCTGTTCAGCGAGCCGTACTTCACGCCGCCTTCTGCCTGGTTCGCTCCGGCGGATCTCGAGATGGCAACCCCCGACGAAAGCAACCTCGACGGCCTGACCATTGGTGTCCAGCGCGGCACTCTGCAGGACAACTATGTGACTGACCTGTACGGCGACGTCGCTGAGATCAAGCGGTACGGCACCGCCGACGACCTGGTCCTCGACATGGATGCTGATCGTGTCGACATCGGTTTCCTCGATTATCCGGTGGGTAAATCGACCCTGCTGGACAGCGAGTCCGGTGAATACAAGGTGGTAGGCGAGCAGATCACCGAACCCAAGGAGTACTTCGGTGACGGCTTCGGCATGGCCTTCCGCAAGCGTGATCAGGAACTGGCGGATGCCTTCAACCAGGCACTGGCGACCCTCAAGGAAAATGGTACCTACGACGAGATCTTCCAGCGCTACTTCAGCGAGTGATTCGCTGTTGAACAGGTGGTTGCATAGTGCCTGTTGTCAATGATCAGGTGCGCTGTCGTCTCCCTGCACACACTCGTTCTGCATTCGGCGCCGGTTATTACCGGCGCCGTTGCTTTTCTCCCTCCCCTGATGCTGCGGCAACGCATCGCTACCTTTGATTTTCTCTCCCTTGCCCCCACTTATATCGTCATGGGAACGCCCTCAACAGCCAACGATGTGAAGGTCTGACGAATTGAGTCGTAAGGATTTACTGAGCGCTAACGACTCATATGTGCAGCACAAGGCGATGCTGCCATCTGCTCTACCTTCACCTATCACCAGGAGAGCCCATGAAGCGCTACGACAAGTCCCCCGAGGCAATTGCCCGTCTGGACCAGGAACAGTACCGAGTTACTCAGGAAAGTGGCACCGAACGTCCTGGTACCGGCAAGCTGCTGCACAATACGGAACCCGGAATCTACGTCGACATTGTGTCGGGCGAGCCACTGTTCGCATCATCGGACAAGTATGAGTCAGGCTGTGGCTGGCCGAGCTTCACCAAGCCCATTGAGCCGGCTTATGTGAATGAACTACGTGATTCGTCACATGGCATGGTTCGTACCGAGGTTCGTTCAACCCATGGTGACAGTCATCTCGGTCACGTCTTTGCTGATGGCCCTCAGGAGCATGGTGGACTGCGTTACTGCATCAATTCCGCCTCTCTGCGCTTCATTCATCGCGAAGAGATGGAAGCCGAGGGCTATGGTGAATATCTGAATCAAGTCGAGGAGGTATGACAATGGCACTGGAGCGCGCTGTATTGGCGGGAGGATGCTTCTGGGGCATGCAGGAACTGATTCGCCAACTGCCCGGAGTGGACAGCACGCGGGTTGGCTATACTGGCGGAGATGTGCCCAATGCGACCTACCGCAATCATGGTACCCATGCAGAGGGCATCGAGATCCTGTTCGACCCCGAGGTGATCAGCTACCGTCGCCTGCTGGAATACTTTTTCCAGATTCACGACCCGAGCACCATCAATCGCCAGGGGAATGACAGAGGCATGTCCTATCGCTCAGCGATCTACTACGTCAACGATGCACAACGTGAGGAAGCGTTGCGTACCATCGCCGATGTCGATGCTTCAGGCCTGTGGCCCGGCAAGGTGGTGACCGAGGTCGAGCCGGTCGGAGACTTCTGGGAGGCAGAGCCAGAGCATCAGGACTACCTGCAGCACCTGCCCAACGGCTATACCTGCCACTTCCCGCGCAAGGACTGGGTGCTACCGTCCAGTCATTGATTGACCCCAACACGCCGGGGCTCTGACCTTCAGGTTGCGATTCAATTACGAACGTCGTGAGTCCCCGGCACATGCGGCTCCGCCACGGCGCGATCCTTCACCGGTTGCGCCAGTTCCTGCAGAATGCCGCATTCCGCCGTGGTGCCATGTCCGGCACAGCGTTGGCGCAATGCCAGCAATTGATGTTCCAGACGCTGAAGCTGGTCAATGCGCAGCGCGACATGCTCGAGATGTTCTTCGATCAAGGCATTTGCCTCGTCACAGGGCTGCTCAGGATGATCATGCAGTCCGAGTAGCGTGCGTACCTCGTCGAGAGTCATGTCGAGGGCGCGACAGTGACGGATGAAATCGACACGTTCGGCATGCACCTCACCGTAGAGGCGATAGTTACCGGCACTACGCGCCGGTTCCGGCAATATCCCTTCCCGCTCGTAATAGCGCAGTGTTTCCACCGAACAGCCGGTGCGACTGGCCAATTCTCCAATCTTCATCTGTCACTCCTCTGCGTCTGCTACTGGTCATGCCTGGCAAGGGCTTGACTCTATAGTCACTACAGGGTGTGTCATTCAATCAGCCAACGCAAATGGAGATTGATGATGCCCAGCCATACTTCATCCTCGGAAGAGCTCACCAACACTGCTCGAAACTCGTGCGGCAGCTGCTGCGCGTCACAGTCCTCCAGCTCGGCCGAGAACACCAGCACCGGCGAGAGCAATGTACAGCGCCTGGCACTGATCATCGACGAACTGTGCTGCCCGAGTGAGGAACGTCAGTTACGCAAGGCTCTCGATGACCTGCCGGGCATCGTCGAAATGCATTTCCAGTTCATCGATCGTCGCCTGGAAATCCTGCACAACGGCATCGACACCACCGCAGTTTTCACTCGTATCCGCCAGGCGGGCATGAGTCCACGGGCCGAGCGTGACGTGAAGGAGGCCCCAGAACAGCCTGCATTTCCCTGGCTGAAGCTGATCATCGCCGGCGGTATGGCATTGGCGGCAGAGCTGCTCGGATGGACCGGTCAAGTTCCCGAATGGGGACTCGCCATATTAGCGCTGGCGGCCATCGCGTTGGTCGGGCTCGATACCTGGCGCAAGGGCTTCATTGCCATCCGCCAGGGCAACCTCAATATCAACGCCTTGATGAGTGTTGCGGTTACCGGCGCCTTGTTGATCGGCCACTGGGCCGAAGCAGCGATGGTGCTGGTACTGTTCACGGTTTCCGAACATATCGAAGCACGCTCACTGAGCCGCGCCCGGCAAGCCATTCGCGGCCTGCTTGACCTGGCGCCGCCCCGTGCCCGAGTACAACAGCCGGATGGTGAATGGCGCGAGATCGATGCAGAGCTCGTCCAACCCGGAGACCTACTACGTACACGCGCTGGCGAGCGACTGGCGCTGGACGGTGAAATCACTCGTGGTTATCCATCACTCGACGAATCAGCCATCACCGGCGAAAGCCTGCCACGTGACAAGCAACCCGGCGACCAGGTGCATGCCGGTAGCATCAATCTTACCGGCGAGCTGGAATATCGTACGACACGCATCGCTTCCGACACCACCCTGGCACGCATCATTCACGCTGTGGAACAAGCCCAGGCGCGGCGGGCACCAACCCAGCAGTTGATTGATCGCTTCGCTGCCATCTATACGCCAGCCGTCTTCGTTCTTGCACTTCTGACGGCGGTCGGCTGGCCATTGCTGGGACTCGGTCCCTGGTTAGATGGCGTATATCGCGCGCTGGTGCTGCTGGTGATTGCCTGCCCCTGTGCGCTGGTGATCTCGACGCCTGTGACCATCGTCAGTGGGCTCGCTGCGGCGGCACGCCAGGGGATTCTGATCAAGGGCGGTGCTTTCCTGGAACAGGCCCAGCGGCTGACGCATGTGGTACTCGACAAGACCGGAACCCTGACTGCGGGCAGGCCCGAAGTCGGTGACTGGCAGACACTGGGCAACGTCTCTCGTGAACAGTGCGCCAGCCTCGCCCTGTCCCTTGCCAGCAGCTCCAACCATCCCATGTCGATGGCGGTCGCCGCCCATCTGGAGGGCAGCCCGCTCTCTGAGCTTGAACAGGTCGAGGAGCGCAGCGGGCGTGGCATGGTCGGTCTATATCAGCAACAGACGCTATGGCTGGGCAATGCGCGCCTGGCAAGGGAGCACGGTATAGCACTTGAAAAAGCAGCACTTGATAGCAGCGAGAACCAATCAAACCTGTGGCTGGGGCGTGGTGACGAACTACTGGCAGCCTTCCGCATCACCGATGCTCTACGCGCTACCAGTCAGCAGGCCATCGATCGCCTGCACGCTCTGGGACTCAAGATCAGCATCCTCAGTGGCGACACCGCACCTCGCGTCGAAGCCATTGCCGCGGAACTGGGGATCGATGAGGCGCGCGCCGAGCTGCTGCCCGAAGACAAGCTCGATTATCTGGATCGACAATCGCGTCACATGACCACTGCCATGGTCGGCGATGGCATCAACGATGCACCCGCCCTCGCGCGTGCCGACCTCGGCATCGCCATGGGAGTCGCCGGCAGCGATGTCGCCATCGAAACTGCCGACATTGCCTTGATGGATGATGACCTCGGCAAGTTGGCGCAACTGGTGGAACTGTCGAGGGCCACACGACGCCTACTGCTCCAGAATATTGGCCTGGCCATCGGGATCAAAGTGGTGTTTCTGGCCCTCGCCCTGACCG
This sequence comes from Halomonas huangheensis, assembly GCF_001431725.1. NCBI lineage: Bacteria > Pseudomonadati > Pseudomonadota > Gammaproteobacteria > Oceanospirillales > Halomonadaceae > Halomonas > Halomonas huangheensis. The sequence goes on along the minus strand of NZ_CP013106.1, from coordinate 858,769 downwards.
GCCACGCGACGCTATGGATGGCAGTCTTCGCCGACATGGGCGCCAGCCTGCTGGTAGTGGGTAATGGGCTGCGGATCCTGCGCCACGCCAGATGACGTCAGACACGCCCATTGCCCGCCTCTTGCTGGCGGGCAATGGCCTCGCGCATGAACGCCAGGATCCAGAGTGCCATGAGATCATCATTGATCTCTGACGAGAGAGAGGCCAGCCCCTCGCGAACGCGGGCATCCCCCACCAGGGATCGCCGCAGCTGCATGAGATCACGGGAGTACTCAGGACTGAACTCCGGGTGTCCCTGAACGCCCAGAAAGCAGTCACCGGCCTGAATCAGGTAATTGGGGCAGAACGGACTACCGCCCAGCACCCGAGTATTGTCGGGTAGCCTGGTGACCTGGTCCTGATGGCTGACCAACAGATCAAGCGCATGGCTGGAAGGCGTCATCCATGCTTGCTGTTCACTGACCTGGTTGAACGAGAGGCCCACCCCCCAGCCCTTCGGGCTCTGGATCACTTCGCCGCCCAGCGCGCGGGCAATCAGTTGATGGCCGAAACAGATGCCGACCAGGGGTTTTCCTGCGACCCATAGCTGGCGGACAAAGCCCTCCAGCTTCTCCACCCATGCCAGGCCATCATTGACACCGAACTTCGAGCCCGTCGTCAGCCAGGCATCCACAGCATCAACATCCTCGGGAATATCACCGTCCAGGCAGCGCCATACCTGCCATTCCAGTTCAATCCCTTGCTGCACAGCCGCCCTGCCCAACAGATCAGCAAACATCTGCGGATAGTTGCCATGGCGGTCGCGCAGTTCCTCGGCAACATCATCACACTGCAGCAAGCCAATTCGCATATCCGCCTCCCAGCCCGGGTCTATTGAAAAAGGTTACTCAATACAGCACATCCATGGCTCAGGCCAGAATGCGATTGAACGGTGCAGATAGTTGATCAGCGTCTCCCCTATAGCCTTGCGTTGAGTGCCGCAAGAAAGATATCGCGATAGCCATCTGCGTCAAAGGCAATCGGGTTGGTTGCTGAAGAAGGGTCAGCAACTGCCATCTCACCGACCTTCTCGGCCTGGTTGTCATCGATACCCAACGCACTCAAAGCATGCGGAATCTGCAGGCGCTCGCGCATATCCAACACCCAGTCGATCACTGCTCCAGTACCGGGCTGACGCAGATCGAGATAACGCCCCAGGCGTACCATCTGCTCACCAATGGCCCGTTCGTTGGCCTTGAGCACATAGGGCATCAGGATCGCGTTGAGCGTGCCGTGATGGGCGTCGAACAACGCACCCAACGGATGCGCCAATGCATGCATGGCGCCCAGACCACGCTGGAAAGCGGTAGCCCCCATGCTCGAGGCGACCAACATATTGAGTCGCGCCTCGAGGTCTTCTCCATCGTGCCAGGCGCGTGGTAGGTAATCACGCACCCGGCGCATGCCCTCGACGGCGATACCTTCGGCCATGGGATGGTAGGTGGGAGCGCACCACGCCTCAAGGCAATGAGACAGCGCGTCCATGCCCGTAGCTGCGGTCACCGCAGGGGGCAGGCCTACGGTCAGGGTTGGGTCGAGGATGACCCGCGCCGGTACCATGCCTGGGTGGAAGATGATTCGCTTTACGTGGGCACTATCGTCGGTGATCACCGATGCACGCCCGACCTCCGAACCAGTGCCCGCTGTGGTCGGCACCGCCACGACCGGGACGATAGCGCCGGCGTCAGCATTCTTCCAGTTGTCACCCACATCCTCGAGAGACCACAGCGACAGACCTTCGCGTTGGTTGGCCATCAAGGCAATGGCCTTGGCAGCATCCAGTCCCGAGCCGCCACCGAAAGCGATCACGCCGTCATGGCCGCCACGCCGGAAGACCTCGACGCCGTCGATCACATTGGCTCCGGTGGGGTTGCCCTTGATATTGCTGAATACTGCTACGGTGACGCCTCGCTCACGGCACTGCTCGATCACATCGCCGAGCATCGGCAAGGCCGCCAGCCCAGGGTCCGTCACCAGCAATGGCGATGCCATACCCAGTTCGCGGCATTGATCCGCCAGCTCGGTAATACGGCCAGCTCCGCAGAGGATCGACGACGGATAGTTCCAGTTGGTGGCGTAACAGGAGATATCACTCATGATCACCTCAGGCGTGTTTGAGATGGAAGGATTTGGGGCGGGTCAGGGTGTCGAAACCAAGGCGTGACAACGAGCAGCCACGTCCCGACTGCTTGATACCTGTCCAGGCCAGTTCCGGGTCAAGATAGTCGCAGCGATTGGTGAAGACGGTGCCGGCCTGCAGGCGTCGTGCCAGAGCTTCGCCTACCTCGAGATCACGGGTGAATACCGCGGCTGTCAGGCCGAATTCACTGTCATTCATCAACGCCACCGCGCTGTCATCATCTACAACAGGCATGATACCAACCACTGGCCCGAAGCTCTCTTCATGCATCACCCGCATCGAATGGTCGACGCCGGTCAGTAACTGTGGTGCCAGGTAGGCACTCCCCGGTACCGACAATGGGTAATCACCGGGGTCGATCCAGGCCCGTGCTCCTGCCGCAACCGCCTCCTCGATCTGGCCACGCACGAAATCTGCCGCTGCGGGTTTGACCAGCGGTCCCAGCGTTGTGGTTGGGTCGGTTGGGTTTCCCAGCCTGAGTTGCCGCAGCCAGTCCACGGCACGTTCGACAAAGGCATCATGAATATCCCGGTGGACATAGATGCGTTCGATACCACAGCAACTCTGCCCCGAGTTGAAGAAGGCGCCGTCCATCACTCCATCCACCGCCGCATCGAGATCGACATCGGCACGGATATAAGCCGGATCCTTGCCACCCAGTTCCAGGGCGGTGGCGATGAAGCGCCCCTGGGCATTGCGCTCGACCATCTCGCCGCCGGCCACCGAGCCGGTAAAGGACACATGGTCAATACGCGGGTCGCGTATCAATGCCTCCGTTGCGCTGTGGCTCATATGCAGAAACTGGAATACCCCTTCGGGAAGTCCTGCCGCGTCAAAGGCTTCAGCCATGCGTTCGGCACACAATGGTGTCTGGGCAGAGTGTTTGAGAATTACCGCATTGCCGGCGAGGATCGCCGGTACCACGGCATTCACCGCGGTCATGAAAGGGAAATTCCACGGTGCCACGATCAACGACACCCCCAGCGGCTCGCGAGTGATGTAACGCGTGAACCCGGGTTTGTTCGCCAACGAGATCGGTGCCAACGCCGACTCGGCAAGGCGAATCATGGTGCGTGCACGCTCCTCGAAGCCACCAATCTCCCCTCCGGCCTGACTAATCGGCCGCCCCATCTGCCAGCTGAGTTCTTCGCTCAACGCATCACGACGCGCGACAAAGGCATCGACCATCGCCGCGCAATACCGGCACCGGTCTGCGACCGATACCTCACGCCAGGCGCGTTGTGCAGCTACTGCACGGCCCAGGGCCAATTCAATTGTCCCGACGTCGGCCAGCTCTCGCTCCACGTAGACTGATCCATCCACTGGAGAAATTGTCTGCTGCATTACCATCTTCCTCTCCCGGCAACACGCACGGTGTGCGGTGTTCGCGGCTCCTGATCAGTTGCACCGATATCGGTGACAGAAAGGGGGCCGTTAGATGATTTCGAAGTAACGATCCAACTCCCAATCCGTGATATGTCGTCGGAACTGACGCTCTTCCCACTCGCGTGTCGCCGCGTAATGCTCGACGAATTCATCACCGAACAGCGTCCGTGCAGAACTCGAGGCCTTGAGCCGCTGCGCGGCATCCCATAGCGTGCGAGGCAAGGCCTGGTGCGCTGGATGCTCGACCTCATAGGCATTCCCGGTCACTGGCTCGTCCGGTTCCCAGCTCTGTTCGATGCCGTGCAGCCCGGCACCAATGGCCGCAGCCAGCGCCAGATAAGGGTTGGCATCGGCACTACCCAAGCGATACTCGACACGCTGGGCCTTGGCACTGCCCGGTATCACTCGCAGCGCCGTGGTACGGTTCTCGACTCCCCAGGTGGCATCGGTTGGCGCCCAGAATCCGGGAATCAGACGGGTATAGCTGTTGATAGTCGGCGCGAACATCGCCAGAAACTCGGGCATCAAACGCTGCTGTCCTGCCACAAACTGACGCTGGATGCGGCTCATGCCGTGCTCGGCCGAGCCATCGTAGAAGGCCGAGGCACCGCTATCTCGGTCACAGAGTGACAGGTGGATATGGCCGCTCTGGCCAGGATAATCCGGTGACCATTTAGCCATGAAGGTCGCCATCAACCCTCGGCGCTGTGCCCAGACCTTGGTGAAGGTCTTGAACAGTGCCGCCTTGTCACCAGCAGCGAGCGCCTCGTCGACCCCTAGCGCGGCTTCCAGTACCCCCGGCCCGGTTTCGGTGTGCAACCCCTCGATGGGGAAATCCATCGACTGCGACAAAGCCAGCAACTCATGGTAGAGCTCGGCGTGTACCGAGCTTCTGAGCATCGAGTAACCCATCATGTCCGGCGTCAGTGGGCGCAGATGGCGAAAACCCTTCTCGCGTACCGACTCAGGCGTTTCCTGAAACATGAAGAACTCGTACTCCAGCGCGCCCTTGACGCTGAAGCCCATGGTCTCAGCCCGAGCCAGCACCCGACGCAACAGACCTCGTGGACAAATCCGTTCAGCACGGTCGGTGAACTCCGCCAGAAACAACAGCATGTCGCCTTCGAGGCTCAAATCGCGACAGCTGTCCGGCAGAATGCGCAGGCTGGCGTCAGGGTACCCGGTATGCCAGCCAGTGAAGCGAGTGTTGTCGTAGAGTTCATCCTTGCTGTCCCAGCCCAGCACCACATCGCAGAAAGCGAAGCCGCCTTCCAGTGCCGAGAAGAACTTGTCGCGCTGCATATACTTGCCAACCATGACGCCATCGAGGTCGAACATTCCGACCTTGACGTGGCTTAGCCCGCGTTGTTCGACGATACGCCGGGCGTCCTCGACGTTACGCACATCCCGTGGATTGAGTTGCGCCATATGCTTGTCTCCCGAATTCACACCAGCTACTGAATTCACATCAGCTCCCGAGCCCATCTCCGGGCCTCGACTCTGCTTTCACGATGGCGCCATCCGCAGACGGCGCCATCGTGTTGCTCATCAGGAGTAGCGGTACGGAGGGCCAGCATTCTGCATGGTGGAGCGATAATCCTTGAGGATCTGCACCACCCGCGCGTTGCGCTCGCTCTGCTCGGCAATCTCATCCCAGAACGATAACGCCTCGTCTTCAATGGTCTGCCACTCGGCTTCGGGAATCGAGGTCAGCTCGAGCTTGCCACCTTTAGTGCGGTAGTGGGCCTCGCCCCACCAGTACCAGTGCTGACGATAGTAGTGGGAACTGTCCATACACATACGGAACAGGGTCTTGAGATGATCCGGCAGTTCATCCCAGCGCTCACTATTGGCGAAATAGGATCCTGCCCAGGCTCCAGAGATATTGTTGGTCAGGTAGTAGCTGGAAACATCCGCCCAGCCCACGGTATAGGCCTCGGTGATCCCCGCCCAGGCGATACCATCAAGCTCGCGAGTCTGCATCGCGACTTCGATATCTTCCCAGGGCAAGGTGACCGGCACCACCCCGAAGCGACTCAGAAAACGTCCGGCCGTGGGGAAGGTAAACACACGCTTGCCCTTGAGGTCCTCGATACTGCGAATCGGCTCGCGGGTAACGAAGTTGCAGGGATCCCAGGACCCGGAACCCAGCCAGGTGACCCCTTCAATTTCTCCATATGCCTCTTCCCAGATTTCCTTGAGGCCGTAATGGTTGAACAATGTCGGTACATCCAGGCTATAACGCGAGGCAAAGGGAAAGTAGCCACCGAACACCGAGACATCCACTGGCGCATTGATCGAGTCATCGTCGCTCTGCACCGCGTCGATGGTGCCTCGCTGCATGGCCCGGAACAGCTCTCCGGTGGGCACCAACTGGTCGGAGAAGTACAGCTCGATCTCCATTTCGCCATTGGCCGCCTTGTTGAAGGCATCAATCGACGGTTTGATGACATGTTCCGCCAGAGCGGGACCAGCATAGGTCTGGAGTCGCCAGCGAATCGGTGTCTTCGACTGGGCGTGAACATAAGGTGCCGAAATGCTCGTCGCTCCTACCGTGGCTGCAGTTGCCAGCCCGGCTTTCTTGAGAAAATCGCGGCGATTGGTCATGACAGTCTCCTTGCAGGTTCTTATGTTGTACGAGTTATCTGCATCAAACATTCATGGTCGCCAGCAAGCCCTGCGGCCTCGCTCAGCGATCCCTTTCACTGCACGGAAGCGCAGCGGGAGCGCCACGTTTCCTGCCCAGTAATCACTCACCAGTAGCTGTAAACCGGTAGCTGTAAACCGGTAGCTGCAAACCGGTAGCTACGACCTCGTTGTCAGTAATCAATAATCACGCACCAATTCCGGTAGCCACAGCGCCAGCTGCGGGAATGTCGTGATCAATGCCAGTCCCAGCAGCATGATGCCGACAAAGGGCCACACGCTACGGTAGATATCCGCCAGACTGACCTCGGGCGGTGCCATGGCGCGCATCAGGAACAGGTTGTACCCGAACGGCGGCGTCATATAAGCGATCTGCACGGTGATGGTATAGAGCACGCCATACCAGATCGGATCGAAGCCGAGGCTGATGACCAGCGGTACGTAGAGGGGTGCCACAATCACCAGCATGGCGGTGTCGTCGAGAAACATGCCCAGCAGGATGTAGGACAACTGCATCATCACCAGTATCTGCCACGGACTGAGACCCAGACGATCAAGAAATACCGATTCAATGGCACGCACGGCGCCAAGACCATCGAATACGGCGCCAAAACACAGCGCCGCAAGAATGATCCACATGAACATGCAGGTGATGCCCAGTGTTCTGCGCACCGTGGTCTCGATGACCGCCAGCGTCAGCCGACGCTTGGCCGCTGCGGCAATGGTCGCCGCTGTCGCGCCTACGGCAGCACTCTCTACCAGGCTGGTCACGCCCATCACGAACAGCCCAGTCATGCAGAAGAAGATCGCCAACGGCATGATGCCGGCACGCAACAGCGCGAGCTTCTCGCTCAACGGCAGATTGCGCTCCTGCTCAGGGAGTACGGGCCCCAGACTCGGCTGAATACGGCAGCGGACAACGATATAGAGGACAAACATACCCGCGAGGATCAGCCCCGGAATGGCGCCGGCCAACCACAACTGACTGACCGGCTGCCGGGCGATCATGCCGTAGAGCACCAGCACCACACTGGGCGGTACCAGAATGCCCAGCGAGCTGCCCGCCTGGATGACACCGGTCACCATGACCTTGTCATATCCACGACGTAACAGCTCCGGTAGCGCAATGGTCGCGCCGATAGCCATCCCCGCAACACTCAGGCCATTCATCGCCGAAACCACCACCATCAACCCGATGGTGCCCACGGCCAGTCCACCGCGAAGGTTGCCCATCCAGACGTGGAACATCTCGTAAAGTTCGGAGGCAATGCCCGACTCGGACAGCATGTAGCCCATGAAGATGAACAGCGGCAGCGTCAACAGCGGATACCAGTTCATCAACTGAATACTGGCGCTGAACGGCATCTCCATGCCGCCGTTCCCCCACAGCGCCAGGGCCGCAGCGGCACCGACAAAGCCGATCATGCCGAACACCCGTTGACCGGTGAGCAACAGCACCATCATCGAGGAGAACATGGTCAGCGCGATCATTTCATAGTTCATGACGGCTGCTCCTCGTCGAGGTCATCTCCGTCAAGGCGCTCACCGCGCAGCCGCGCAATATCCTTGAACAACGTCGAGATGCTCTGCAGCAACATCAGCAGCACGCCGAAGGTCATGATCGCCTTGATTGGCGCCAGCGGCGGTGCCCAGGAGGAGTAGTTGGTTTCACCATACTTGATGGCATAGCTGGTGCTGGATATACCGCCAGCCATCAGCACTACGAGGAAGAAGATCAACAACAGGATGGTAAAGACATCAACCCAGGCCCGAGTACGCACAGACCATCGGGTGTAGAACAGGTCCATGCGCACGTGGTCACCAAGCTGCATCGAGTAGGCGCCGCCGAGCAGAAAATAGGCCACCATCAGAAACTGTGAAACCTCGACGCTCCACAGCAGTGGCTGATCCAGCACGGTGCGTGACACCGAGGAATACAGCAACACTCCGATCATGATGAAGATCAGGTACATGACAATACGGCCGACGCGACGATTGAAGCGATCGACATAGCGCACATAGAGGCGTATCGCTGCCGGCATATACGGCTCTCCCCGAAGACCTGGCGGATTTACCTGAGTCTTGGTTCAAGCGTAACGAAACCGCCATTTGCATCGATTTCAACGCGAGTGCCGCTATCGATAAAATCGATACTGCACCGAAATAGGGCAGCTACAAGCTACAAGCTACAAGCTACCAGCGACGAGCTACGAGCTACGAGCTACGAGCTACGAGCTACGAGCGCAGTATGGCGTGATGCAGGTAGTGTCATCACGGCTCGTTACCCATCACTCAGCGATAGCTGTGGCACCATCCAGGGCAAGTACGTCTCCAGTTCCTCGACAAAAGCGCCACGCAGCAGGCGCCGTGCATCTCGAGCCAGTTGCGATGGCAGTCCGCCCAGTTCATCACGCCTCGCCACCAGTGTCAGCTCACGTTCAAGCGGCGCGACCGGCAGCGGTTCTACCCGCACCTGAAGGTGATCGAGTCCTGCCTGATAAAGACACAGAGGTGTGGTGATGGTAAATCCCGTGCCATCACTGACCGTCTTGAGTAGCGCACAGGTATTGTCGAGATGGATCCGCGCCGACAGCTCGACGTTCGCCAGGCGTAGGTGCCGCTCGATAGCCTGACCGATCAACGAGTGAGGCACATAGCGAATGAACTCCAACTGGCGTGACAACCAACGCAGATTATTGGCCGGCCCCTGCCAATCGCGCGGCAATACCAGAACAAAGGGCTCTCGCAGTACAGCATGACGCTCCAGCCCGTCGTAATTCTCCAGCCGGTCATCGGAAATGATCACATCGACGTGCCGGGTCAACAGAGAATGCCCATGCATATGGGATAGTCCGGTGGTCAGGGTATAATCCCGTGTATGACGCCGAATGACCTCGATCAGCGGACGACCGACGGCGGTGGCCAGCGAATCGACCAGCGCCAGACGCATCTGGTGCAACTGACCGAAGGCACCGCAGATCAATTCGCGTCGCGTGTCTCGGGCATCGCTGAGCAAGCGGCGAGCGCGGTCATAGAAGAAGCGACCCGCGCTGGTGGGTTCGAGGGGACGTGATCGCCTCTCGAACAACGCCAGGCCCAGGGCTTCCTCGAGAGTCGCCAGACAGTGGGATACAGAAGACTGTGTCAGCCCCAGATGATCTGCTGCAGCACTCTGGCTACCACGTTCAAGTGTCTCGACGAAGATCTCCATGCTGCGCAGGTCAAAGCCAAATCCATTACGCATACTGTTACCTTCTTGTCATTATTGTTCTCGTCGTTGAACTCATGGCCGCCAGATCAGTCTATCTGGCGATTGGAATATCCGGGAGTCCTTGATGAATCATGCCACTGCTACACAGGCGCAACGTCTGCGCCCCTCTTCAGCATGGACGGGTTGGGGGCAGTGGTTGGCACTGATCACCATGACGTTTGACCATGTTGCTCGCTACCTGGCCACCGATGCGTGGGGAATGGGCTGGGTCGACAGCAGTATCGGACGCATCGCCTTCCCGCTGTTTGCTGGCATGGTCGCCTGGCATGGACTGTTCAACACCCGTGATCCGCTGCGTTATGCGCGCAGGATCATGGTCATTGGTCTGGTGGCCCAACTGCCCTATCAGTTGATGCCACGCGAAGCGATATTCCAGCTCAACATCTGTTTCACTCTAGCGCTGGGCCTGATGGCCGGACACTGGCTGGAGCAGGTCGCGCAACGCACGGCCCGCGGCGAGCTTGGCCTCGTCCGACTGTCACTGGAAACATTTGGCGTCATCGCCGCCTGGTACGTGGCTGGCTTCTGGTTCGAGTATGGCCACGAAGGATTACTGTTGGTACCGCTTTACACGCTGGCCATTGGTCAGATTCAGCGCGGCGGCAACTCACCGCTGCAGCGTCTCGGCGCCTTGTTGGCAGCACTGCCCGTGTTGCTGCTGGCAGGGATGATGAACAGCTCCGAGATGGCCAAGTCGATCACCGTGATCACAACCCTGACTGTGCTGGCGTTGGCTGCCGGTGCCTGTAGCCTGGTGCCCAATGTGCAATGGAAGATGCCGCGACGCATGTGGCTGGCCTGGTACCCCGCTCATTTCGCCGTCATCGCCGCCATTCTGCTGTACCTGGGACGCGCGGCCTATCCGTAATATTGGCTACGAGCTACGAGCTACGAGCTACGAGCTACGAGCTGACCAGTGTCGCTCCATCGCTCATGGACAAAAGCCTGGCAGAGGGGGGCTCGGTGCAAGAGTAGCGTGCTTGAAGCCCGGTGCTGGCTGTCATCACCTTGCGTCTGGCTTCGTCGTATCCTGCTCGAGCAGGAATACCTTGAAGGCCTGCCATACCGGGCTGCGATAGCGGCCCGGGTGCCATACCAGTGAGAAATGCCGAGTCAGCGGCAGGTCATGTGACAGCGCCTTGAGCTCACCACGCTGCAGCTCGCCACGTACACTGAGGTGAGACAAGCATCCCAGGCCGAGTCCCGCAGCAACGGCCTGCTTGATCGCCTCGTGCTGCCCCAACTCCATTCTTACCCTTAATCGCGTAACCCTTGGCAACACCGCCGCCTCCAGCACTTCTCGCGAGCCAGAACCGGGCTCGCGCAGAATCCAGCTCTCGCGATTGAGCCCCTCGTCATCGATGGCTCCCCCCTCGGCCAACGGATGATCTGGCGCACAGACAATCTGCATACGATCCTCACACCAGGCTTCACTGGCCAACCCCGGCTCGTGACAGCGCCCCTCGATCAACCCGAGATCCGCCTCGAAACGCTGGATATCGGCAATCACTTCACCGGTATTACGTAGCCGCAGGCGTAGATCGACTGCCGGATGCAGGCCACCGAACTTCCCGGCTAGCGGAGGCAACAGGTAGGTACCAATGGTAGCGCTGGCAGCAATCACCAACTTGCCTTGCAGGGCATCATCCGGCTCACGTGCCGCAACGACAAACTCCTGCAGTTGATCCAGCATCTGCTCCGCTCTGGGGAGTAATTGGTGACCGAGGTCATTGAGCGTCAATCGCCGGCCCGGACGTTCGAACAGCACCACGCCAAGTTGCCGCTCGAGGTCTGACAACGCCTGGCTGGTCGCCGATTGCGACAGGCTGAGCCGGTCTGCAGCGGCAATGACCGTCCCCAGTCGAGCCACGGCAACGAAGACTTCCAACTGACGCAGCGTGATGTGAGATCGCATATCGGTTTTACCGAATTAGGGTTTCGTTATTTGCTGATAACTTTACAGCATAAACAACTCTAGACTGCCAAGCATGCAATTCGACAAGGATCATCATCATGTGGCAAGGCCTGGTATTGTGCGCACTGCTCACCCTCGGCGGAACCGCTCTCGCCCACTTGCCAATGTTCGAGCCACTGGGTATCAGTCCGCTGGTGTTCGCGTTGCTGCTCGGCATCATTGTCGGCAACCTGCCGCTCCAGCGATGGTTGACCCACACCGATTCAGGTCTCAACTTTGCGACTCGCTGGTTGCTGCGCGGAGGCATCGTGCTGTTCGGCCTGTCACTGACCTTCCACCAGGTCTTTGAACTCGGTCCACGGGTGGTGGTGCTGGATGCACTGGTGATCACCACGGTGTTGATTGTCGGTTATCTGGTGGGAACGCGAGTACTGGGCATGGACCCGGAAACCACCTTGCTGACCAGCGCCGGTAGCGCCATATGCGGTGCCGCTGCTGTACTGGCGACTGAATCAACCATTCGTTCGAAGCCTGCTGCAGCCTCGATGGCGGTCGCTACCGTGGTGTTGTTCGGCTCGGTTGCGATGCTGGCCTATCCACTGCTTCATGCCTGGCTGGGCGTCGATGAGCAACTGTTCGGTATCTATATCGGTGCCACCATTCACGAGGTTGCTCAGGTCGTCGCTGCTGGGGATGCCGTGGGGCCTGCGGCGCTGACCAATGCGGTGATCGTCAAACTGATGCGGGTCATGATGCTGGTGCCCTTCCTGCTGATCGTCGGCCAATGGTGGCTGCGTCATCACGTCCCGGAAACAGCAGAACACGGCCGGACAAAGCTGGTAATTCCCTGGTTTGCACTGGGCTTCATCGTCATGATCGGCGTCAACAGCCTGGTAGCAATGCCGGGAGTGGTCCACGACGGTCTGGTCAATCTGGGACAGTTATCACTGACCATGGCCATGGCTGCGCTAGGGATCGGCACCCGCATCGAGCGCCTCAAGGCGCTCGGTTGGCAACCCTTCGTACTGGCGCTGATCCTGTTTGTACTGTTGATGGTCGGTGGTGGCGCAGCGAGCTGGCTGTTGATGGGCGTGTAAGAAGGAAGAGGAAAGAGGAAAACCGTAACCGGAAGCCGTGAGTCCGAGCTGCAGACCCTGAGTAGTCCAGTGCCAACCCGTGGAGTACGGGCAGAAGCCGGGGGTCAGGGGGCACTTACCGCTTATAACTTACAGCTTATAACTCTGCCCTCTCCCCTCTTCCTTACTTCCTTCTTCCCTCTTGAAGCTGTAGCGCTTTATCCCCTTTCGAAGCTGAAGCGTACCTCAGGCGCATCCGGCACCAGCGCTGCGCAGGCGCGCACCTTGTCGAGCAGCTCGGCATGGTTGTCAGCGACCAGATTGATATGACCGAGCTTGCGACCGGCACGTTCGCTCTTGTCGTAGCGATGCAGGTGCGCATGCTTGATCGCCAGCACTTCGGCCGAGTCGGGTTCGCGACCAATCACGTTGACCATACAGGTCGGTGCCAGCGCTTCGGTATCGCCCAGCGGCAGCCCCTGGATCGCACGCAGATGATTCTCGAACTGGCTGGTTACTGCGCCATCCATGGTCCAATGGCCCGAGTTATGCACACGCGGAGCCATCTCGTTGGCCAGCAGACTGCCATCGGCGCACTGGAATAGCTCCAGCGTCAGTACCCCAACGTAGTCCAGCTCATCGAGCAATGCGCGTATATAGCCATCGGCACAATGCTGAACCGCCTCGTCCAGATCCGGCATCGGCGCCAGTGAATAGCGTAGGATGCCATCCACGTGGACATTCTCGGCCATGGGATAGAACACCACCTGGCCGTCCTGACCACGCACGGCAATGATCGAGACTTCTCGCACGAAATCGACAAAGGACTCGACGATCAGACGTGGATGGTTGATCCGTTGCCAGGCCTCAGCGGCATCTGTCGGGTCACGCAGCACCGCCTGGCCCTTGCCGTCATAGCCTTCAGTGACCGACTTGGCGACCACTGGCGTGCCCAGTTCACGGGCTGCCGCTTCCAGAGCCTCGGCACTCTCCACCAGCCGATAGGCTGGCGTGGGAATCGATAGGCGATCGAAAAGCGCCTTCTCCTCGGCACGGTTCTGGCACACCCGAATAGCCTCACTGGAGGGGTACACCGGACGCTCGGCCTCAATGGCCTGCACCAGTGATACCGGAAGATGCTCAAATTCGTAGGTCACCAGGTCGACACTCGCCAGAAAGCTATCGAGGTGCCGCTGATCAGTATCGATCATGACATCACCGATACCAACGCTGGGATGTCCTGTGGTATCCAGAAAGGTAAAGCGGTTGGCCAACGGATAACCGGCCAGAGCCAGCATGCGTCCGAGTTGCCCCGCGCCGAGCACGCCTATCTTCATGTCCTGTTCCTCATTGCTACTCAAGCCTGACTCGGATCCGGATTATCGAGCACGTTTCGAGTCTGCTCGGCGCGGAAGGCTTCCACCGCCTCGCGTACCGTCACATCACTGGTACCGATGATCTGCGCAGCCAGCAGACCCGCATTGGTGGCGCCCGCCTTGCCGATCGCCAGGGTACCGACCGCCACGCCGCCAGGCATCTGGACGATGGACAGTAACGAATCCAGCCCCTTGAGTGCCTTTGACTCGACCGGCACACCAAGCACCGGCACCGCGGTCTGGGAAGCCACCATACCTGGCAGGTGTGCTGCTCCGCCGGCTCCGGCGATGATCACCTGAATGCCTCGCTCGGCGGCGCTCTTCGCGTAGTCGAACAGCAGGTCTGGTGTACGATGGGCCGATACCACCCGGGTTTCGTAGTCCACACCAAGACGTTCCAGCATGGCCGCAGCATGCTCCATGACCGGCCAATCGGATTTGGATCCCATGATCACACCAACGCGAGGTGATGGGTGGCTTGACGACATCTACAGCTCCTCGAGAACAACGATTCAACGGCAATTATTTTGCCGTAATAAGTGAACGATCGGGAAACCGCATAGTCTAGCAGAGCCAGGGGGTGTATACCTCACCACAAATGTACCCCGTCTCCATATCGCGACAAACTGATGCATGCTTGTTGCAGAGTCCTCTGCCACAGTACATCACCTGTCCCGAAAGAGGCCGATGAATACCCGGCGGGTAATCGTTCTACACCGCCAACTGAATCAGGAGAAAGACCATGAAACGCTCCCTGTTGCTGATAGTCGCATTGAGCTCCGGGCTGGCACTGGCGGGCTGCAATGATGGGGATGGCGACACGGCCAATGCCGACAGTGGCCAGGACGACACGCAACAGGCCGCTATGGCCAACCAGCAGACTATTTCCGGCACCCTGAGCTTTACCGAGAGTGGCGAAGCGCTACCGGAAGACGCCGAGGTCACCTTGAGTCTGAGTGACGTTTCGCTTGCCGATGCCCCAGCGAAGCTTATTGTCGAGAAATCCATTGATGTGGAGCAATTGGCACCGACTGACTTCACTCTCGCCTACTCTGCCGACGATGTGGTGGTCAACCATGCCCATGGAGTGCGTGCGCAGATTCATGATGAAGATGGCAACCTGTTGTGGACGACCACCGACGCCAACCTGGTCAAGGTCGGCAACGATTCGGATCAGGCTCCCATCACCGTGATCCTGCATCCGGTCGGCCCGGATGGTTCAGTGAAAACAGCAAGCCTGCAACAAGCCCAGGAACAGTTGCTGTCCAGTGGTGACGAGCCAAATGCCGCCGAGCAGGAAGTTGTCGAATCGGCCAACCCCGAGGCCGTCAGCGAAGAAGTGGATGATATTCAGGAGCCCAGCGCGGCCGAAGCCGCGGAAGCCGCCCCTGAAGACAGCGTCGAGTCTCCGCAATCATGATTCTCTGATCCTCGCCACTCGCATACGCAAACAGCCCATGCCGTGATTGGCATGGGCTGTTTGCGTTTTTCAGTTCATCTTCCCCCGTGTCAGGCGGGTTCGGCTCTACTGCGTGACGACCACCAGTTGAGCATGATGACTGCCAGCATCACTGCCGCACCGCCAACGTCATAGATCAGTGATGGCGTGAACACACCGACAATGGCCGGCAACAACAGTAGACGCTGCCAATTGGGCAGGCGAGTGAACAGGTAACCTTCCAGTACCGCCGCAAAGGCCCCCAATGCCAGCAGCCCGGTAATGCCTTTCCAGATCACGATCACAGTCGGTCCGCCGATGATGATCTCCGGGTTGTAGACCATGAACAGCGGTACCAGATACAAGCCCTTGGCAAACTTCCACGACTGGAAACTGGTTTCCATCGGTTTCGAGCCAGCAATCGCCGCGCCAGCGAAACCTGCCAGAGCAATCGGTGGCGTCACATTGGAATCCTGGGAGTACCAGAACACCACCAGGTGAGCGACCAGCAACGGCACCCCGAACTCATTGGCCAACGCCGGACCGACCAGCACGATCAGTACGATATAGCTGGCAGTCACCGGCAGCCCCATGCCCAGCACCAGGCTGGCCAGCAATACCATGACCAGCGCCAGCAACAGGTGGCCACCAGAAAAGGCCAACATCATGGCCGAAAACTTGAGCCCCAGCCCAGTCAGACCGACCACCCCAACGATGATACCGGCCACGGCACAGGCCATGGTAACGGCCACTGCATTGCGCGCGCCCAACTCAAGCCCCTCGACAAATTTGAGCAGACCATTGCGGCAGGCCAGCATAAGTCGTTCAGCGGTCACCGGCTGCCCTTCCGCCTTCGGAGCCACGAACAGGAACCACACCGCAAAGCGCAACACGGCCACCAATAGCATGCAGACGATGGCGTAGTAGCCAACCCGCATCGGCGACATGTTCATCATCAGCAACCATACCAACACCACCAATGGCAGCAGGAAGTGCCAGCCATTCCTGAGCACATCGCTCATCTGCGGCAGTTCATCCTTCGCCATGCCTTGCATGCCCTGCTTGAGCGCAATGATATGCACGAACAGGTAAACCGTGGAGAAGTACATGAACGCCGGCAGGATGCTGACCTTGACGATCTCGACGTACGGTACCCGAGTGTATTCAGCGATCAGAAAGGCACCCGCCCCCATCAGCGGCGGCATGATCTGACCACCCGTCGAGGCTGCCGCCTCGATACCACCAGCCTGATGTGGCTTGTAGCCAAGACGCTTCATCAACGGAATGGTAAAGGCGCCCGTCGTCACCACATTGGCAATGGCGCTACCGGAAATCGAGCCCATGCCCGCCGAGGCAAGCACCGCCGCCTTTGCCGGACCACCACGCTGACGCCCTGTTGCCGCATAAGCCAGATCAATGAAGAACTTGCCAGCCCCGGTGATCTCGAGGAAAGCACCAAACAATACAAAGATGAAGATATAGGTCGCAGCGACCCCCATTGGCAGGCCGAAGATTCCCTCCTGGCCCAGGTAAAGCTGGCCAACCAGGCGATCGAGATTATAGCCGCGATGCTGCAGGATGCCGGGCATCCACTCCCCCAACCAGGGAAGCTCACCGCGAGGACCGGCGAAGGCATACATGATGCCGACAAGGCCTATGATGGTCATGCCGAGTCCCACAGCGCGACGACTGGCCTCGAGAACGGTGACCGTGGCGATGATCCCGACCGTGATATCCGTCTCACTCCAGAAACCGGCACGCGAGAAGATCTCGTCGAGGTTCAGAGCCAGGTAGCCGCCGGTCAGGACCGCACCACAGAAGAACGCCAGATCAATTGCACCACCAATGATGCCGCGATCACGATGTGGTCCCATCAGCGGGTACATCAGGAACGCCAGCATCATGATCAGCGCAAGGTGGATACTACGCTGATAAAACAGCCCGAGAGGCGTGATGCCTGCGGAATACAACTGGAACAGGGACAGTGCCACCGCCACCAGCGTGATGGCCCAGAGTATCAGGCGCGAGTGATTGGCTTCGTTACCCGGCACAACAGCAGAACTGGGGGTATCACTCATCAAGGGTCCTCCCGGCTTGTGATACGGAACAATTCCGGCCGCAAGCCATGATTATTGTGAGGGGCAGCATTGAATTTTCTCGCCGTCCTGAATGTTTTCGAAAGCACAGGGAACCAACGCCACCGTCACCGCCTGATTGGCTGCCAATTCACTGATGCTGATCGGCGTCTCGGCAGCCGGAAGCGATGCCGGCAACGAATCACCGCAGGTCTCGCGGGCATGCTCGATCAGCGTCTCCAGCATCGGCTGGCCACGACTGACCAGGCGATGATCGACACGCATGGCTCCAACGCGCAGGCGATAGCGATTGCCGGGCACTGGCTCGTCAATATCTTCGATCCAGTAACCATCTTCCCCATCCGATACCTGACGGCCACGTCCGAGCACGTGGTCCAGTCCGGCGGCAAAGTCCGGGAGATGGCTGCGCTCCAGCACCATGTTATCGCTGACGTTACGATAGCAATCCAGTACCTCGAACCCCTCCACCGAATGGTTCCAGGCGAGACACCAGCCTGCGCCTTCGGGCATTGGAACACTGATCAGGGCAACGCCATCCTCAGCAGTAACCTGCAACCATGCAGCGTGAGACACCTGTGCGGAAACTGGCAGCATGGCGATTCCAGACAGAGTTCCCATCCCCAGCGCAACCAGGGCGGGCCTGATGGCCCGCCCCAGCAAATACTTCGAGTTTCCGAACTTACGCATCAAGGACGCTGCTTGTCCTGAATCTCTGCGCCCGCTTCTTCGTAATAGCGCAATGCACCGGCATGGAACGGAATCGGCGTTGAATCCACCGAGAATTTCACCGTGGTATCGTTGGCCGCCGGGTGAATCGCAATCAGCTCATCGGTATGCTCGAACAGCGCCTTGGTGACCTGATACGCCAGCTCTTCATCCATCTCACTGCTGGTAATCAGCACATTAGGTACGCCGACCGTCTGTACTGGCTCCTCCATACCCTCATAGAGACCCGTAGCCAGCTCATAGGGAGCGAACACCGGTTCCTCTTCGCGAGCATTGGTCATTTCCTCATCGGTCAGGCCGATCAGGCGCACGTCACTAGTCGTTGCAAGGTTGAGGATCGAGCTGGTGGGCGGACCAACACTCCAGAAACCGACATCGATGTCGCCATCACGCAGCGCATCAGCGGTCTCATTGAAGTTGAGGCGACGAGCATCGAAGTCGTCATAGGTCAGGCCGTTGGACTCGAGAATCGCCCGGGCATTGAGCTCGGTGCCGCTGCCCGGGGCTCCGACGGAAACCACCTTGCCGGCCAGGTCGTCCAGAGAATCGATACCGGAATCGGCCATGGTCACGATCTGTACGGCGTTGGGATAGATCGAGGCGATGGCGCGAATGTTGTCGAGCTGGCGGCCTTCGAAGTCACCGGTCCCGGTATAGCCCTGATACACGGTGTCAGCGAGCGCCAACGCGAGGTCGGAATCACCGCGCCACACCAGCCCCATGTTCTCCACCGACGCGCCAGTGACCTCGGCCACGGCATCATAACCTTCGATATGGTTCTTGATCAGCTCAGCGAGACCACCACCATAGGGGTAATAGGTACCACCGGTGCCGCCGGTGGCAATGGAAATCTGTTGCTGGGCTACCGCCGCCTGCGCTGAGAGCAATAGTGACGCTGCCACTGCTATTTTTATAGCTCGCATGTGTTTCCTCCGTCCCGACCTGGGGACTTGTTGTTGGTCGTTGGCCTTGTGGGCGTACTCAATGTATCAGCCATCAACATGATACGTAGTTGGATGTCTGAGGTTGGTCATTTCCCTTGTCGCCAGTTCGGTACCGAAAACCAGCTCCAGGGCTTGCTGACTCAAGACCACATGAGTCAGCCTGCTCCCCTCCATGTTTATCGAACGTCATTCGCTCCTGCAAGCTAGCAAGTGCCTGGATGCGTTGCCACATTTGCCCTTTCGACGCTGAGTCAATGCAACGCTACCGGTTTTCACACCTGTCTCTCGACTTGCTCTCGCACCTTGCCAACGATATGCGCACCGATGGGAATGGCCGATGTCGCTGCCGGAGAGGGCGCATTACCGACATTAACGGTTCGTGGTGTGTTGACGAACAGAAAGTCATCGACCAGTTTTCCATCACGCGAAACCGCCTGCGCCCGCACCCCGGCAGGCCAGGGCTCGAGATCCTCCAGCTCAAGACTCGGGCAATACCTGCGCACTTCATCGAGATAGCCACGACGCGACAGCGAGTTCTTCATCTCGTGCATGCCAGGTTTCAGATGGCGCCACAAGACCTTGAGCAACCCCGGATGAGTGACCATGCCCGCCAGGTCTCGGGGCGATACATCGCGACGCCGATAGCCCTCTCGAGCCAATGCCAGAACCGCATTGGGGCCCACTGTCACACTACCATCGATCATGCGAGTCAGATGCACGCCGAGGAATGGCATGCTGGGATCGGGAATCGGATAGATCAGATGATTGACGATCTGACTGTGCTGGTCAGCAAGGCGGTAGTACTCACCTCGGAACGGACAGATGGTGAAGCCCGGTGCCTGTCCCAGCATGCGGATGATCCGGTCGGCCATCAGCCCGGCACAGGTCACGAGATAACGCGTCGAATGAGTCTCACTCGACGTCGTCACCAGCACCTCCTGACGGCGTTCCTCAAGCGAGGAGACCGCCTCGCCATAGCGAATCACTCCACCCTGACGCTCGAACTCCTCGGCCATGGCCTGCGTGACCAGGGAATAATCAACGATGCCACTGGACGGCACGAAGATCGCACCGACACCTGCAATATTCGGCTCTCGCTCAGCCAACTGCTCTGCACTCAGCCACTCGCGCTCCAGGCCATTGGCTGCAGTGCGATCCCACAGCGCCTGCATGCGCTCAACTTCGAGGGGATTGGTCGCCACCAGCAACTTGCCGCAACTTTCATAGGGAATCGCATGCTCATCACAGAAGGCCTTGGTGGCACGGTTGCCCTCAAGACAGAATTGCGCTTTCAGGCTACCGGGGGTGTAGTAGACACCCGCATGGATAACACCACTGTTGTGACCACTCTGATGGCGAGCAGGCCCCTGCTCCTTCTCCAGCAACAGCATGCGCTTTTCAGGGTAGGCCCGTTTCAATTGCATGGCGGTGGACATCCCGAGAATACCACCGCCAATAATGATGAAATCGTACATTGAAATACTCGTTGTTGATCCGACCACAGGCTCCGCCCCAGCGGCGGGATAGCTTGCAGGCGGCTCATGAACAATTCATTACCCGCCCCCCATCTATAACTCAGACCAGTGGCCTTGAGCCAATCAACGCACAGAGCAGCGCCACTACTCCTTCGCTAGTCGAGCAGACCTCATCCCGCTATTCACTTCTGCCCTGCACGCACCTCACGTCGCATCTGACGTGCACTGAAATCGGTGCCGTAACGCTGTCGTGACCAGAGGTACAAGCCCAGACCCAACGCCATCCAGCCAGCAAACAGGGCCCACTCGATGGGCTTGAGGGCCGAAGGACTACCGGGCATATACAGACCAATCAGCGCCAGCGACAGGAGCACTGCTGACCAACCGACCAGACGCGGATGGCGCACACGGAATGGCCGCTCCAGGTCGGGTTCTCGGCGACGCAGAATGACGAAAGACAACGAAACAAACAGATAGGCGATGACAATACCAAGCCCTCCGGCGACAACCAGCCAGACCATCGCGGAACGCCCCAGCAATGGCGCCAAGCTGGAGAGAATGCCGATCAGCAGGATGGCATTGACCGGCGTCCGATGGCGCGGATGCAGCTTGCCGAGAAAGGCCGGTAGCATACCGCAATGCGCCAACGCATAGATGGCGCGGGAACCGCCAATATAAAAGGCATTCCAACTGGTCAGGATACCGGCAATACCCGCCAGTACCATCAGCTTGCCCGCCCAGGGCGCCTGGAAGACCGCCTGCATGGCATCAGGCACCGCCAGATCACTGTTGGCCAGGGCCTTGGGGGACAGCATCAGTGAAGTGCCGAAAATGATCAGCGCGTACCAGAATACCGCGAGGATAACCGACACCATCAGCACCCGACCGATCTCGCGAAACGGCAGATTGATCTCCTCAGCCGCCTGCGGAATCACATCGAAGCCGACAAACATGAACGGCACCATGATGATCACCAGCATGATCCCGCCTACTACGCCGTTCTCGGCATGGAACAGGGGTTGCAAGGTTCCCAGCTCTCCTTCGAACAAGGCCCCGGAAATGAACATCACACCGACCACAAGAATCAACAACGTAACGACCTTCTGGACCAATGCCGCTGTACGCACACCGACATAGTTGATCAGTGTCATGATGATCGAGCCCGCCATGCCCACTGCCACCCAGGTCGCCTTGACGTCCCAATCGGCGATGGTCCACATATGACCCACCGCATAGGACGGAAACAGGTACTCGACCACCGTTGGTAGTGCCACCGCTTCGAAGGCCACCACACTGACATAGCCCAACACAATGGCCCAGGTACACAGAAAGGAAGCAAAGTGGCCCATGGCCCGGTAACTGTAGACGTGCTCTCCCCCAACCTGAGGCATGGCAGAGGCCAGCTCGGCATAGGTCAGCCCAACCAGCACGATCACCAGACCACCAAGCAGGAAAGCCGACATGGCACCGACACTGCCAGCCGAAACGATCCAGTTGCCGGTCATTACAATCCACCCCCAACCGATCATGGCCCCGAAGGCCAGCGCCAACACGTCTGTTCGCGCCAGCACCCGAGTCAATTCCGAAGGACGTGAGGTGTCGCTCATATCGGTTACCTCCTTGAACTCTTGCTCTCTATCCAGTGAGAAGCAGGTGAGCCTGTTGTTGTTATGTCTGAAATTCAAAATATCATACAGAAACAAGGAGTATCGACGTTTTTCATCGTGGCCTGATGTCCCATTCAGCATGCTTCGGCATGAAACTGCCGTAGATTCAGTACTTCACACAAGGCGCAAGAAATATGGCACAAAACGAGCAAATCAGGACTAGCGAAAGGTTGCAAAAGGTTGCATGCTGTAGGTGTCAAAATCGCCCTTTGGAGCACCATGAGTACCGCATATTCCTCGTCTCGAGCAGACGCTCTCGAACCGCCTCCTCGACGATGCCCTGACCTCGATGTCAGGGACCTGGAACAACGCACTCGCCTAATGCGCATAGTTACACGGCTGATCGCCGTATCCGATCTCGGTAGTCGTGAGATTGCCCGCCGCGCTGGCATCCCGATGCAAAAGATCAGCGACCTCCTGGCGGGAAAACTCGAACATTTTACCTGTGATGAACTTCAAGCCATCCGCCGGATCATAGACAGCGGACAGGCTTCGCCTTCCTGAGCCCGGTTGCTGAGTAGCGCCGTCGCTCAACAAGCATGTGCTCATGCCTTTATCGTGCTGCCCGATGATCATCGATCATCGGGCGCTGTTGGGCGTCTGCTTGCCCATAGCTGACCACCCTTACAGGAGTTCTCCCATGCGCCGCATTCTTATTGCCCTTCTGGCCAGCCTGCCACTGGCGGCTTTCGCCGATGGCCAGGCAACACTTGTCGATGGTGATGGCGACCCCAACAGCGCCGTGGTTGCGCGCTGGGCGGGTGACCAGTTGCGCGTGGACTTCCCGGAACACGCCGCCCGAGGCTACCTGCTGATGCGCGATGGCAAGGGCCACGTCGTCGCCAATATCAGCGGTCAGACCGTTGTACTCGGCATCCGCGACGTGCAGTCCATGCTCAGTCAGTTGGGCGGTGCTGATAGCTCTCAATTAGGCAGCTACCAGGCGCAGAGCGTGAACTCACTGACCGCCACAGGGGAAACCCAAACCGTGGCGGGTATTCTGGGAGAGGTGTATCAACTCGACTGGGTCAATAGTGATGGCGAAGTCCGTCAGGACCGTCTGGTCCTGAGCGCCGAGCAACCCGCTCAGGAACTGCTTGGCGTATTCGATCGCTATCAGCAGGTTCTGACCGGACATGCGGACCCGGTCGCCGCCACGCTCCGCGAACGCGGCATGGGTATCCTGCGCTTCGGCGACCGTTTCGAGGTGTCCTCGCTGTCCTCGGCAACCCCGGCCCCGGCCACCTTCGCACTACCCAGCCAGAGCGGTGGCCTGCAGGACCTGTTGCGCTCCGTGGTGCAGTAATACTGCAAGAGCAGCACCAGGGCGGCAGCATCAAGCTTCCTTCGGCTGCCCTTTGCTCAACAATGCCACACCGATGCTGACCAGTGTCGAGATCAGCAGTGCATAGACGAAAGGCGCCAACGTCGGGATGCCATCGGGGAAACTGGCGGCCAGCAACCCTGCCTGTGGCGATCCATGTGCCAGCCATCCCGGCACGATGGTCGCCACGAGTCCCGCAGCACCTCCCGCCATGGCTGCAGCAGGCACCATACGAGCCCAGAGCCCGAGCATGACCGGTACGACGATGGCGGCACACAACAGGTCCGCAATCAGGAACAGGCGCAACACTGATACGCCCTGCAGCGCCACCAGTACCACCGGCAACATGACCAGAACGGTGATCCAGCGGGCAGCCGTCAACGACATGCGGTTCGAGCCGCTACTGGACACCAGCAGTGATGCCAGCCCGTTCTGCAATGTATCGACACTGGAAGCGACCAGGGTCACTGCCAGCACCAACGCCAACAACGCCAGCCAGGCCGGTGCCGCCGAAAGCAAGGCAAAGAAGGGAATCGGCGGGCTCCCCAGTTCCAGTCCTGCCACAGCCGCCCACATGCCCAACGCACCAACCACTGCCACCACCACAACCGTGATACCGCCCCCCAGCCAGGCACCTCGCACCAGAGAGCGATCATCACGCGCGGCCCACAGACGCTGCCAATAGCCCTGATGAAAGAGGTTAGCGGCGGTGACCGCAATCACCAGCGTCAAAGCCACCGACAGGGCTGCCTCCGGCGGTGCTGACGACCAGGACTCAGTCACTGCCGGTGTCGGTAGACCGCTGCGCCACACGACTCCGACAACGATAACCAGCAGCATGATCAGCAACAGCGCCTGCCAACGGTCGGTGGCAAGGCTGGCACGCAAGCCGCCGATCGTGGTGTAGCACAGCGTCGATAGCGCCACCGCCAGAATGACCCAGACCCCAGGCACTTCCGACAACAGCTCAGTAATGGCACCAATGGCCGTCAACTCGGCAGCCAGGAAGCAGGCCATATAGAGAATGGAGATAAACGCGACACAGCGCTGAACAACGGCACCGTGACAATCCTGAGCGAATTCGGCAATGCTGCGTCCCTGTGGCAGACGCCGGCGGATTGCAGGACCGAACAGCCCCAGCACAATGAATGGCAGCGCGGAACCGACCGCATAACCGGCTACTGCCAACGGGCCGACAAAGGCACCGATTTCAGGAGGCGCGAATAGTATCCAGGCGCCCATGCCAGACGCGACAAAGGATAACGCCAAGGTGGTTGATGACTGGCTATTGCGCGCGGTCAGATAATCATCGGCCCGGGTTTCCGGGCGGCGGGCTGCCAACCCAAGCAGGATAAAACCAAGCAAAGCCGCCCCAAGGACGGCTATCGTCAAGTAGGTCATGGTCGCTCTTCCTCCGCCGGTATCAACCGGATCAGGTTCCAGGGTCAGCACGGTGGCTTTCTCAGTCCCTTCGGGACTCCCCTGGCGACAGAATCGAATTGTCAGTTCACTCCATGCATAAGCATGAATTCATATGCCTGGAGGCATACATCTCGACGGTTCTTGTCGAACACACCAGACAGCGTTTCTGGTATATCTGCCCACCTGTGTCAAACGCCGGGCAGACATAATGAAACCGCCCGTCGATGCTACCATCACCAGCCGAGAGCTACGAGCCTCGAGCTTTGCAGTGCCGCTCCTTGGCTCACAGGTAAAAGCCGCGGAGCGGGGTGACTTTCTTACTTCCTGCTTCTCATTTCTTGCTTCTCACCTCTTACTTCTCACCTCTTACTTCTCACCTCTTACTTCTCACCTCTTACTTCTCACCTCTCACCTCTCACCTCTTACAACCCACACGGCTCGTCGCTCGTCGCTCACAACGATATCGTGCTATTGATGCCGCTGGAGACATTCTCCGGTTCGAACCAGCGAGCAGTGACTGTCTTGGTCTGGGTCCAGAACTGGATGGCCTGCTTGCCGTTGGGGCCCAGGTCGCCCAGTTTCGAGCCCCGCGATCCCGTGAAACTGAACCATGCCACCGGCACCGGGATCGGTACGTTGATACCGACCTGACCAACATCGATATGGGTCTCGAAACGCCGCGCTACCCATCCGGAGCTGGTAAAGATCGACGTGCCATTGCCATTGGGGTTGGCATTGATGAAAGCAATCGCTTCATCCAGCGTCTCGACTTCCACCACACAGAGTACCGGCCCGAAGATCTCCTCACGATAGACAGTCATGTCGGCAGTCACGCCGGAAAACACTGTCGGGCCAACGAAGTTGCCCTCTGGATATCCCTCGACCTTACAGTTGCGCCCATCCACCAGTAGTTTCGCACCTTCGCGCTCGCCATCAGCGATCAACGATTCGACCCGCGCCTTCGCCTGGGGTGACACCAACGGTCCCAGATCTGCTTGTCGATCAGTACCTGGCCCCACTTTCATACCCTGCGCTCCAGCGACGATGTCTTCCAACCACTGGCGAGCCTCGCCGACCAGCACCACCACTGAGTTCGCCATGCAACGCTGCCCTGCCGCACCAAACGCCGAGCCGAGCAGATTATTGATCGACTGGCTGCGATTGGCATCCGGCATGACCACGCAATGGTTCTTGGCGCCCATCATTGCCTGGCAACGCTTGCCGGTCTCACCGGCACGACGATAGATCTGAGTACCCACCTGGGTCGAGCCGATGAACGATACTGCCTTGATATCCGGGTGCTCGCAGAGCCGATTGGCAACCTCGGGTCCACCATGCACCACGTTGAGCACACCCGCAGGCACACCAGCCTCCAACGCCAATTCCACCAGACGCATGGTCGAACTGGGGTCCTGCTCGGAGGGCTTGAGCACGAAGCAGTTGCCGGTAGCAATTGCCATCGGGAACATGAAGCAGGGCAACATCACCGGGAAATTGAAGGCAGTGATCCCCGCTCCGACTCCCAGCGGTTGATTGAGGGTATAGACATCTACCTCGCTGGCAGCATTCTCGGCCACTTCCCCCATCTGCAGCGAAGTAATCGAGCAGGCGTGTTCAATGACTTCCAGGCCTCTGCCCACTTCGCCTTCGGCATCGGGCAGTGTCTTTCCGTGCTCTTCACTGATCAGTGCCGCCAGTTCGCCGGTATGCTCGCGAACCAGCGCCTGGAGCTTGAGCATGATACGCATACGTTTCGCCAGCGGTACCTTGCGCCAGCTGACAAAGGCGTCACGGGCGCTGTCAATCGCGCGATCGACTTCATCGAGGCTACAGAATGGCACCCGAGCGACGACCTGTTGCGTCGCGGGATTGACCACATCACGCCACTCGCCACTGCTGGAGGTGACAGCCGCACCATCGATGATCATGGAAATTTCACGAATGGACATGAACGTACTCCGATAATTGTCATTGTCGTGTTTGATGTGCTGATCGCATTACCATCAGCATAGACAGCGTTTCGACCGCAGGCGCCGCCGCGTGCAGATCAGCACGGCCGCTGAATGACAGGAGTCTAGCCAGAGGTCGGATGGTGAAACAATGCCCTGCCAGGCACACTGCTTGTGCACTCATGCACAACCGCTGCTACCGGAGATTTCATGCTCGACTGGCAGGATATGCAGATATTTCTCGAAGTGACGCGACACTCACGGTTGGCCGATGCCGCCCGACGCCTGGAGCTTGATCACTCTACGCTGTCGCGACGCACCCGCCGTTTCGAACAACGCCTGAACACGCAGCTATTCGAGCGCAGCACCCATGGTTATCGACTCACCGAAGCGGGTGTACGCCTCAAGGCTCACGTCGAGCTGATGGCTCAGCATGCCGATGAGGCAGTGGATAGTCTGGCCAACCAGAATATGAAGCTCGAAGGACAGGTGCGACTGGGCGTCACCGAAGGATTCGGTACCTGGGTCGTCGCTCCCCTGCTCACGGCCTTTGCCGAGCGACATCCCGGCGTGACCCTGGACCTGCTGACACTGCCACGTATGGTGAACCTCAATCGTCATGAAGCGGACCTGGCGATCACCATTGAGCGCCCCAGCAATCCCAGTCTGGTCACCTCTCACCTCTGTGACTATCGCCTCAGGCTGTATGCCAGCCGGCCTTATGCGGAACGCCACGGCCTGCCGCAGCAACTTGGCGAGCTGAGCCAACACCGCCTGATCGGCTATGTCGATGACTTGATCTTCAGCGACCAGCTCAACTACCTCGATCCTCTACTGGGCAGTGAGGCTCAGCAAGGTCACCGCGCGCATTTCACCATGCGCAGCACCAGCGTCACCACTCAGCTCAGTGCTACTCTCAGCGGTGCCGGACTGGGTATCCTGCCGTGTTTCATGTGTGCCGAGCGCCCACAGTTGCAAGCGATACTGGAGAATGAAGTCGATGTAGTGCGGGCGTTCTGGATTACTGCGCGTCAGGAGCAACGACAGCTTTCCAGAGTTCGATTGGTATGGGATTTCCTACGCGAAGCGCTGGCCATCAACCAGAACTTTCTGATGGGCATTCATGATCAATTAACCCTGCCGACCGAATCGACGACAGGGCCTTGATCTACCTCGATTCAGGATTCCACGCGCGGGGGTTCCACCTCGAGCTTCTGCGCGGCAATCACAGCCTGGGTACGTGAATGCACACCCAACTTGCGAAGAATGGCGGTGACATGTGCCTTGATAGTAGCTTCAGACACATTCAGTTCGTAGGCTATCTGCTTGTTGAGCAAGCCTTCTGTCAGCATGTTGAGGACACGAAACTGCTGAGGTGTCAGAGATGCAATAGCCTCGGCAAAACGTGTGTCTTCTTCATCAGCATCACCAAGCGCATCGGCCATCTCCTCAGGTAACCACACCTCACCCTCGAGAATTTCCCCTACCGCCTCGGCTATCAACGCCAACGACGACGATTTGGGAATAAAGCCTGACGCACCGTAGTCAATGGCACGGCGCACAACATGTACTTCATCACTCCCGGAGACGACCGCAACCGGAATGTCCGGTGTTTGCCCGCGCAGTTGTATCAGGCCGGAAAAGCCATGCGCTCCCGGCATGTGTAGATCAAGCAGGATCAGGTCGGCATCGGGATGACGGGTCACGACTTCGGTAGTCGCTTCCATAGTGTCAGCTTCGACAATTTCGGCCTGAGGAGCCAACTGTCGCAGTGCTTGAGTCAAAGCAGCACGGAACAGCGGATGGTCATCGGCGACGATGAATTTCTGGGCAAAGGCCATGGATTCTCCTCCGGATTCCGATGCAGCGATACAGGCCACACGCCGCAACGCAAGACTCTTGTTTGACAGCATGTTACCCCATGGGTGGCAGCTTCCCAAGACTAGAAGAGGGATCGTAGTCAACGCCAGCCACAAAAAACAGCGCCGACCCCAAGGCCGGCGCTGGATTGCGAGTTCTGACGAGAGATCAGCGGATCGCGCGATGCTCGATCAGATCATCGACTACCGATGGATCAGCCAAAGTACTGGTATCGCCCAGGCCATCACATTCGTTGGCCGCAATCTTGCGCAGGATGCGGCGCATGATCTTGCCGGAGCGAGTCTTGGGCAGGCTTGGCGCCCACTGGATATGATCCGGTGAGGCAATCGGACCGATGTCCTTGCGCACCCACTGCGTCAGCTCCTTGCGCAATTCCTCGCTCGGCTCGACCTCATCGGTCAGGGTCACATAGATATAGATACCCTGCCCCTTGATGTCGTGCGGGAAGCCGACCACTGCGGCTTCAGCCACGGCGTCATGTGCCACCAGCGAGGATTCGATCTCGGCAGTGCCCATACGGTGCCCGGAAACATTGAGCACGTCATCGACACGGCCTGTGATCCAGTAGTAGCCATCCTCGTCACGTCGGCAGCCGTCTCCTGTGAAGTACATGCCTTCATAGGTGGAGAAATACGTCTGAACAAAACGTTCGTGATTCCCCCAGATCGAACGGGCCTGCCCCGGCCAGGCATCGAGAATCACCAGGTTGCCATCGGCGGCCCCCTCGAGCAGATTCCCCTCATTGTCGACCAGTGCCGGCTGCACACCGAAAAACGGTAGTGTTGCCGAGCCAGGCTTGAGATCAGTGGCGCCGGGCAGCGGCGTGATCATGATGCCGCCCGTCTCGGTCTGCCACCAGGTATCAACGATCGGGCATTTTCCGTTACCGATCACCCGGTGGTACCACTCCCAGGCCTCGGGGTTGATCGGCTCACCAACCGAGCCCAGCAAACGCAGGCTGTCGCGCTTGCTGGAGTCCATGACATTGTCGCCATGTGCCATCAACGCACGCACCGCAGTCGGCGCCGTATACAGAATGCTGACCTGATGCTTGTCGACGATATCGCCCATACGTCCATGGGTCGGATAACTGGGCACACCCTCGAACATCAGGGTGGTGGCACCATTGGCCAGTGGCCCGTAGACAATGTAGCTGTGGCCGGTAATCCAGCCCACATCCGCCGTACACCAATAGACCTCGGCGTCACGATAATCGAACACATATTGATGCGTCAGACTGGCATAGGCGAGATAACCACCAGAGGTATGCTTGAGCCCCTTGGGAGTCCCGGTAGACCCGGAGGTATAGAGGATGAACAATGGATCCTCGGCATTGACCTCTTCTGCCGGGCAGTCGGTAGACTGACCATCGACCAATTCGTGATACCAGACATCGCGGCCTTCGTTCCACTCGATGTCGCCGCCGGTGCGCTTGACCACCAGCACCGTCTCGGCCACGTCAGTGCCATCACGCGTCAGAGCAGCATCCACGTTGTCCTTGAGCGGAACCTGCTTACCACCGCGCACCGACTCATCAGCGGTAATAACAACGCGTGAAGCCGCATCCTTGACGCGCTGCGCGAGCGCATCGGGAGAGAAGCCACCGAAGACCACCGAGTGCACTGCACCGAGACGCGCACAAGCCAGCATGGCCATGGCGGCTTCAGGGATCATCGGCATGTACAGGGTGACGGTATCGCCCTTCTTTACCCCCAGGGATTTCAGCGCATTAGCCAGCTGACAGGTACGCTCATACAGCTCACGGTAGGTGATATGAGCCGATTCATTGGGGTCATCGCCTTCCCAGATGATGGCCGTCTGATCACCGCGAGTCGCTAGATGTCGATCCAGGCAATTGGCGCTGACATTGAGCGTGCCATCCTCGAACCAGCGAATGTCGACATTGCCGCTGGCATAGGAAGTGTTCTTGATGGTCCTGGGTGCCTTGATCCAGTCGAGACGCGCTGCCTGCTCCTTCCAGAAACCCTGTGGATCCTCCACTGACTGCTGGTAGAGCTTTCGGTAGGTGGCCTTGTCAGCCCATGCCTTGCTGGCAACGTCATCAGAAACAGGATAAACGTGGGGATGATCGCTCATGGTGCAGTTGTCCTTGGAGTAGCCTTCGAAACATGTCTGCCGACCGTCAACCATGCACGACCGGCACCATAAAGACGACCCCCAGCATAACGTCGCCTACCGAGGGAATCCCCTTAGACATTGGTATGAGTATTTTTCTTTTTTGTAACAAAGACTTAGATATTTATTTCTTCCTGTTCCAGCACGTTGTAGCAGAAAATTCGCAAGCCACCGGCCGATACAGTTCCATACCATGACTTCACCCGCTATGCCGTAGACGACCACGGCAACGCCGACAACGATACTCTCGGCCATTGCGAGCATTGGCATGTCGTCGCGCCGAGAAGTGATGCTCCTGGCAGTCACAGCGATAAACATGGGGAGCGGGACTGGCACGTCGAGTATCAAACTCATGCGTGACGCTGGGCACCAACCCAAACAATTTCACCATGATGGTCTGCCACTCACGGCCATGCGGGCGAAATGACGGCCCATCCTCCAGGTGCCATACCAGCCAATGAGCGACCTCATGGGGCACCACCTCGACCAGAAACTCCATGCGATTGTCTGCAAGCAGCGCTGGATTGAAACGTAATCCGCCGCGTCCGAAATGCGCCTGCCCGGCACACTTGCCGCGTAGATCAAACCATATAGCCGGTATCGGCAGATCGGGATACAGCGAGTGGCACAGGGCCATGGCATCGGTGACCCGCTGCCGTACCAGTGCCTGCAACTGCGGCAGGTCCAGTTGCGCGGTGACGTCTCGATCAGGGGATGGCAAGGCTGGTGTCATGGCAATCGCTGGGCACGCGGGAGGGTGGCAATGCTACAATGCGCCATCATGTTACGGTGGCCACTGGCTGTTCGCCACCCTCGTTTCTTTCCCCGATTGCCGATTCCTGCGAGCGCACCATGTCCGACTCCGATACGCCGCTGCCCCAGCCTCTGCTTGATGATGAAGGTATGGATCTGCTGGATGACTTTCTTCACGAGCGCGCCGGCGAAGATGCGCTGGACCTGATTGGAGCCCACGGTTTCCTTGTGGCGCTCGCTGTCGCCCCTCGCGAAGTGCCGGCTACCAGTTGGATTGCCGAACTGTTCCATGGCACCCCCGAGTTCGCCAATGACCAGGAACGCGAGACCATCCTCGGCCTGTTGGAGCAACTACGCCGCAACGCCATCGACGTGCTCGAGGCTGGCGGTTTGCCGGAATTACCCTTCGAACTGACGCTGGACGGTGTTGCTGCGGAGGAAACTCCGATTGGCGATTGGTGTGCCGGCTTCATGGAAGGCGTATTCCTCGACGAACCCGCCTGGTTTGAAGGCGACGAGGAGACCTCGGCAACACTCCTGCTGCCGTTCATGTTGCTCTCCGCGCTGTTCGACGACGAACCAGAGATGGCTGATATGGGCCGCGACACACAACGCATGGAAAGCTTCGTCGCCCAGCTCCCGGAACTGGTACTCGATCTCTACCTCCACTACCGAGTGCCACCCGATACTGCCAAACCCAAACCACGCCCCAAGCGTCCTGTCGGCAAGGGTGGGAAAGGGAAAAGTGGTAAGGGGGAGAAACGCAGGTAAGAAGGAAGAAGGAAGAAGGAAGAAGGAAGAAGGAAGAAGGAAGAAGGAAGAAGGAAGAAGGAAGAAGGAAGAAGGAAGAAGGAAGAAGGAAGAAGGAAGAAGGAAGAAGGAAGAAGGAAGAAGGAAGAAGGAAGAAGGAAGAAGGAAGAAGGAAGACAGGCTGCGAGCCGAGAAAGGGACGGTCAAGACCTGTTCTCTTCCCTCTGACCTCTTCCCTCTGTTCTCTTGCAACTTTCGGCTCACCTCAACCTTGTCACCCAGCTATCCAATGTGCCGTATAGCCAGGTTCTGACCTTCTGCCACCAGGGGCGCGCCTGCCACTCCGACAGGTGAATCTCTTTGCTCATGGCAAAATTGCGCTCGAAGAGCTGATGTACTTCACTCGCAAAAACGGCGCATTCCACTTCCTGATTGGCCTCAAGGTTCCACTGCAGACTCCAGTGGTCGAAGTTACAGGAACCGAGGCTGCTCCAGTCATCGGCCAGCACGAACTTGGCATGGATGAAGCTGGGCTGGAATTCATGAATGCGCACCCCTGCCCGCAATAAACGCGAGTAGAAGCGCTGTCCGGCATAGCGTACGCCAGGGTGGTCGTGAGTGTCCCCCGGGACCAGCAGACGGACATCGATACCGCGTCTTGCCGCCCGCTGCAGGCGCCAACGTAGCTTTAGCGTTGGTACGAAATAAGGTGTACACATCCACAGTCGACGCTCTGCGCCAGTGATACGATCCTGCAGAGACAAGCGTATTGCCTGAAAGCGATACCCCTGGCCCCAGATAGCACGACCTCGGGAACCACCGGGCAAAGCCGAAATCTCGCTCGGTTCTGCAAGCGGTGGAGCTGCCTGCGCGCCACGCGTCAACGGCGACTGCCAGACATTACGGAATAGCCGTATCCAGTCCGCCACGACAGGGCCTTCAATCTTGATTGCCACCTCGAACCAGGCCTCGAGAAACTCATCGACAGCGCCGAAGCCACCGGTGAAGGCAATGCGCCGATCAATGACCACCAGTTTGCGATGATCTCGGCTGACATTACGTGCCAGCGAGTGCCAGCCCAATGGGTTGAAATCACGTAACCAGACACCGCCTTGAACCAAACGCTGGCGTTCGGTGTTTCCCAACTTCATGGAGCCGAATCCATCCAGCAGCAGATACACCGACACACCGCGCTGTACTGCAACCAGTAGCGCATCGACAAGGCGGTCTGCCAGTTGTCCCGATTCCATTAGATAGAGTTCAATCAGGATGCTCTCACGCGCTTCCTCCAACGCCTCGAACAGTGCTGGAAGAAAGCATCTGGACTCCGGCAACAGCACCACACGATTGCCATCTCTCCATTGGGCACTGGCACGTCCGACCACAGAACTCCGTTTACTATTCACCTGGTGTCTACTTCCTTGAGAGGAAACACTGACCACCTGCATGATGCCCGTTATACTGGCGACATTACATCGGCGCTGGCTTACCCCCGAACAACCAGCACACGTTCATCTGCACGGATTCTTCATGCCTGGCCTGTTTCGCGCGCCCTTGCGTCACCTACTTTCTGCATGGACGGAGATTCGTCTTGCAGAGCCCGAAGTAGCAGATCTGCACCTCGACCCGAGTCTGCCGACCATCTATGTTCTGCCGAGGCCGGCTTTGAGTGATGCTCTATTGCTCGAGAACTACACTCGCCAGCACCAGATGCCTGCCGCGGAAGGACGTCTCTCTGTTGATCAGGTTAGCGTAGCTCGATGTGTGGCGCTGCCTGCTCGCCGCTTGCGTCGGTGGCCCGGTCGTCCGGCGGTGGTTGCTCCTTTTACCGAGCTGATTGCCGCCAACGAAAACGTCCAGATCGTTCCGGTCAGTGTGTTCTGGGGACGAGCACCGGGCAAGGAGTTTGGCTTCTGGCATCTGCTCGCGGCAGATAACTGGCAATTGACGGGACGTTTGAGGCGTGCACTGTCGGTAATGGTCAATGGACGAGATGTCGAAATCCAGTTCGGTGCGCCGCTACAGCTGGCCGATATCCTCGATGATCGCGAACCGGAGCTGACCAATCGCAAGGTAGCACGCCTGCTGCGGGTGCATTTTCGTCGCGTCAGAACTCGCGTTCTCGGACCCGACCTCTCCCACCGCAGTACATTGATCGAAGGGGTGGTGAGCAGCCCAGAAGTTCGCCATACCATCAGCGAACTGCAGAGCACCCCGAACGAACGCAGTCATGGCAAACTCCCGCGTCTGCAGCGTCGCGCACGACGCTATGGCAACGAGATTGCTTCCAACATGACTTACCCGGTACTGCGCTTCATGGCCAGCGCTCTACGACGGCTATGGAACCGTCTCTACGACGGAGTGGATGTCACCGGCCTTGAGCGAGTCAAACAGCTGGCCGGCGACAGCACCCTGGTCTATGTCCCCTGCCATCGCAGCCATATCGATTACCTACTGCTGTCCTATGTATTGTTCCGTGATGGCCTGATGCCACCGCACATTGCCGCCGGGCGCAATCTGGACATGCCGGTCGTCGGCCCGGTACTACGCCGCGGCGGTGCCTTCTTCCTGCGCCGCAGCTTCCGCGATAATCGCCTCTATGGTGCGGTCTTCAACGAATATCTGCATCGCCTTCTGGCCGGCGGTTATTCGATGGAATACTTCATCGAAGGCGGTCGTTCACGCAGTGGCCGTATGCTGCCACCGCGCCCCGGCATGCTGTCGATGACGCTGCGTTCCTTCCTGCGCACCCAGCAGCAACATGCACGTTCTGTGGTCTTCGTGCCGATCTATATCGGCTACGAGCGTATTCTCGAGAATGCTAGTTACCAACGCGAACTTGGCGGAGGACGCAAGCACAGGGAAACACCACTCGGCCTGTTGAAAGTGCTCGGCCGGCTGCGTGAAGAGTATGGTCGCGTATCGGTGAACATCGGTGAACCGCTGAATATCGCCAGTTTCCTCGATGCACAGCAGCCCCAATGGCGTCAGGAAAATGACCAGCGTCCTGATTGGCTCAAGGACGCTGTATTCGAGCTGGGCCAGAGCCTCTGCCAACGCATCAATGCTGTGGCGGCACTCAACCCAGTCAACCTGGTAGGTCTGGCACTGCTGGCGACTCCCCACCGAGCGCTGGAGTACGGCATGCTCAAGGGGCAGTTGGACCTGCTCTGCTCGTTGATTTCACCAACACCCTCCAGGCCCGGCCCCACCCTACCGGAAGGCAATGCCGACGCCTGGATCGACCAGGTGGTGACGCTGGGCATGATAGATCGCCGAGAGCAGTCGTTGGGCGAAATCATCACCGCCGATGCCTCCCAGGCAGCGTTGCTTGGCTGGTACCGCAACAACGTCCTGCATCTCTTTGCGCTGCCGGCGCTGGTCGCCTTCAGCTTCCGCAGTTACGACACCCGTAGCATCGACGAACTGACCAACCTGCTCAGCCCGCTATGGCCAATGCTGGCAAGGGAGCTGGCGGTCCCTGTCGGCGATGATCTACGTCAACAACTGATACGGATTGTCGAACACCTGGTCGCTGTAGAGTTGCTGACCGAGCAATCCGGCCAGTACCAGCCTTGCAACAGCCTCGAGGCTCGCGAGCGACTACGTCTGCTCGGCCAGATGATTCAGCCCTCGCTGGAGCGCAACACCCTGCTGGTCGACACCTTGCTGGCCTCACCCTCCGGCAGCCTGTCGCGTGATGAACTGTGCCAGCGCTCGCGCTCGCTGGCCGAGCGTCTGGCCCTGTTGAGCGGTCGCGCCGCACCGGAATTCTTTGACCTCCGTCTGTTCGAGAGCCTGGTCGATAGTCTGATCGCCGACGGATGGGTATGGGAGGAAGAGCAGCAACTGGTGTTCGGCAGCGACTTGCAGCATGCCGCATCCAACGCCATGCAACTTCTCGACGCCTCTCTCCAGCGGCGACTGGCGGCGGTGACGGGGCCGCAGGAGAAGGCGTAAGAAGGAAGAAGGAAGAAGGAAGAAGGAAGAAGGAAGAAGGAAGAAGGAAGAAGGAAGAAGGAAGAAGGAAGAAGGAAGAAGGAAGAAGGAAGAAGGAAGAAGGAAGAAGGAAGAAGGAAGAAGGAAGAAGGAAGAAGGAAGAAGGAAGAAGGAAGAAGGAAGAAGGAAGAAGGAAGACAGACTGCAAATCGGGAAGGAGGCTGTCAAGCTACAATCCGTTCTGTTCTGTTCTGTTCTGTTCTGTTCTCTTCCCTCTGTTCTCTTCCCTCTGTTCTCTTCCCTCTGTTCCCTTCCCTCTGTTCCCTTCCCTCTGTTCCCTTCCCTCTTATAACTTACAGCTCTTTGCTCACCTCAAACTCCGGTGCACATAGATATCGTAGCGGCTGGTCTTTTCCTCCAGCCGATGGCGTGGCTCTGGTCCCTCGATGGGCGGTGCCTTGCGTGGACGCTTGACCACCACTCGATGCGTGGCAACGTCAAGTGCGGCTTCCAGCAAGCGAGGGGCATCATCGTCATCGCCAGCCAATTCGCGGAACAGACGCATTTCCTTTTTCACCAGCGCCGACTTGTCGCGGTGAGGAAACATCGGGTCCAGATGGATCACTTGAGGGACAAGGCCACTATCGGCAACGATGGCCTCCAGTTCGCGGCTGCTGTCGCCGTGACGCAGCCGCATGCGTGCAACGATCTCGGCCACTTCGGCAGCGGCCTGTGCACGCAATAGTCCGTCCTCGAGCAAGGCGGCAATTGGCGCCACCCGTTCGATCAACAGCACCTCGGCCCCCAGACTGGCCAGCACAAAGGCATCACGCCCCAGCCCGGCAGTAGCATCGACGACCGACGGTGTCACACCTTTACCCAAGCCGCAGGCACGAGCGACCAACTGCCCTCTGCCGCCGCCAAAGCGACGCCGATGACCGACTCGTCCGCCAACGAAATCCACCACCAGCGGCTTACCGAACTCAGCAGGCTCACCACCCAGCGCCAGACAGCCCTGATCATCACGATACAGCTGCAGACAGGTTGTATCGACACAGGCTCTGGAAATGCCATAGCGCTGTGCCACCGCCTCCAGCCCCTCGCCTATAACGACACTCACTGCGGCTTCTTCTCCGCCATCTTCTTCCATGCAACCTGGTCGCGCAGGTAGACCGGCTGAGCATCATGCGGACGCTGGTGGTCACCTGCCTCGAAGGCATCGGCAGCAAGAATCACCATGTCGCAGGCCTGAGGTTCGATATCGGTCACACAGAGCCCCAGCGCCGCCTGAATTTCGGCGGGCACGCCATCCCACAGCCCCCATCCTGAACCGAGGCCCACCCAATCATGATCCTCGTGCTCACGAGGTAACTGCAGACGCTCCGGCGGCAGCACCGCTTCGGCCATCAGGGCGACGGGACGTTCATTCTCGATACGCCAGGCAGCCGCATAGACTTCGCCCATGCGCGCATCCAGAGCGGTGAAGATATAGCGGAAACGATGTCGGAGATGGCCGCCAAGTGCCAACGCCTGAAGCGTCGAGACACCGATCAGAGGGCGCTCCAGCCCATAGGCCAGGCCCTGAGCAACGCCAGCGGCAATCCGCAGGCCGGTAAACGACCCCGGACCATGGCCATAGGCCACCGCATCCAACTGCGAGGGGCCTACCCCTGCCTCCGCCAACACCTCATCGATCATCGGCATCAGACGGCGAGTGTGCTCGCGAGGCGTCAGCGCATAACGCGATACCAGCTCATCACCATCGGCACTGCGCCGCAGCAGCGAGGCTGAGCAGGCGCTGGAAGAAGCATCCAGAGCAAGAACCAGAGACATGACCAACTCGCCTGTAGAAAAAATGTGCGCGCATTATAAACGACCGTGGCCCACCTTGGGGCGGGCCACATGTCGTACTCTCGACGATCCCGGCTCTCGACGATCCAGGGTCTCGACAGTGGGAGCTCAACCTTCCAGAGCAGCAAGCACCTGAGAGGTGATGTTCTCGACGCTACCAACACCTTCCACGCGATGATAGCGTGGCGCCTGGTCGGCATCCTCAGCCGCCCAATCCTTGTAGTACCCCACCAACGGCTCGGTCTGCTCATGATAGACCGACAGGCGATGGCGAATGGTGCTCTCGCAGTCGTCTTCGCGCTGGATCAGCGCTTCACCAGTGATGTCATCCTTGCCTGCTTCCTTCGGCGGATTGTGCTCGATGTGATAGACACGTCCGGAAGCCGGGTGGCAACGACGGCCTGACAGGCGACCGACAATTTCTTCGTCGTCGACTGCAATCTCCAACACGTGATCAATCTTCACGCCGCCGTCCTTCATGGCGTCGGCCTGAGGGATGGTCCGCGGGAAACCATCAAACAGGAAGCCTTTAGCGCAATCCGGCTGAGCGATACGCTCCTTGACCAGGGCGATGATGATGTCATCGGACACCAGACCGCCAGTGGTCATGATCTCCTTGACCTTGAGGCCAAGTTCGCTTCCTTCCTTGACCGCAGCACGCAGCATATCACCGGTGGAAATCTGTGGGATTCCATAGCGCTCGCAGATGAAGCGGGCCTGAGTACCCTTGCCGGCACCTGGCGCGCCCAAAAGGATCAAACGCATCAGTAAAGCTCCTCGAAATTTGGAAAAATGTCAAAATGAAGAAAGAGATATGCCGAACAATACCCGTGCCACCATGACGACACAACCGAGCCAATTTGTCGCAGGCATCCAGCAGTCATTAAATCTATTTTAATATCAGAGCATTAACCAACATATAGCACTTTGGTCACGCAGTAACACAAGTGTCATCATGGCGTGTCGACGAAGGGAGAAACAGCGCCTGACGAGCACATGACTCCCAACGAAAAACGGCGCCTTTCGGCGCCGTTTTTCATGCCTGTGAGCGCTGCTTCACAGCAACAGGCGTCGTACATCACCCAGCAACTGTCCCAGCAACGTGGTGAAACGAGCCGCGTCGGCGCCATTCACCGCACGGTGGTCGTAGGACAGGCACAGCGGCATCATCAGGCGCGGCTGGAAGGCAGCACCATCCCAAACCGGCTTCATGGACGCCTTGGACACGCCAAGGATAGCCACTTCAGGCGGATTGACGATCGGCGTGAAGGCAGTACCACCGATGGAGCCCAGGCTAGAGATGGTGAAACAGCCACCGGTCATCTCGTCACGCTTGAGCTTCTTGGTCTGCGCCTTCTTCGCCAGTTCGACCGATTCCTTGGCCAGATCGATCAGTGACTTCTGGTCCGCGTTGCGAATCACCGGCACCATCAGACCATCCGGGGTATCGACCGCAATACCGATATGGATGTACTTCTTGTGCACGATGGTCTCGCCGTCGGCCTTGAGACTGACGTTGAACTGCGGGTACTTCTGCAGCGCGTAAGCACAGGCCTTGATCATGAATGGCAGCGGAGTGAGCTTGGCACCCTGAGCCTCAGCCTCGGCCTTCATCGACTTGCGGAAGGCTTCCAGCTCAGTGATATCAGCATCGTCGAACTGCGTCACATGCGGGATATTGACCCAGCTGCGGTGCAGGTTCTGCGCGCCCATCTTGAGCAGGCGGCCCATCGGCTTCTCTTCGATCTCGCCGAACTGGCTGAAGTCCTGATCCGGGATCGGCGGAATACCGGAACCACCCGCAGCAGGCGCAGCCGCCTTGGGAGCACTGGCCTGGCCAGACATGACCTGTTTGACGTAGTTGTGTACGTCATCCTTGAGCACGCGACCCTTGGGACCCGTCGGAGTCACCAGGCTCAGATCGACGCCGAGTTCACGGGCCAGCATGCGTACCGCCGGTCCGGCATGAACGTTCTTGCCCGGTGTGCCGGTCGCCGCAGCCTGACTCTGCTGGGCTGGAGCCTGCTGAGTGGGAGCCTCAGCTTGCGGAGCAGCGGTCTGCTGGGAAGTTGGCGCCGATTCCTTCTTCGCCGCCTTCTTCTTCGGTGCTGCGCCAGCCACTTCGACATAGCCGATCAGGTCGCCCTCGGAGACGGTATCGCCTTCCTTGACGGCCAGCTCAACAACCTTGCCCTTGAACGGGCTCGGTATATCCATGGAAGCCTTGTCAGACTCCAGAGTGATCAGCGCATCCTCAACATCTATCTCGTCGCCAACGGCCACCGCCATCTCGATGATCGGCACATCACTGGAGCCGGACAAGTCAGGGACGCGAATTTCCTGGCGACCGCCTTCGGCAGCCTCCTCTCCCTCGTCATCATCCTGATCATCCTGCTCAGCCTCAGCCGCTTGAGCCGCTGCTGGCTGTTCGGCAGGCGCAGGGGCCGCTTCGCCACCCTCACCGGCAATTTCCATAGTGCCGATGACATCGCCTTCAGACACAGTATCGCCTACCTTCAGCGACAGGCTGACCAGCTTGCCGGAATGGGGGCTGGGCACATCCATGGAGGCCTTGTCGGACTCCAGGGTGATCAAGGTGTCTTCTTCCGCGACATCGTCGCCTTCACTGACCGGGATCTCGATGATCTCGACATCACTGGAACCACCAAGATCGGGCACCTTGATCTCGACCGTCTGACTGCCACCGGAGGATGCGGCCTGCGATGGACTGGCACCAGGCTCGTCCTGCTCAGCAGCTTCGGGCTCAGCAGCTTCGGGCTCAGCTTCGTCCGCCGCAGCCGGCTCGGCATCACCCGCGCCCTCCACTTCCAGTTCGACGATGTCGTCGCCTTCGGAAACCGTGTCGCCTTCCTTGACCAGCACCTTGACCACCTTGCCACCCTTCGGTGCAGGAACGTCCATGCTGGCCTTGTCGGATTCGAGAGTGATCAGCGTGTCTTCCGGCTCGATGACATCACCGACCGACACCGCCACTTCAATGATCTCCACACCGGTATCACCACCGATGTCGGGTACTTTGATGATTTCGCTACTCAAGGTCGCGCTCCTTCAAATGCTTGACGGGGGCGGGCCTCACCGGCCCGCCGTGCCACCGAATCATTCGGCCGATGCCTTACACCTCAAGCGGGTTCGGCTTGTTGGGATCGATGCCGTACTTCTTGAGCGCGTCGGCCACAACCTTGCGGTCGATCTCGCCACGATCCGCCAGCGCCTTGAGCGCGGCCACGGTGACGAAGTAACGATCCACCTCGAAGAACGAACGCAGCTTCTCGCGGGTGTCAGAGCGACCATAACCATCGGTACCCAACACATGATAGTCGGTCGGCACCCAGGCACGAACCTGATCAGCGTACAGCTTCATGTAATCGGTAGAGGCAATCGCCGGTCCCTTGCGGCCTTCCAGACACCTGGTGACGTGCGGCTTGCCCGGTTCAGCTTCAGGATTGATGAACGCCTGACGATCCAGGGTCAGCGCTTCGCGGCGCAGCTCATTGAAGCTGGTCACGCTCCAGATGTCGGAACCGACCCCCCAATCCTCGGCGAGCATTGTGGCGGCCGCTTCGACTTCACGCAGGATAGTGCCGGAGCCCAACAGCTGGACATGGCCCTTCTTGCCGTCAGTCTCGCGGAGCAAGTACATGCCCTTGACGATATCTTCGGCCGGAATATTTTCCAGCTCAGGCTGCTCGTAGTTCTCGTTCATCACCGTCAGGTAATAGAAGCAGTTTTCCTTGTCGGAGAACATACGCTTCAGGCCATCCTGGACGATGACGGCAACCTCATGGGCGTAAGTCGGATCGTAGGTGCGGCAGTTGGGGATCATTGCCGCCTGCAGCAGACTGTGACCATCCTGGTGCTGCAGACCTTCACCGTTGAGTGTGGTCCGACCGGCAGTACCACCGACCAGGAAGCCGCGAGCCTGAAGATCACCCGCCGCCCAGGCCAGGTCACCGATACGCTGGAAACCGAACATCGAGTAGTAGATATAGAACGGCAACAGCGTGCAGTTATTGTTCGAGTACGAGGTCGCTGCCGCCATCCAGGCTGACATGGCACCCGCCTCGGTGATGCCTTCCTCGAGGATCTGACCTTTCTGATCCTCGCGGTAGAACATGATCTGGCCCTTATCCATGGGCTCATACTTCTGACCTTCAGAGGTATAGATACCCAACTGACGGAACATGCCCTCCATACCGAAGGTACGCGCCTCATCAGGGATGATCGGAACCACCTGCTTGCCGATCTTCTTGTCCTTCACCAGACCGTTGAGAATACGCACGAAGGCCATGGTGGTAGAAACTTCACGTCCCTTGGAACCACCGGTCTGGGAGGCAAAAGTCTTATCGTCGAGTGCCGGAATTTCCAGCGCCTCGAAGTCACTGCGACGCGATGGCAGGTAACCACCCAGACGCTCACGCTGGAGGTGCATGTACTTCATTTCCGGGGAGTCATCCTCCGGCTTGTAGTACGGCACATCCTTGAGCTGTTCGTCGGAGATCGGGATGCCAAAGCGGTCACGGAAGCGCTTGAGCGCCTCGAGTTCCATGGTCTTGACCTGGTGAGCCTCGTTGGCAGCCTCACCATCACCACCACCCATACCATAGCCCTTGACCGTGTGCGCCAGGATCACCGTCGGACGGCCGTTGGCGTTGGTCGTTGCCTGATGGTAAGCCGCATAGACCTTGAACGGATCGTGGCCACCACGGTTGAGCTTCCAGATGTCCTCATCGGACATGTCCTTGACCAGCTCGGCGGTCTCCGGGTATTTACCGAAGAAGTGCTCGCGGGTATACGCGCCACCATTGGCCTTGTAGTTCTGGTACTCACCGTCGACGGCTTCGTCCATGCGCTTCTGCAGGACGCCCTTCTTGTCCTTCTCGAACAGCGGATCCCACAGGCGGCCCCAGACCACCTTGAGCACGTTCCAACCGGCACCACGGAACACGCCTTCCAGTTCGTCCATGACACGGGAGTTGCCACGCACCGGGCCATCAAGACGCTGCAGGTTGCAGTTGACGACGAAGATCAGGTTATCGAGCTTCTCGCGGCTGGCAAGGTGGATCGCACCCAGCGATTCCGGCTCGTCACACTCGCCGTCACCCATGAAGCACCAGATCTTGCGGTCCTGCATATCATGCA
Source organism: Halomonas huangheensis (assembly GCF_001431725.1). NCBI lineage: Bacteria > Pseudomonadati > Pseudomonadota > Gammaproteobacteria > Oceanospirillales > Halomonadaceae > Halomonas > Halomonas huangheensis. The sequence goes on along the minus strand of NZ_CP013106.1, from coordinate 815,409 downwards.
GCTCACGCGCGTTCAGGTACTTCATGACGTGGGCCTGGTAGATCGCCTGGATCGGACCAAGACCCATGGAGACCGTCGGGAACTGCCAGAAGTCCGGCATCAACCACGGGTGCGGATAAGAGGAAAGACCATCACCGTCCACTTCCTGACGGTACTTGTCCATCTGCTCTTCGGTCAGGCGTCCTTCGAGATAGGCACGCGCATAGATACCCGGCGCCACATGGCCCTGGATATAGACCAGATCGCCTTCGAAGTCGCCATTGGGAGCACGGAAGAAGTGGTTGAAACCTACATCGTAGAGGGTCGCCGCAGACATGAAGCTGGCGATGTGCCCCCCCAGTCCGGGGTTGGCGCGGTTGTTACGAATGACTTGAGCGATGGCGTTGTAGCGAATCAAGGAGCGAATGCGACGCTCCATGAAGAGATCGCCCGGCATCGGGGCCTCGTTGTGCACCGGAATGGTATTGCGGTGCGGGGTCGTGACCGAGAAGGGCACCTGCATACCATCGCGGCGATAGCGATCAGCCAGCCGCGTCATCAGGTACCGGGCACGATCCTCGCCCTCACGATCCAGCACAGATTCCAGGGAGTCCAACCATTCCTGGGTTTCGACCGGATCGAGATCTTCTCTTGTACCAAGACTCATAGAACGTCTCTCCGAATGACGATGAGGGGTCACAGCCCCGCAAACGAGGCCAGTGGGCGCGCGGGGAAAGGATCACTTTCCTCGAACCGCAGCGCAACGTCAGGCATGTAGTAATTTTACGAACTTTTCGTATCAATAGGGCTAGAACTGGCAGAAAGATACCGTAGAAGTCCCTGAGGTGCCAATTCAACCAGACATGGAAATATTTTTCAAGATACCTATATTGCACCGCAGCACAACGAGTTAGAGCGCTTTCCCTCACGATATCCAACGGAAGTCAGCAACTTGTAAACAAACCAACGTTTGATCTGGTGTAACAAATTGCCCTGTGCCGTTTCACCTTTTGAGCCGTCACGAATCACGAATCGGTGCATTGACACATACAGTGTCGGAGATACGCCCAGTCGAAAGCAGGACCCGGGTCCGTCTTGCGTAGCGGTGCAACTCGTGCGTGACTGGTGATACGCGCTGGATTGATTGCCGGATAGGCGTCAAACAACGCATGCAGTACCGCAGCCAGACTACGGTACTGCGCTGCTGTATAGGGAGTTACCTCATCACCTTCAAGCTCGACACCCACGGCAAAGTCATTGAGTTCCCGCCGCAAGGTATGCCCATCGTGCCAATGCGAACGCCCAGCATGCCAGGCGCGAGCCTCAAAGGGGGCAAACTGCACACACTCGCCATCCCGACGCACCAGAACGTGCGCGGATACCTCAAGACCGGCAATCGAGGTAAAATATGGATGTGCCTGCGGATCGAGCTGATTGGTAAACAGCCTTTCGATATAGTCGCCCCCGAACTGCCCTGGCGGCAGGCTGATGGAGTGCAGCACCACGGCCGAGACCTCGCCTTCCGGCCGCTCATTGACATTAGGCGAGACCACTCTCCGCACGTTGTCGAGCCAACCTTCTCTACACTTCATCACTACCCTCTCCTGCCACGACCTTATGAGTTCGATGTACCGGTATCCGTTATGCTGAACAGGTACTATCGAGACAAGATGCTCCTGGAACAAGCCAACGACGGCTACAAACCACTGACGCCAGTACCCACGACAGCCTATAATGGCACCTTGATCAAAGGTGCCTTAACGCCGCATAGGACAGCTTACCGCATGGACTTTCATGACGCCCTCGCCGAAGACATTCGCAACTGTGCCGCTCGCCTGCTGGCCGAGGACGTTGGCCCAGTGGACATCACTGCCCAACTGATCCCCGAGTCTCAGGTAAGCCGCGCTCGTGTCATCAGCCGCGAACCCGCCATTCTGTGTGGCGTGGCCTGGGTTGATGAGTTGTTTCGTCGCCTCGACCCTCGCGTGGCCCTGACCTGGCATGCCGCCGATGGTGACCGCATTGAGCCAGACCAGCCGTTTCTCGAGCTTGAGGGGGCTGCACGTAGCCTACTGACCGGAGAGCGCGCGGCACTCAATCTGCTGCAGACGCTCTCCGCCACAGCGACGCGCACTCGTCACTTCGTTGACCAGCTGGAAGGCACCGGTGTGCAACTACTCGACACTCGCAAGACCCTGCCGGGCCTGAGAGTGGCTCAGAAGTATGCCGTGGCCTGTGGTGGTGGCACCAATCATCGTATTGGTCTGTACGATGCCTTCCTGATCAAGGAAAACCACATCACCGCCTGCGGGTCCATCGAAGCGGCAGTCAAGGAAGCGCGTAGCATCGCTCGAGATCTGACGGTGGAAGTTGAGGTAGAGAACTTCGATGAACTCGAACAGGCGCTGGCCGCTGAAGCGGACATGATCATGCTCGACAACTTCTCACTGGACGACATGCGTACCGCCGTCGAGCGCGTCGCTGGCCGTGTCAAGCTGGAGGCCTCGGGCAACGTTGATGAAAGCACGCTCAAGGCCATCGCCTCGACCGGTGTTCATTTCATCTCCAGCGGCGCCCTCACCAAAGACGTCAAGGCCATCGACCTTTCGATGCGAGTGATTGAGGTGCAGGAAGACAACAGGACATAAGCTACGGGCCAGGAGCCTCGGGCTACGAATCGTCCAACAGTTGGAGGTCGCTTCAGGTTCGGGGTTCAAGCTCAAGCGCAGCGTGCTCGAAGCTCGCCGCTACCGGGGCTACTTACCGCTTATAACTTACCGCTTACCGCTCGAGCGGCTCGTAGCTCAGTGTAAACCCTTGCTCATACTGTGCCGTGGAAGCCGCTCTCCGGCACGCTCGACCCACTCTTCGCCGTGGCTCTTCCAACCTCGGTGGGCCAGACTGTCGGCGAGGCACAGGCTGGCCTCGATGATAACTCGGCGCATGCCTGCATCACGCAATTGGCTCTCGGCCAGCTCCAGCAATTGCATGCCGATCCCTCTTCCACCCAACGATGGCCAGACGTAAAGGGTGACGATGTGGGCACGCGTCGCATCCAGTTCGAGAAACCCTACACAACGTCCATCACACTCGGCTACCAGGGTGGTATACAGTGCCTGGCGCGCCAGCCACGCACTGCCATCGCGGGGCAGTGCGCCAGCCCAGGCCTCGCGTTGCGCCAATGAATAATGTTGACTGGCACCCTGCATCACCGCGTGATGGAAGACTTCAGCCTGATCAGCAGCATCCCTGGCTCGGCCCTGACGATAGAGCAAACGTGACTGAGCCTTGCGCAACGGCGACAATAGTGAGTCTTGCTGTGAGTATGACATGGAGCTCTCTCGCGAAGGATGATCACGCTCGGTAAACGCGGCGAGCAGGATCCACCGACTGACACTCTCTCGTCAACAGCTGCATCCAACCTGCCTGCGATTCGCCCCAGCACAATCCAAACATCGTCATTTCACCGGCCATCATCATCCGGAACAGACACCCAAGGATCACGAGATAGCCCATGTCAGCAGCCCGTCATGACACGAGTTTCCCGATCACTCCGATTGGCACGATTGCCAGCGATTTCCCCGACAAGTTTGGCGTGCCGCGGCAGCCTGGGTTAATCACGGAAACCATTGCTCAACTACGGCTGATCGAACCTTACAATGACCCACTGGCAGTGCGTGGTCTGGAGGGTTTCAGCCACCTATGGCTGACCTTCATCTTTCATCTTAGCCCGCTGGATTGGAAACCGTTGGTACGCCCGCCCAGATTAGGTGGGAATGCTCGAATAGGAGTATTCGCCAGTCGCAGCACCCATCGCCCCAACCGTCTTGGCCTATCGCTGGTGGAGCTGATCAATATTTCAACCCACGACGGTGTAACGCTGACACTACGTGGCGCCGATCTGGTGCATGGCACTCCTGTGGTCGATATCAAACCCTACCTCCCCTGGGCGGAAGCTCGCCCCGAAGCACGCACCGGATTTGCGCCTCAGGCCCCTGAGCTGATCCAGGTCGCCTTTTCCAGTCAGGCGCTGAACAGCCTGGCGCTACGTGCGGATGGCGATAGCCTGCGCCGTCTGATCGAGGGCGTATTGGCCCAGGACCCAAGGCCTGCCTACCGCGGGCGGAGTAATGACTCCCGCTTGTACGGTGTCTACCTACGCGATATCAATGTCCGCTTCCGGGCACTCGATGCAGGACAGAATGTCGTACTGCAGGTCGAAGCCATAGAGCCTCGCTCCACGTGAGTAGCGTACACGAGAGCAATACCTTCGAACCGATGGCTGGAGCCTGGAGGCTGTCAGTGCCTAAGGCAATAGTGAAGCGGGAAAAGCAGAAGGCCTGCCACCACCTCGCGTTCAGGCAAGGTAAAGGCAGGCCAACGGCACAACGAATTCGGCGGGAAGAGTCAGGGGTGATCTGATCAACTCAGAGCATCCCGCTGGTGCAGGGGCGCACCAGGCATTTTCAATGCTTGCCCGCCTTCTGGCGGCTGCAAGTCATTGAAAATATGAACCAACCCATCACTTGTTGTCGGCTGGTATCACTGAATGATTCCACGGATGGAATTATTCAGTGGATCCCCGGCTACTTGAACTCCACACCGATACGGCGCCCTACTTCCTCGTAGGCTTCGATCACGCCACCGAGCCCCTGACGGAAACGGTCCTTATCAAGCTTCTCACGAGTCTCCGCGTCCCACAGGCGGCAACCGTCAGGTGAGAACTCGTCCCCCAGCACGATCTGACCATTGAACAGACCAAACTCCAGCTTGTAATCCACCAGCAGCAGACCACCGTCGGCAAACAGTCGCTTGAGCACGTCGTTTACGCGGTAGGTCAGCGCCTTCATTTCGGCAAGTTGCTCGGCAGTCGCCCAGCCAAAGGTGACCGCCAGCGACTCGTTGATCATCGGGTCGTGCAACTGATCATTCTTGAGAAACAGCTCGAAGGTGGGTGGCGTAAGCTCCTGACCTTCCTGCACACCGAGGCGCTTGACCAGGCCACCGGCGGCGACGTTACGTACCACGCACTCGACAGGAATCATATCGAGCTTCTTGACCAGACACTCGGTGTCGGACAGCAGCCCTTCGACATGGGTAGGAATTCCCGCTTCTTCCAGCTTGCCCATGATGAAGGCATTGAAGCGGTTATTGACCATGCCCTTGCGCGCCAGCGATTCCATGCGTTCGCCGTCAAAGGCGCTGGTGTCATCGCGGAAGTGCAATACCAGACGGTCGGGATCATCAGTGGCATAGACGGATTTTGCCTTGCCGGCATAGAGTTCTTGACGCTTTTCCATGGGAGCCTCCACAGGCGAAACGGATATCAATAGGTCAATGAATCACCTGCCAATCCAGGCCATCATCCTGGGCGGCCACGGTCAGGCGAGAATCGTCGCCGTCGAGCAGAGGCGTCAATGCCTCCAGTGCCAGCTCGGGGCGATTGTTTTGTTCGGAGAGATGCGAGCAGACGATGTGCTGTAACCGATCAAGGCCCAGGCGCGGCAACAACTCAGCCGCCTGAACATTGGCCAGATGCCCCCAATTACCGCCAACACGCCTCTTGAGGCTGGGCGGATAAGGGCCTTCTGCCAGCATTCTGCGATCATGATTGCACTCCAGCAGCAGCGCGTCGCAGCCACTGAAAGTCTGACACACATGCGCGCTGGCATAGCCGAGGTCGGTCAGCAGTCCCAACCGCCGCTGGCGGGCACCAATACAGAACTGCACAGGCTCGCGAGCATCATGAGGCACCGTGATCGGTTCAATCTCGATACCATTGATGGCGAAGGTTGCCTGAGGCGTGATCCAGTGACGCCGAGCCAAACGACCCAACTTTCCCGACAACCAGGTGCCAGGTGTCAGGTACACCGGAAGATCATAGCGTCGCGCCATGGCACCAACACCACGTACATGGTCACCATGCTCATGAGTCACCAGGATGGCACTCAACTGGCGCGCATGCAGTCCCAGCCGGGCCAGACGCTGTTCGGCTTCCTTCAGCGTAAAGCCACAGTCCACCAGCAGCCGAGTTTCGCCATCGCAGATCAGGGTTGCGTTACCCTTGCTGCCGCTACCTAGCGAAGCAAAACGCAACCCTGAGCCAGGTGTGATGTCTCGCGAGTTCATTCTTTTTCAGCGCCGTCAGAGCACACCTTTGCAGACATTACAGCAACAGGGCCGCGACTCGTTCGAGAAGCTCACGCTGATCATCAGCTGACAGCGGCTCATCGTCGAGGCTACGTACCGCGGCAACACTAGCCGACCCTTGTGGTGCCAGGCTCAACTCGATGCGACGCATTGACTCTCCCAGCTCAAAGGAAGTGATCGAGTCGATCAGGCCACGGGTACGATCACTCTCGGTGATGTAATCAAGCACAAAGCTTCTGCTCGCCGCATCAGTGGAAACCAACTCACGACGATCCTGCATCTCGAAATTGTTGGCCAACTGGTAGTTGATCTCGGCATAGGCTCGGTCGATATCGACCGGCACCACCATGACCCAGTTGTCACCCTGACGCCGATAGTCGACAGTTGCTGCTCCAGGCGCGGACTGCTGCGCTCCCGAAGCGATACTGGCCGAGGCACTGCGCGCCTCGAAATGGCGTTGTAGAGAGTTCAAGCACAGGCTATTGATCTGGCCGCCGGTGTCGCAGCGAATCTCACTGGTGCCGGCACGCAAACCAGAGCGCAACGTCAGATCAGCATCCGCTGTCTGGATCAGACCACGCGCAGAATCACTTTGGGTCACTGACAGGCCACGCTGGGAGACGAAACGCTCCAGTTCCGGCCAGACCACGGCAGGCTCAGCACCAACCACCAACCAGCTGTCGTCGTCGGTTTCACGCACGGCAACACCGCCCGCCTGGACCGCCGTAGTGGCCGAGAGACTCTGCGGCACGGGAGCCTCGAAGCCTTCTTCACGGGCGTAGAACTCACCAGATACCTGCGGCACCGGCATGATATCGCGATAGCCTCTGGCGTCACGGCTGTCAGGAAGTGTCAGCGGCGTGCTCAGGCGCGAGTCGACATATTCTTCGTTTCGATCATCAAAATGCCCTTCTCTGGCACACCCCGCCAGGGCCACAGCTGCCATCACCGCCAACGGCAATCCTTTCAGCGCAGAATTCATGCGTCCACCTTGGTTGATTGATTTGATCCACTTCATCAAGGCCCGGGAATCCCTATTCCTCGATCAGGCCTGCCAGCTGAAGCGCTTCGCTGATGGTGGAATGATACTTCTCGGACAGCCACGTCAACGGCAGACGAATACCGGTATCGATGATCCCCATACGATGCAGTGCCCACTTCACCGGAATAGGGTTCGCCTCGATGCCGAGGTTGGTGTGCAACGGCACCAGACGCGTATTGATCTGGTGAGCCTTCTCGTGCTCACCGGCCACGGCCGCAACGCACAACTCATGCATGGCCTTGGGTGCCACGTTGGCAGTCACCGAGATATTTCCATGACCGCCCATCAACATGAAGTCACAAGCTGTCGCATCGTCACCGGAATACAGCATGAAATCACTGCCCTTGAGGCGCGCGATCAGATCTTCAGCGCGCTCCAGATTGCCGGTGGCATCCTTGAGACCAATGATATTGTCGACTTCGGCAAGGCGCAGCACCGTCTCGTTGTAAATGTCCGAGCATGTACGACCGGGCACATTGTACAGGATCACCGGCAGGTCGCTCGCCTCGGCAATCGCCTTGAAATGCTGAAACAAGCCTTCCTGGGTCGGCTTGTTGTAATAGGGTGCAACAGTCAGGCAGTAGTCAGCACCGACTTCACGGGCATAACGGGTCAACTCGATAGCTTCGGTGGTGTTGTTCGAGCCAGTACCGGCAATCACCGGAATACGGCCATCGACCTCCTCCACTACGGTGCGAATCACATCGAAGTGCTCTGCGAAGGACATGGTGGTCGGTTCGCCGGTAGTGCCAGCCGCGACGATGGCATCAGTACCGTTATCGAGATGGAAGGCCACCAGTTTTCGCAGCACGTCCCAATCGATATCACCATTGGCCTTCATTGGTGTCGCCAGCGCGACGATACTTCCCGTGATCATCCTCGTTATTCCTCTCGATTGTCCTTGCAGATGCAGTGCGAGTGCCGCTCCACACGTAATGATTCATGGTCTGGGTGTCCAGCCTCATGCACGCATTGCCAAGGCCAGGCAACAAATGGTACTCAGGCTGTCATAGGCTGTACAGCCGAGAGGCCGCAAACATTCAACAAATACGTGCACGGAGCGTGCCAGCCCTGATTGACCAGCCTTTACATCACCACCGACCTTGCGTGTAATCGTGAACCGCGAGCGCGTAACCGCACACCCCAAAATATCCGCCAAGGAGTCGTCATGCCTACAGAAACCGGTGCCCCACCCGTTGTTGGCAGTCCCATCAAGGATTTTACCGCCACCGTGACGGGTGATCGACAGATCAGCCTGTCGGAGCTGCGTGGCAAGCAGGTAGTGATTTACTTCTACCCAAAGGCCAGTACGCCAGGCTGTACAACCGAGGGCGGAGATTTTCGCGACAACAAGGCCCACTTTGACGCAGCCAATACCGTGATTCTGGGTGTTTCCCGCGATGGGCTCAAGGCTCAACAGAACTTCAAGGACAAGCAGGGCTTCAATTTCGAGCTGGTCACCGACAAGGAAGAGGCCGTATGCCAGCTATTCGATGTCATCAAACTCAAGAAGCTCTATGGCAAGGAGCACCTGGGCATCGAACGCAGCACCTTCCTGATCGATAGCGCAGGGCACCTGGCTCAGGAATGGCGCAAGGTGAAGGTCAAGGGACATGTCGAGGAAGTCCTTGCAGCCGCCCAGGCGCTGCATCGCGGAGAGTAGCCCTGCCCCCTGACAGCATGATGCCCGATACAAGGCCGGGCATCATGCTGTCAGGGACCTTCTGGCAATTTCGCCATGCTGCGCTGCTTGATGCCACGTGGCCAGGCGTAGACCAGAGCCTTGAGCAGCGTCGCCAGCGGGATGGCGAAAAACACGCCCCAGAATCCCCATATCCCACCGAAGAACAGTACCGCGAGAATGATCGAGACGGGGTGCAGGTTAACTGCCTCGGAAAACAACACCGGGACCAGAACATTGCCATCGAGGGCCTGAAGCACGCCATAGGCCACCAATACATACAGGAACTGGTCACCGAGACCGAAGTGGAAGCCGGCAACAGCTGCCACAGGAAGCGTCGCCACTGCTGCACCGATATAGGGCACCAGCACGGAAAGGCCGACCACCACCGCCAGCAATGCCGAATACGGCAGCCCGAAGAACATGAAGGTAAAGAAGGACACCACGCCGACAATCACGATTTCGATAGCCTTGCCACGCACATAGTTGGCGATCTGGCCATCCATCTCCTTCCACACCCGAGTCATCAACTCACGCCGCGCCGGCAACAGTGACCCCAGAAAGCCGGTCAGACGCTCGCGGTCCTTGAGCAGGAAGAAGACCAGTATCGGCACCAGTACCAGATAGACAATCAAGCTCAACACATTGCCCAGCGATGCCAGCGACAGAGTAACGATACGCTGACTGAGCTGGGTGGCTTCCTGGCTGAGCACACCGATCCAGTGCTGGACCAGATCCGGAGTAATGAACTGCGGATACCTCGCCTGGAGTTCATCCAGCATTCGCTGCCCACTGGCAAACATGCGTGGAGCCTCCTGGACCAGACTGGCCATCTGGTTCCAGATCAAGGGCACAAGCACCAGCGCCAACGCCAACATCACGCTGATGAACGCCAGGTAGACAGTGAACACTGCCACCAGATGCGGCACTTTACGCCGGGTCATGGCATTCACCGCGCCCTGCAACAGAAAGGCAATCACCAGCGCCGTCAGGAAGGGCGCAAGCATCTTGCCCAGCCAGATCACCGTGGCAAATCCAACAACCAGCAGCACCAGCAGCAGCAGCGCTTCCTCATCGGACAGGTAGTGATCAATCCAGCGGCTTACAACCTTGCGCAGCGTCATGTATCCGTCGTCCCTGCCTTGCGCAACCAATAGTGATAAGTCTCACCGCGCTGTTCGCGGTTCTCGAGGATATGGTCGCTATGCTCTGCGAAAGTTGCAAAGTCTCGCCAGGAACCAGCATCGGTCGCCCTGACCTCGAGCAGCTGACCAGGGACCAGGCGCGCCAGCGCCTGCTTAGCCTTGAGCAGCGGGAGCGGACAGGGTAGCCCGCAGGCGTCTAGCACATCGTCCGGTTGCACTGCCATGATTTCTCCATCGAGAATGCTGTATCGAGTAAGAAGAAAGCGGATCGCCCGATCGACCTCCTGTGACGGGAAGGTCCTGATGCGATATTTCACACGTCCATTATATTTCAGAACCGCTGGGTATTTCAGAGCCGCTGAGTATTTCAGAAGAGTCGCTGGCGATGTTGCCATACCAGGTACGAACAAGCCCCCTCCTGGGTGTCACCTTGCCACCGCTTCCGGCATGATGCACTGAAAGCCCCTATGCTGGCGAGGCAACAGCGAGGATTTAAAGGCACTTTTGTGGTGGAATCAATGTCTCAGCGGATATATGGGAGCTCACCTGCTGCAAGGTGCCGCTGGAACTCTCTACGTGAGTCACACTGTCCATGAGGACTGCGATGCTTGAACGATCTCTGAAGCGCCCCACTGCCGGTAGCCTGGCGCTGGTTGTTCTGCTTGGCATGGTTCCGGCATCCCAGGGCCAGGCTCAGTACCGGTTGCAACCCGATCAGGCTCAACCTGAGCTGGATCAGTCGTACCTGAAGCAATCCTATCAGGACTCTCCCAGGACCTTCGAGTTACCGTCATTGATGTCGACCGGCAGCAACGCCATCAGTGGTGAGGAGACGCGCCTTGGACGCGCCTGGTTACGCCAGTTCCGCGCCCATGTCCCGGAATGGCGCGACCCCATTGCCCAGAGTTATGTCGAAGGCCTGGTCTCACGCCTGATTCCCTACAGTGACCTCGCTGGAATCAACACCGCAGTAGTGCTGGTCGCCAACGCCTCACTCAACGCCTTTGCCGTTCCGGGAGGAGTGATCGGTGTCAATGCGGGACTATTTGCATTTGGCCACGACGAGGCCGAAGTTGCATCCGTCATGGCACACGAATTAGGGCACCTTTCACAGCGCCATTATGCGCGCAGCCAACAACGAGCCGAGCAAACTCAGGTGCCGGCCATGGCGGCGATGCTGGCCGGCCTGGTATTGGCCGCCAGCGGTGCGGGTGATGCGGGAATCGCCGCCATGGCAGGCACTCAGGCTGCGATGATCCAGGACCAACTGCGCTACTCAAGACGCTATGAAGAAGAAGCCGATCGTGTTGGTCTACGGGCCATGGCCAACGCCGGTTATGACCCTCAAGCGATGATCGATATGTTCCGCTCGATGCAGCGCATGATGAGCCTGCAGGGCGACGCTCCTCCCGACTTCCTGCTCACCCACCCCATCACCGAACAGCGCATCAGTGATGCTCAGGATCGAGCCAACCAGATCGCCACCGGCACACTACGCGGCGATAGCCTGGAGTACCACCTTGTGCGTGCCCGCGCACTGAAGGCCATTCACTCGCGTGACGCAGGCCAGGCTCAGGCCATCATGCGTCAGGACAATGCTCCAGAGGACGCTCAGCGCTACCTCCAGGCACTGATCGACGCCCAGCGTGGAGATATCGATAGCGCCCTGGCAACCATCGATGACTTGAGCAATGCCCACCCCGACATCGCCATCCTCCCCGCCACAGCGGTGCAGTTGGCGCTCGACAATGGTCGAGTGGATGATGCCATTCTACGTGCTGACCGCCAGTTGCGCCTGATGCCGGGCTACGCCCCGACCTCGCTGTTACTCGGCGAAGCTCTACTGCAACGTGACCCAGATCGTGCCTGGAACCTTCTCTCCAATCTCGCTCGCCTACGTCCCGAAGATCCTGCGGTATTCTCGCTGCTGTCCGAAGCTGCTGGGCACAGTGGCCATGAAGCCTGGGGACACCTCGCACGTGCCGAGCAGATGCAGCTCAATGGCGATATTGATCGCGCAATTCGGCAGTTGGAAGTAGCTGAGCAGGTGGCAAGACGGACCAGCGACCTCAACGCCGAAATCCGCATTCGTGAAAGGCAGGAGGACTTTCGAGACTATCGCGAGACGATGGAGAAATTCCGATGAGCCTCACGGAGCACTTCAAACTACTGGCGTACTATAGCCAATGGATGAATCTCAGGATCCTTGATGCTGCAGCCCGCCTGCCCACCGAAGAGCTGAACATGGATCGCGGTGCCTATTTCCGCTCCATCATGGGCACCCTGAACCACCTGGTGGTGGGTGACACCATCTGGCTCAAGCGTTTTGCCTGCCATCCCCATAGCTCAGGACCTCTGACAGAAGTGCTGGCATTGCCCTCACCGGCCCGCCTGGACCAGAGACTGTTCGAGGACTTCGACGCATTGCATAGTCACCGAACCTGGTTGGACGAGAAAATTGTCAACTGGGCCGCACAACTCTCGGACAGCGACCTCGACGACACTCTTGAGTACCGCAACACCATGGGAGTACCGGCCACTCGGCAATACGGGAGCCTCGTCATGCACTTCTTCAACCACCAGACGCATCATCGTGGGCAACTCTCCACCCTGCTGTATCAGGCCGGTATCGATATCGGTGTCACCGACCTGCTGCCTCTGATTCCCGAAAGTCATTGATTGGAAACGGCTACGAGCTTGCCCCGGAACCAACACCGCCCGCAGAGTCTGCGGGCGGTGTTGATTCTGAGGGGGCAGTCAGGCCTGGAACTCAAGCATTCGGGTCAAGGGCTTGAGGGCCTGGTGACGCAACTCATCGCTGACGTGAATCTCGCCGCTTCCCTCGCGCAGCGCTCCCGCCAGATTATCGAGGGCATTCATCGCCATCCACGGGCAGTGTGCACAGCTGCGGCAAGTCGCTCCGTTACCGGCGGTCGGGGCCTCGAACAGAATCTTGTCGGGCACTGCCTGCTGCATCTTGAAGAAGATGCCGCGATCTGTGGCCACGATCAACTCGTGGTTGGGAAGCTCCTTCGCCGCCTTGATCAACTGGGAAGTGGAACCGGCCACATCAGCCAGCGATACCACCGACTCAGGTGACTCCGGATGTACCAGCACCGCCGCATCGGGATACACCGACTTGAGGTCTTCAACGCCCTTCGACTTGAACTCCTCATGGACGATACAGGCACCATCCCACAACAGCATGTCGGCACCGGTCTTCTTCTGGATGTAGCCACCCAGGTGCTTGTCCGGGGCCCACAGGATCTTCTCGCCTTTCGCCTGCAGGTGCTCGATCACTTCCACAGCGATGGAGGAAGTTACCACCCAATCTGCACGCGCCTTCACCGCCGCGGAGGTGTTGGCGTAGACCACCACCGTGCGATCCGGATGCGCATCGCAGAAAGCAGCGAACTCATCCGCCGGACAGCCGACATCCAGCGAGCATGTCGCTTCGAGGGTCGGCATCAGTACACGCTTTTCCGGGGACAGGATCTTGGCGGTTTCTCCCATGAAGCGCACGCCGGCGACCACCAGCGTAGAGGCTTCATGCCGGGCACCGAAACGCGCCATTTCCAACGAGTCAGCCACACAACCACCGGTTTCCTCAGCGAGTTGCTGGATGGCGTCGTCGGTGTAGTAGTGTGCAACCAGCACGGCATTCTGCTCGACGAGAAGACGCTTGATCTCATCAACGTGCGCCGCATCTTCGGCAGGAATACGCGTAGGGCAATAGGGGCGGGCGAGATGCTCTCTGATCTCGGCCCGAGATGTCATGATTGTCATCGTGTCTACCACTGTGACCAGCAGGGAATCCCCCTGCGAGAGGGCCAGTACCGCCTCAACGCTCCGTTGATCGGCACGCCAGTCCCGCCAGAGCGTCTTCCGCAGCGGCGGGCATCACCATTCTACCGCAATCCACCTTGCAGCGGCGAATTGAGCTAGCAGATGAACATAACAGGATAATGACGTCAGGCTGCGAGAGATTCAACCACCACTCAAGATGGACTGAGGAGAGTATCATGAAACTTCGCTTTCCCACTGCCGTTTGCCGCGAGCAAACACAGCCGACCCGCTCGTAGCTCGTAGCTCGTAGCTCGTAGCTCGTAGCTCGTAGCCAGCATACAGAAAAGGCCCCGTCCCGGAGGACGAGGCCTTGAATCTGGTGGGTCGTGTAGGATTCGAACCTACGACCAATTGGTTAAAAGCCAACTGCTCTACCAACTGAGCTAACGACCCAATCATGACACGACAGAGAGTCGCCAGCGCCATGTACAGGTTCGGATGGTGGGTCGTGTAGGATTCGAACCTACGACCAATTGGTTAAAAGCCAACTGCTCTACCAACTGAGCTAACGACCCTTACCGAACGGGTGCAGATAATACGGATTGACCCGGTACAGCGCAAGAACTTTTTCGAAAAACTTGTTCAAATACCGGGAATTCGAGCCGCTGGCGCTTACCGTCTAGCGCTTGTTACGAGTCTTCTTCATGGTTTGTACAGGACGACGCTTGTTCTTGTCGCGGCTCCAACGGTTCTTCTCATCCGGTGTCAGTTCAGGCACCTTGCGCGCTTCCATACCAGCGGTACCTGCCAGATCGTCGATCTCATCCTGGCTGAGTTCAACCCACTCTCCGGCACGAGCACGCTTGTCGAGGAAGATATTGCCGTACCGCACTCGCTTGAGTCGGCTGACTGTCAGCCCCTGAGACTCCCACAGGCGACGAACCTCGCGGTTCCGGCCTTCCATGATGACCACATGGAACCAGGTATTGATCCCCTCGCCACCGAACTCCTGGACGTCGCTGAAGCGAGCGGGACCATCCTCAAGCATCACACCATCCACCATCGCGACGATATGCTCACGCTTGACCTCACCCATCACACGGACCGCATATTCGCGCTCGACCTGAGTGGAGGGATGCATCAGACGGTTGGCCAATTCACCGTCAGTAGTGAACAGCAACAGACCACTGGTATTGATGTCCAGACGACCGATGGCAATCCAGCGCTCCCCCTTGAGGCGCGGCAACCGGTCGAATACGGTACGACGGCCTTCCGGATCCTTGCGGGTGCACAGTTCGCCTTCCGGCTTGTTGTACATGATCACCCGACGCGGCACTTCCTCGGCAGTACGCAAGGCCACCGGACGGTCATCGAAGGTTACCGAGTCACGCGCCTCGATACGGTCACCCAGTGTCGCGACCTTGCCATTGACCTTGACGCGGCCATCGGCGATGGCCGCTTCCATCTCGCGACGCGAACCCAAACCGGTACGGGCCAGAACCTTCTGCAGCTTCTCACTGGTATTACTCATTGGTCTTTCTCACTGTCATTGGGGGCTTCGCTCGGAGCAGCATCATCGTCGACGCGGCTGCGAGCCCTTTCGGAAAGGCGAACCTCGAGATCAGCAAAGCTCAATCCTTCCCGCTGCGACGCCATCCCGGCGTGGTCATCCTCGGCGCTCCTGGCCTCGGGGGTCTCATCATGATCACTTCGATTCGACTGTTCTGAATTCGGGTCTTCCATGTGCTGACCGTCATCCATCCGGCTTTCACCAGCGCGGCCGTCATCACTCGAACTTGGACCATCGCCAGTAGGTGAGCCAACCAGATCGATATCCGGAACCTCGGGCAATTCTCCGAGCTCATCGTCCAGGCTGCGCGATTTGCCCTCGGTGTGTTCAGCCGCTTCTGTTTCCTGATGCGGCTCACCGTCCTCGTCGGCCTGTTCCAGCAACGGTGATGGAGGCGGCGGCATATCTTCCTCCAGTTCGAACGTCTCGAACTGTTTGAGTTCATGCATGGGCGGCAATTCGTCCAGTGTCTTGAGCCCGAAATCATCGAGGAAGCTGCGCGTCGTCGCATAGACCGCGGGGCGCCCGGGCACATCGCGATGCCCCACTACCCGCACCCAGCCACGATCCAGCAAGGTGCGCATGATCGAACCGCTGACGGCGACACCACGCACGTCCTCGATATCACCACGCGTGACCGGCTGGCGATAGGCGATCAACGCCAGGGTTTCCAGCAGCGCTCTCGAGTAGCGCTGCGGCCGCTCATCCCACAGGCGAGAAACCCAGTTGGCCAACCGCGGGCGAATGCGTAGCTGGTAGCCTGATGCGGTCTCGATCAGCTCCATGGCACCACGCACATGCCGCTCAGCCAGGCGTTCGATAGCTTCACGCATGGCCTTGCGCGGAGGACGCTCATGGTCGTCGAACAGGACCTCCAGGCGATCCAGACCCAATGGTTCACCGGCCGCCAACAGCGCAGCTTCCAGGATGTCATCCAAAGCATCCGGTGCTTCCATCACGCTCATCCGCGTTCGTCTCCCTCAGACTGACGATCCTCGTCCAGTGCCGCTTCGCTCGAGTCGCCTTCGGCCCAGCCGCTATCTCCGCTGGCCAGCTCCCTGGTCGTCTCGTTCTCCAGCTCGCTGTCGAACTGTGTCATCGACGGGTCGTCATCGAAGGCACTTTCGCCCTCCAACTCGAACACCTCATCCTCCGGGCCTTGTGTATCCTCGGCCAGCCTGGCGCGGACATGAATCGGCGACAATGGCTCGTTCTGCACAATCTCGATCATCGCCTCCTTGGCCAATTCCAGAATAGCCATGAAGGTTACGATGACACCGGCGCGACCTTCCTCGAAGGTGAACAACGCTTCGAAAGGCGTGTAACGCTCATGATGCAACAGCTCCATGATCGCCAGCATACGCTCGCGGGTCGACAGCACCTCACCCTCGATATGGTGGGCGCGATTGAGCTCAGCACGATGCAGGATACCTGCCAGAGCACCCAGCAGCTCTTCAAGCTCCACGTCGGGGTGGATAACTCGCGACTCCAGCGGCGGCAGACCGGCCCGCGCCGGAAACCAATCGCGACCAATACGTGGCAGGTCCGCCAGCGCTTCGGCAGCAATCTTGAGCTGCTCGTACTCCTGCAGGCGACGAATCAACTCAGCACGTGGATCCTCTTCCTCGCCATCCTCGTCGCTGCGGGGCGGGCGCGGCAGCAAGGTTCGCGACTTGATCTCGGCGAGCATCGCTGCCATCAGCAGATATTCCCCAGCCAGTTCGATCTCCATTGCCTTCATCAGCTCGACATACTCGATGTACTGATGGGTAATGGCGGCCACATTGATGGTGAGAATGTCCAGGTTCTGGCGACGAATCAGATACAACAACAGGTCGAGAGGTCCTTCGAAGGCCTCGAGAAAGACCCGCAATGCCTCGGGGGGAATGTACAGGTCCTCGGGCAGCTCGGTGATCGGCTCATCGAAAATCCGCCCCAGCACCTGCGATTGCGCATCGGTATTGGCATCGCTGGCCTGCTCAGTGGAGACATCCACTGTGGCATCCGACACATCAGTACCCTGCTCCGCCGTCGAAGCAACCGCATCTTCAGTGGACTCATGCCCTACGGGCTGGTCAGTCGTCGGCGAATCGCTCACGCAGTCGCGCTCTCCCTGATGCATGAATGGCCAGTGCATAGGTGGCCAGCGGGCTGAAATCAATCGGGCAGTTTACCAACCCCTTGTGCCGCTGACCATGTGCATCCCCACGGCACATCGAGTCTCACACTCCGAGTCAGCCCGCGCTGTCCGCCTTGCGATAACGTCCCGCGTAGTCGAACAGCTTCTCGCGGATCTGCCAGTGGCGTCCGACGCGCCGGCCAACGACAAAATCAGGGGCACGCAGACGCCATTGCTCATCGCAGACCTGCTGTGCAGTGGTTGGAGACCAACTGACGCCAGGTGCCCGCACATGATGACGCAGAAACGCCGCGGCAAAGGCACGCCGCTGGGCCGCAGTCTCCAGCGCAAACCACTCGCTCAACGTCGTGCCATCCTCATCATGATAGGTAACCTTCAAGCGAGGCAGGCCTCGACCATTGACGCCGGCCTCAAGTTGCATCCCGGAAACGCGCAACACCCGGGCATCCTTGAGCTTCAGCGCATCACGCAGCTTGTCATCGGCATCCACCAGCAACACCTGACAACCATGGCAACGGCGCGCCGCGATATCATTCTCGGCACCACACTCGCCACAGGTCTTGAAGCGGAAACGAAAGCTGCACTGCTGTCGCGCCACGCCAGGCGCACCGACTGCCTCGTGCTGATCATTCGCTCCCCATGCATCAACCAGCCCCTGGCAACGGCGCCCATAGTGCTCGATGATCACCTCACCATCGCGCTTGCCCCAGAACAGGTTGGCATGGCCGCAGGCAGGACACTCGACCTGTACCGGTTCACTGTCCGAGTTCGGGCGTGGAGAGCCTACCTCCGGGGCATACAGGTCCCAGGGGTTGCCGGCATAGTCGAGAATCAGGCAATCCTGCTTGCCTTCCGCCAGACGCAGCCCACGGCCAACGATCTGTTGATAGAGGCCTACTGACTCGGTGGGCCGCAGAATCGCGATCAGATCGACATGCGGTGCATCAAAACCGGTCGTCAGCACCGAGACATTGACCAGATACTTGATATGGCGCGCCTTGAACGCCTCGATCAAGCGTGTTCGCTCCTCGCTGACAGTGTCACCGGTAACCAATGCCGCTTGCTCGGCAGGCAGGTAGCCGAGAACCTCCTCGGCATGGGCAACAGTGGCAGCGAAGATCATTACTCCACAGCGCTCACGAGCCCGCTCGATCACTTCAGCGATTATGCCGGGCGTCGCGCGACTTCCGGCAACGACTCGGTTGAGTTCCTCTTCCCGGAACAAGCCGCTGCTGCCGGGAGCTACCAACGAGAAATCATAGCGCTCTACAGCAGCATCCACCTTGAGCGGCTGGGCGAGATAGCCCTGTCGCACCATCAGGCGTAATGGTTGCTCGAACACGCAGGCAGCGAAGAAGCAATTCTCGTCACCGCGCACCATGCCGTGATAATGCTGCTGATAGATGAAGCCCTGCCCCAGGCGGTAAGGCGTGGCGGTCAGTCCCAGCACCTTGAGGTGTGGATTGTGCTGACGTAGGTGCTCGATCACACGCCGATAGCTGGAGTCCTCTTCCAGTGACACTCGATGACATTCATCGATCACCAGCAGCGTGAAAGGCCCGTGCGCAGACTCGGTATCACTGACAGTGCCCAGATGACGAACCACCGACTGCACCGAACCGAACACCACCTGGCGCGAACTCTCCCTGCGACCCAGGCCGGCACTGAAGATATCAGCCTCGAGACCATAGGCGAGATACTTGGCATGGTTCTGCTCGACCAACTCACGCACATGCGCCAGCACCAGCACCCGCCCCCGAGCCAGGCGCGCCAGCTCGGCAATCACCAATGACTTGCCGCTACCGGTGGGCAACACCACCACCGCCGGCGCATCACTGCCGCGGAAGTACTCCACAACTCGTGCCACCGCCTCACGCTGATACGGACGCAGACTCGGCGGCGACACATGAGCAGTCGCCACCGGAGGGTGATCAGCGGTGGAAAGCATCTTGTTCAAATAGCCTCAACAATTCACAGGACTTGCCTGGATTTTCCTGATAACAAGAGGTTGTCCAACAACCGGCGTGTGATCCTCAGACAAGGAAAAACAGGACAAAAACGCGCAGTTTAAAAGCGAGTAAATGAGCATTTGAGGACTGTTTCAACGCCGTCTGAGTATGCGCAGAAGTTCTTCAGGCAAGGCCTAGAAACGGGGCGGCCGCCCTTCCAATCTGGCCCGCGTCGCCTCACGTTGTTCGGGACCGCCCAGCAGATTTCGCTGCAATTCTGCCTCTCGTGCCAACCGCTGCGACTCGCTGAGTTCCGGTGCTTCGCGCAACAAACGACGTGCCGCAGCTACCGCCCTTGGCGAGCGGCGAGCAATGGCCTGAGCCAGCTCAGAGGCCGCCAGCAACGGCTCATCGTCCAACCGGCTGGCCAGCCCCAGAATTACCGCTTCTTCACCGCTCATGTGGCGGCCGGTCAGCATCAGGTCACGGATCACATCCTGGCGCAGGGCGGCCGAGGTAACGGTAATGCCCATGTCCGCCATCAGGCCCCATTCGATTTCCGGCAACGCCAGGTTGGCGTCGGGGTGAATGATACGGATATCAGCGGCCAGTGCCATCTGCAATCCAGCCCCGTAAACATGGCCGTGTAGCGCAGCGACGACGGGCGCCGACAGATTGCGCCACCCCAGAGCCAGACGCTGGGCTGGATTCATACTGGTGCCATCGGAGGTCAGCAACCAGGCGACACGCTCGGGGCTGGATACGATGCCGGCGACATCCAGTCCGGAACAGAAGCTCTCGCCATCACCACACAGCACCACTGCTCGCACCCCGACCTGCTCTCCCAGCCACGTCTGTGCCTCGAGTAGCGCATCGATCATCGGTGAATCCATGGCGTTATGGCGGTCGGCGCGTTGCAGGGTCACTTCCGCGACGTGGTCCTCCAGCACCACCTGCAGTCGGTCGTGAAAGGTCCTTGTTGTGGCAGGCATATGGCGAACTCCACAGGCAAAAGCATAGGATTGATACGTAAAGAGTAACCTATTCACACTAGAGCAAAGCCGACTGCGCCTCCAGGGTGGGGAAGCCATATTGCGCTACTTCACGGTCGGACCTCTGCATCTTCCAATGCATCATCGAGGGCGCCATCGCCATTGCATTGCTGCTGGGCGGTGGTCCTGGTGGGCTCCAGGCAGCCACAGTGGCAACGGGTTTGCCCTTTACCCTTGTACTCCTCTGCCTGCTACACAATCATCAAGGGTTCGCTGTCGGAGCCACGCGAAGCACACTTGGCACGACGCTGAAGCAATGAGCGTCAGTATGCTGGTAACCCTCTTGCCCCAAAAGAAAACGCCGCCCCGAGGGGCGGCGTTTTCGTTGACAGCAGCAGCATTTCTGCGGCAGATAACCACGCCTGGTTTAGCTTAGCCCAGCCATACCCGCGCATTGCGGAACAAACGCAGCCAGGCGCCATCCTGCTGCCACTCCGCTGGGCGCCAGGAGTTGGTCACCGCACGCACTACCCGCTCCGGATGCGGCATCATGACAGTCACACGACCATCCGGAGTGGTCAGGCCGGTAATCCCTGACGGCGAGCCATTGGGGTTGGCCGGGTAACGCGTGGTGCTCTGACCATAGTTGTCGGTATAGCGCAACGCTACCTGCCCGGAACTCTGCATACTGCGCAGGTGCGCACTATCACGGAACTCGGCACGACCTTCGCCATGCGCCACGGCAATCGGCAGACGAGAGCCTTCCATGCCTGCCAGCAGGATCGACGGCGACTTCTCGACATTGACCATCGCTACACGCGCCTCGAACTGCTCCGATTCGTTACGCACAAAGCGCGGCCAGTTCTCGGCCCCGGGAATCAGTTCCTTGAGCTGCGACAACATCTGACAACCGTTGCACACCCCAAGGGAGAAGCTGTCATCACGGGCAAAGAAGTCCGCAAATTGTTCGCGTGCCCGAGAATTGAACAACACCGAGCGCGCCCAGCCACCGCCTGCGCCGAGAACATCGCCGTAGGAGAAGCCACCACAGGCCGCCAGGCCCTTGAACTCGTCAAGGCTGACTCGACCAGTGAGGATATCGCTCATGTGCACGTCAACCGCTTCGAACCCTGCCTTGTCGAAGGCCCAGGCCATTTCCAGATGACCATTGACCCCCTGCTCACGCAGGATGGCGGCACGCGGACGCGCGACGTTGACGAAGGGTGCCGTGATGTCGTCATCAACGTCGAAGCTGGTGGTTGCCGAAAGTCCCGGGTCGCGAGTATCGAGGAGGTTATCAAACTCGTTCTTGGCGCAGTCGGCATTGTCACGCAGCGCCTGCAGACGATAGCTGGTTTCCGACCAGCTACGCTGGGTCAGCTGACGGGTCGTCTCGAGCAGAGGGTCTTCGAACAACGTGACACGAATCTGATCATCGTAACGCGGGCGTGCAATGACACCACAGGTCTCGATACCGGCAGCGGCAAACTGCGCCAGCACTTCCTCGGTATCCACACGATTGACCTGGATGACTGCACCCAGCTCCTCACTGAACAACGCATTGAAGGCATCAGCAGCTTCATCTACCAACCAGTCCAGCTTGATCTCGAGACCAGCACGCCCCGCGAAGGCCATCTCCAGCAGTGTCACCAGCAGGCCGCCATCGCTGCGATCGTGGTAGGCCAACAACTTGCCATCGGCATTGAGGCCCTGGATAACACTGAAGAAAGCCTTGATATCCTCAGGGTCATCGACATCGGGGCATTCATTGCCGACCTGACCATAGACCTGAGCCAGTGCCGAGCCACCGAGACGATTACGACCGCCGCCGAGATCGATCAGCAGCAGATCACTCTCATCACGGGACAGGTCAATCTGTGGTGTCAAAGTACGCATCGCGTCAACCACCGGAGCGAAGCCGGTGATGTTGAGCGTCATCGGAGAGGTGACCGATTTGTCTTCGCCTTCGTCCTGCCAGGCGGTACGCATCGACATCGAGTCCTTGCCGACTGGAATCGCAATCCCCAGTGCCGGGCACAACTCCATGCCCACGGCATGTACTGCATCGTAAAGTGCCTGGTTCTCGCCGGGATGATCGGCAGCGCTCATCCAGTTGGCAGACATCTTGATGTCGCTGATATCAGCAATCGGTGCCGCAGCCATGTTGGTGATTGCCTCAGCGACCGCCAGCCGCGCACTGGCCGCAGGATCGATCAGCGCCACCGGGGCACGCTCACCCATCGCCATGGCCTCACCAGCATGGGTGTCGAAGCTCGCCGTGGTCACTGCAACATCAGCCACCGGCACCTGCCAGGGGCCGACCATCTGGTCGCGAGCCACCATACCGGTGATCGAACGGTCACCGATGGTGATCAGGAAACTCTTCGAGGCTACGGTTGGCAGACGCAATACCCGATCCAGCGCCTCGCGCAGGTCGAGATTATCGAGCATCACTCCCGGCAGCTCCAGTTGCTGACGCTGGAACTCGCGCTGCATCTTCGGCGGCTTGCCGAACAGCACGCTCATCGGCAGATCTACCGGTTTGCTGTCGAAATGGCCATCTACGACTTCCAGGTGATGAGCCTCACGGGCCTCGCCAACCACCGCGTAGGGGCAACGCTCACGCTGACAAAGTGAATCGAAGATCTCCAACTGCTCCGGCGCCACCGCCAGCACGTAGCGCTCCTGGGCTTCGTTGCACCAGATTTCCAGCGGGCTCATGCCCGGCTCGGCATTGGGCACATCACGCAGTTGGAAAAGGCCACCGCGCTCACCATCCTTGACCAGTTCGGGCAAGGCATTGGACAGACCACCTGCTCCCACATCATGGATGAAGCAGATCGGGTTGTTGTCACCCAGTGACCAGCAGCGATCAATGACTTCCTGCGCACGACGTTCGATTTCGGGGTTATCGCGCTGTACCGAGGCAAAGTCCAGATCGGCACTGGAAGCACCCGAGGCCATCGAGGATGCAGCACCACCACCAAGGCCGATCAGCATCGCCGGACCGCCCATCACGATCAGCTTGCCGCCGACGGGAATCGTGCCCTTGGCAACATGGTTCTCACGGATGTTGCCATAACCACCTGCAACCATTACCGGCTTGTGATAGCCACGACGCTCGATGCCGTTGGCACCCACGGCATCCTGCTCATAAGTACGGAAATACCCGGTCAGGTTGGGGCGGCCAAACTCATTGTTGAAGGCGGCACCACCAATCGGCCCCTCAAGCATGATGTCCAGGGCAGTGACGATACGTTCGGGCTTGCCATAATCGAAGGCTTCCCAGGGCTGAACAAACTCGGGAATTCGCAGGTTGGACACGGTGAAACCAGTCAACCCCGCCTTGGGTTTGCCGCCGATACCGGTCGCGCCCTCATCACGAATTTCACCACCGGCACCGGTAGCCGCGCCGGGGTGCGGGGCAATCGCCGTAGGATGGTTATGGGTCTCGACCTTGGTAAGAATATGGATAGGCTCGACATCACCACCGTAGGTAGCGCGTTCATCCTGCTTGCCGGTCAGCGGTGTAGGGAAGAAACGACGCGCCTCGGAACCGGCGATTACTGCAGCATTGTCGCTATATGCCGAGAGGATGTTGTTCGGTGATGCCTGATAGGTGTTCTTGATCATCTTGAACAGCGAATGCGTCTGCGCTTCACCGTCGATCACCCAATCGGCATTGAAAATCTTGTGTCGGCAATGCTCCGAGTTCGCCTGAGCGAACATCATCAGCTCGACATCGGAGGGATTACGGCCCAATCCAGCAAAGGCATCGACCAGATAGTCGATCTCGTCCTCGGCCAGCGCCAGCCCCAGTTGGTCGTTGGCCATTTCCAGCGCCTTGCGACCACCACCCAGAATATCCACCTGTCCCAGTGGCGCGGGATCACGATGGACAAACAGCTGTGCGGCATCGGTACTGTTGCTGAGCACGCTTTCCGTCATACGATCATGCAGCGCTGCCACAATCGCCTCGAAGTGCGACTCCTTCAACGAGCCGCGCACACCTACGCGCCAGGCGATACCGCGTTCCAGCCGATTGATCCGGGTCAGGCCGCAGTTATGTGCAATATCCGTCGCCTTGGAGGACCAGGGCGATTGCGTTCCGATCCGTGGCACAACCAGCAACAGCATTCCGTCTGTCGACGACGACTCTCGAGCGGGACCGTAGTCCAGCAACTGCTCCAGCAGAGACAGTTCAGCAGCATCAAGATCGCCATCCACGTCCGCAAAATGCACATACTCAGCGTACAAAGTATCGATTTCGGGCACGGATTCACGCAGGGTGGCCAGCAGCCTGGCATGGCGGAAGGCAGATAGAGCGGGCGCACCTCGCAGTTCGAGCATAGCCTGGAGCCTCTGAATTTCAGCGATGGAAGATGGGCCGCGACGAGCGACGAAGACGACACATGATACTGGAAACAGGCGAGTCGAGAAATCGGCATGAGATGACAGTCAGCCATCCGCTGGGTAAGGTGTCGACTTTGTCATTGACGACAAGGGGTCCATGACGACCGCATCTCCTCTCATTCAGCGCTGGCGGCGTATCGCGCTGACCCTTACGGGCATGGCATTGGCTCTATGGCCGATCGACCCGACGCCCCTGCCAGGCAAGGCTCTGGAGGGCGTCAAGTCACGCGACTTCATTACCATTCATACGCGTAATACTCCCTTGACCTACTATGAGGGCCGCCATGGTCCAACTGGGTTCGAGTATCAGTTGATGCGCCGCTTTGCCGACTATCTGGGTGTCAGTCTGGATCTCAATGACGATCATTTTGTGCCCTCGGTACTCGATGCTGTCCGCCAGGAAGGCGATATTGGTGCCGCTGCCCTGCCGCTGGACCCTGACGACCCGGAGCTGATGTACTCGCGTGCGATCATGCCGATGCAGCCGATCGTGGTCTACCGACGCTCCCTGCCTCCCCCCCGTCATATCGACGATCTCGTCGGCCTGCAGATCGGCATCCTGCGTGGAACGGGTATCAGCCGCGTCATGCACGAACTGCAGCAACAACAACCAGGGTTAGGCTGGAAGGAAGCCAGTGACCTGGAGGCGGCAGCACTGCTGCGGCGTATCGAGGACGGCGAACTCGATGCTGCGGTGATCTTCGAGCATCAGTTTCGCCTCAACCGTCTGTTCTTTCCCGAGGTCGAGGATGGCTTCAAGGTTGGCGATCCGCTATCCATGGCCTGGGCTTTCCCCTCCAATCAGGGATTGGGGCTGATACGTGCCGCCAATGCCTTTTTCGATGACCTCAAGACCAGCGGCGAACTCGATCAATTGATCGACCGTTACTTCGGGCATGATGATTATCTCGAGTATGTCGGCGCGCGTGTTTTCATCCAGCATGTCCATCAGCGCCTTCCACGCTATGACGCCCTGTTCCGCGAAGCCGCCCGACGCGAGCATTTCGACTGGAAGCTGCTGGCTGCCATCGGCTACCAGGAATCGCACTGGAACCCGACCGCAACATCACCGACCGGCGTTCGCGGCATGATGATGCTGACCAATGCTACGGCTGATGAAGTCGGCGTCGCGGACCGTCTGGATCCCGCCGAAAGTATCGAGGGTGGCGCTCGCTACCTGCGCAGTATCGAGCAACGTCTGCCGGAAGACATCACTGGTGAGGATCGGCTATTCATGGCTCTGGCGGCCTATAATGTCGGCCTTGGCCACTTGTACGATGCTCGCGATATTACCCGCAAACGTGGTGGCAACCCGAATCTGTGGGACGATGTCCGCGACGCCCTGCCGCTTCTTCAGGAAAGTGAGTGGCATAGCAGAACTCGCCACGGCTATGCACGGGGTGGGGAGCCGGTGATCTACGTGCGCAACATTCGCCGTTACCTGGAAGTTCTTGATTATGTTGACCGCAGTCAACAACAATTCCATCAACTGAACGCCAGACTGGCCAACCACCCGGAGAACGAGACCTTTGAGGTCGTTCCTCCCAAGCCATAACCAGGTACGGGGATGATTCGAGCCGCTTTTCTAATCAGTCTGCTCTCTACACTACTTGCCTTTATGGGCCTCGTCATCGAGCCCGTTTCCATCAAGTATCAGGGATTCCATGCCAGTTGGATCACCAGCTTTGCGCTCGCCTTGTGTCAGGTCCTGTGGTACGGGCGTGGTACACGTCTGTCACTGGTAACTACGCTGCCACTGCTGTTGGTGCTTGGCATCATGCTCGCCAGCTATCTGATTCCCGAGCACTGGATTTCCGTATCCTCATTCAACCTCTGGGCAGAGCAGTTGATATCGGGCAGTAATATCGACGACTGGCGCCCTCCCGGACTCGAACTGGCCGCGCTGATCACGCTGACGCTAAGTCTGTTGGCACGCACCCGCGCCAACCTCGGAGCCCCACTCCTACAGACGCTGGCCGCGTTGCTCCTGCTGACCAATGTCGGCCTGCAAGTAACCGGCAATGGCTTTGCGCCCCTGGTCCGCAGTGGCAGCACCTATACCGTATCGTTGATTGCACTATTGCTGCTGGCCCAATTCATCGGCGTCGTCCAGGGATGGCGACACACTCGCAGCAGTTTGACTCGCGCCCTGTGGCCCTCCGCCATCCTCGCTGTGCTGACCATCGCCTTCTGGTACCAACAGAGCAGTCTCGCTGACGCCAAGCTGCGCCAGAGCGTCGATGTCCGCTACCAGCGCATGGCTGAGCGCCTCAGTACCGAGGTCCATGCCCACCTGACCGCCATGCGACGTTTTGCCGATTTCTGGGGCATTCTCGGACGCCCCCCACAGGAGCGTGAGTGGAGCACTCAGGCCGAGCGCTACTACCGGGATTTCCGCTACTTTCTCAACATCAGCTATGTCACGCAGAGTGGTGAAATATCCTATGTCTATCCACAGGATCCCGCCAACATGGGCCTTGTCGGCATGAAGGTGCTGGAAACACAGCGACCCAATATCGAGGTGCTGCAACGCGCCCTCGAACAACGCTCCGAAGAGCAGACAGGCGTCATGCCGTTACTGCAGAACGTTCCTGGTCTGATCTATTACCTGCCAATCAACTCCTATCAGGACGGCTCTCCGATGGGGGTTGCGGCGATGGTTGTCGGTCTGCCGCTGATGGCGGACACCCTCTATCATGAAGGACTTTTTGATAAGCAGCGCCTCTATCTGGGGCTGTGGAATGATGATGAGCCACTCAAGGAGTGGCAGGTACTCGGTCAGCCAGGTCCCTGGCGAGTGGAAAGTGACGTGGTATTCGGCCATACCACCCTCACTCTTATCGCTCAGCCGAATCGCGAACTGCTGTTGAGCGAGCGTTCCCGGCAGCCTTCTGTGAGCCTCACGGTTGGCCTGGTGCTCGCTTACCTCCTCTACCTGGTGCTGTTCGGCCGCCACCAGATGGCCCTGCAGCACCGCTCTGTAAACCGCTCCAATGAGGAGCTGCGCCGCGAGGTACGCAAACGTACTCAGTTGCAGAGCGAAGTCGAATGGTTGGCACGCCACGATGAACTGACCGGCGCCCCGAATCGCCGCCACTTCATGAACACTATCGAAGCCTACGCCGAACAGACTCCCCTGTGTGTATTGCTGTGCGACATCGACCATTTCAAGTCGGTCAATGACCAGTTGGGCCACCAGGCGGGCGATCACGCCCTGGTCCACCTCGCCAAACTGGGGCAGCAATTGACGCCGGGGGATGGCATGTTTGCACGCTATGGTGGAGAAGAATTCGTAGTGATGCTGCCGAATACCAATCAGGACCGAGGCTTGGCAATCGCCGAGCTGTTGCGTGAAGGTGTGTTCAACTCGGGGCTCGAACACGCCGATGGCCGCCCAATTACCATCAGCATCGGGGTGGCAGTGTACAAGAGCGGAACTCTGGTGGTCGCAGACCTGCTCCATCAGGCCGACCTGGCCCTCTACGAAGCCAAACGCAATGGCCGCAACCGGGTGGAGCTGGCCACGGACGACCTCGCTTCAAGTCACTGATCAGATCAGCGAGCCTTATCTATCCCTGTCGCCGCTCGGCAAAGAAGTTCTTGAGCAATCGCGAGGCCCGACTGGCAAGCACACCTCCACATACTTCAACCTGATGAAAATGCCATGGCTGTGCAAGCAGGTTGGCCTTCGATTCCACCATGCCGGTCCGAGGCTCTGCCGCACCATAGACGACCCGCTTGAGCCGAGCGTGAACGATCGCACCACTGCACATCATGCAGGGCTCAAGGGTGACAAACAGCGTGCATTGCTCGAGACGATAATTGCCGAGACGCGAGCCGGCATCGCGCAAGGCCTGGACCTCGGCATGAGCGCTGGGATCATTCTGCGCAATCGGTGCATTGATGCCCTGGCCGATGATCTCACCGGCTGCATCCACCACTATTGCACCGACCGGCACTTCACCGGCGTCGGCCGCCTGTTGGGCAAGCTCCAACGCGCGGTGCATATAGAATTCATCGCTGCGCAAGGTTGACGACTCCCCAGCAAGTGTTGAAACCCACGTATAATGACTGAAACGTCCGTATGATAGCCTGGTAGGCAATGCTACCGATATGTTGCACCCATCCGTGGTTGAGCAACACTGTGCCTCATCCAGCCACCGGCCGGCATGACACACGGAAGCCATGCTCAAGATATCGTGCGAACCTGACAGATACCCCACCAGGAGGATACCCCAATGTCGGACGCCCTCAACGGGTTGGTCGATCTACTCGGCCTGGAAATGCTCGAGGAAAACCTGTTCAGAGGCCGCAGCCAGGATCTGGGGCTACCTCAGTTGTTTGGTGGTCAGGTGCTGGGGCAAGCGTTGTCAGCCGCGACCCAGACCGTTCCGGAACAGCGCCAGGTTCACTCGCTGCACGGTTATTTTCTGCGCCCCGGCGACGCCAGCATGCCGGTGGTCTATCAAGTCGATCGCGTGCGTGATGGCGGCAGCTTCACCACCCGTCGCATCACCGCCATCCAGAAAGGCCGCCCGATCTTCTTCTGTAGCGCTTCCTTCCATGGGCAAGAGGACGGCTTCGCCCATCAAGCACAAATGCCCGAGCTGGAGATGCCGGAAGCGCTGGATGATGAAAGCCTGATTCGTCGCTTTGCTGGTCATCCCATCGAATTTCTGCACCTTGAGGACAGCGCCGAGCCTGGACAACCTGCCCGCAAGCGCCTCTGGTTCCGACTCAATGGCGAACTCCCCGACCATCCGGCTCTACACCGCTATCTGCTGGCCTACAGTTCAGACTTCAATCTACTGACAACGTCACTGGTACCACACGGCATTCGCTTCGGCGACCCGCAACTGCAGATCGCCAGTCTCGACCATTCGCTGTGGTTCCATCATGACGTCACCGTCAACGACTGGCTGCTGTACGACATGGATAGTCCCTGGGCGGGTGGCGCCCGTGGCCTGGCACGCGGCAGCATCTACAACCGCCAGGGTCAGTTGGTCGCCTCCAGTGCTCAGGAAGGCCTGACTCGCCTGCGCAACCGCCCGGCAGCCGACTGAACGCACACCACTAGCCTCAATCCCGGTTGGCCGGACTCTCCCGGCCATCCGCTACCCGCTCATGCCATACTCACGTTCGACCCGGCAGATGCGGGTACGAAAGGCGCTGTACCAGCGTTCGCGACCAAGGCGTTGCGCTTCGCGATGTTCGATATTGGCCTTCCAGGCAGCAATCGCTTCGCGGCTGGCCCAGTAGGAAACGGTGATCCCCAGCTGCTCCCGAGCCGATTCCACGCCGAGAAATCCCGGCTGTTGGGCTGCCAGCTCCAGCATACGCTCTGCCATCTCAGCATAGCCGTGACCGTATTCGGCCTTGAGCGACGTAAAGATCACCGCGTAATAAGGTGGCTGCGGTGTTCGGGCCAGCCCATCGGCCACTGATGCAGAACTCTCCCCTTCCGAGCTCTTCTCTACAGCACTCTCCTCTACAGTGCTCTCCTCAAGCCTGTCCTGCGACATCAGTCAATGCTCCTCCACTGGCTGTCATGCTCGAATCTTCCGACTTCCAACTCGAGCTGCTCGTAACTACCCGGCTCAGCGCTGGATAAGGTCACCTTCATCGAGGGTTGCTGGTGTGCCGAATAGATAGCCCTGAAAGCGTCGGCAACCATGCTCCAGCAACCAGGCACGCTGGTCTTCTCGTTCCACGCCTTCAGCAATCACATCCAGATCAAGACTATGCGCCAGGGCGATGGTACTGGCGACGATAGCTGAGCTGGTCGAGCTCTCGAGCAGGTCACGCACAAAGGATTGGTCGATCTTGAGTTGATCCAGAGGCAGCCGTTTCAGGTACGCCAACGAAGAGTACCCGGTACCGAAGTCGTCGAGTGAGAAGGTGACGCCGAGGTTCTTCAGTTCCTCCATCATCAGGCAGATGTCATCGCGATCATCGACAAACAGCGATTCGGTCACTTCCAGCTTGAGCCGATGCGCAGGTGCCCGAGTCCGGCTCAGAATCTCCCGTACCTGATCGACAAAAGCCAGCGCCTGGAACTGGAGAGGGCTGACATTGACCGACAACGTCAGGTCAGCAAGCGCTGGTTGCTGTGCCCATTTAACCAGCACCTCACAAGCCGACTCGATCACCCAGAGGCCGATCTTGTGAATCAGCTGACGCGACTCCGCCAGAGGTATGAACTCCGCCGGAGACACCAGACCACGCTCAGGGTGTCGCCAACGCAGTAATGCTTCAGCGCCGACGGTATCGCCATGTTCATCGACCTGACATTGATAGACCAGGAACAGCTGTCGCTCCTCCAATGCCTGACCAAGATCGTTTTCCAACTGGGTACGCTCTTGCAGGCGTGCCTGAAGCTCTGGATCAAAGAAACACACCTGGTTGGTACCGAGTGACTTGGCCTGAAAAAGTGCCATGTCTGCCTGACGCAGCAGCTCATCTGTCGAGGTTCGGCCATGGAACAGCGTAATACCGATACTCGCGGTCAGGAGTAGGGGCTGTTGATGGCGAACAAAGGGCATGCCCAACGCTCCCAGCATCTGCTGGGCAATATCCTGCACAACTTCCACCACAGCGCGTGGGTCTCTGCCGCAATCACGCAGCACAGCAACAAATTCATCGCCTCCCAGCCGGGCCAACGTATCACCGTCACGCAAGACGGACTCCATACGCTCCGCAGCAGCCTGCAGGATATCGTCACCGCCATGATGGCCAAGGCTGTCGTTGATCTGCTTGAAGTTGTCCACATCAAGGAACAGCATGGCGCCGTACTGTTCTTTTTGCTCACCGCTCGCGAGCGCTTCCTCGAGACGGTTGAGCATTAGACGCCGATTGGGTAGCCCGGTAAGCGGATCATAGAAGGCAAGCTGGTGGATTTCGCGCTCTGCGGCCTTGCGTTCAGTGATGTCGCTGAGAGTGCCAACGTAGTGGGTAAGGTTGTCGTTGGCATCGCGCACAGCACTGATCGTCAGCCACTGCGGATAGACCTGATTATTCTTGCGACGATTCCAGATTTCCCCCTGCCATGAGCCATGACGACTGACCTGCTCCCATAGCCGTCGGTAGAAATCGCCGTCGTGCCGACCTGCGCTGAGCATACGTGGGTTCCGCCCTCGTACTTCATCTTCGCTGTACCCGGTAATTTCTGTAAACGTTCGGTTGACCTTGAGAATGACGCCATGCTCATCGGTGATCATCATGCCGAGATGAGTTTCGAAAGCGGTGGCAGCAATGCTCAATTGAACCTGTTGGTCGCGGTCTTCGGTAACATCACGGACAACGACCAGCACCGCATCGATTTTCCCCTCGGAATCGAGCACTGGACTCAACAATGCGGAGAACCAGGCTGGAGACTCATCGAATTCGAGACGATAGTCGACGCGCTGTGGTGAACCTGCCTGCAATACCTGCCGAAAAGTCGCATCGACACGTTCACAGATATGTTCAGGAAGCAGATCAGAATAGTGCATGCCGATCATTTCGGCGGGAGGCGCCAACAACTGTGACTCATTGCCAGCGTGGACGTAGGTGAAACGGCCCTCGACAGTCAGAACAAGGATCAAATCCTGCATCGAGTTCATCAATGTCTGCAAATGCGCCTCACCGCTCTGCGCCTCCTGCTCGGCCCTCTGTCGTTCAACCACTTCACTACGCAGTGCCTGCTCTATACGCCATTGTGCAAACAGATGCCGCAGCAATATCATCCCCATCAGTGCCAGCAGCAGGCCTGTAAACACCAGAGGCCACAGGCGTATCACCAGGCCCATCACCAATTCATGGATGCCCTGCCCCAGCACCACCCACAGAGGCAGGTTTCCGGCTCGCATGGAGACATACAAACGCAGATCCCCGTCAATCGGCGAATACTCCATAAAACGGGTCGTGGCGGCTTCTTCATTCACGTAGAGCGCGGTATCTGGACCATTGATCACGTCGCCCAGCGCGAAGTTTGACTCGGGGAGGCGCGCAACCAGTTGCGCCTTTTCATCGACGATGGCGATACTTTCACCATCGACCAGATCCAGCTCACCCAGCAGGTTACTCAGCATCACCGGAGTCAGGCGCGCCAGGCCCGCGGCCCTGATCTGGCCGCTACCATCCTTCAGCCAACGCGCAATCAATATACGATAGCCTTCGGCACTACTGGCCCAGTAAACCGGTGATACCACGAATCCATCCTCAGCCCGCTGCAGGTTCCGATAGATATCGAACTGGTGTATCGACAGCGGTTGGCCGAGCCGAGGCGCCGAACGCGCCACGATGCGGCCGGTTAAATCGGTGATGATCAGATCGTCAATGTAGGGCAGCGTGCTATTGCGCTTGTTCAATAGCTCACTAAGTGCCGCATGCCCCGGCAATGGGCCGCCAGCAGTGGAGTCCAACATATCGGCCAGCCCAAGCAGAGACTGACTGCTGGTGGAAAAGGTGCTCTCGATCAGTTCAACCATCAACGCCGATTTGGCACTGAGGCGCTGCTCGGCAGCCTGCAGTTCGGCCAGGTACTGGGCACGAATAACCCAGGAGAGCCCCACGACCAGCAACAACAGCGATAGCCCATACAACAGAACAGCCTGCCGATATCGCCTCGATATCGAGGTAGTCGTGTTATTGCCTGTGGGCATAGCGACTCCTCATGGGCAGCCCAAATGACTCAGCAAGATAGTCATCGCCTTCTCCGAAACCGGTTACCGAGCGAAGTAGCTATATACATACTTCATATGTTGACCTACATCGACTCCAGGCGTTTTTTTTCAGAAGCGCTACTTCCGACAGTTTCCACACCACGATATTGCCATCACCCAGCCATGTCTGCGGCGACACCATGAATCGGTCATTTCCCACGCTCGTTCGAGAACAATGAGCCTTGAGAGCGACGAGCACTATAAGCAACGCCCAACGACAGTGGTCTTTCGGCTCTCCCCGAGATCCAGGTGCCGGATAACACCCATCGCGCCTATCGTTCCTGCATCCTTCCTGAAGGTTTCTTCACAACATAGCGGAGACCGCCGTCCCACAGGCAGCTTCCACAGACAGCTCCCACAGACAATACAGCGAAGAAGAGCCCAAGCTTACCTTACCATTCCAACACAGGATTGCTGCCGATCAATATCGGCACGGCCAGCTTGGGGCCGCCCGGCGACGTACAAGCGGCAGAAGAGACTGAGCTCTCGATAGAGAAATCCCCCCCGGAGGTCACACTTTCGTCGATATCAGCGGCATTTTCCGGGGACTGGAAGGAAATAACGCTGTTCGCTCCCGGCTGTGTTTCGTAGAATTCTGTCTCGTGTTTCTACGCTACAGGATGATGCAATGGGTAGGGCCTTCCAGAACCGCAAGGAATCCATGGCCAAGACGGCCGCCGCCAAGACCAAGGTGTACAGCAAATACGGTCGCGAGATCTATGTCTGCGCCAAAGCAGGCGGGAGCGATCCCAACGGCAACCTTTCCCTGCGTGGTCTGCTGGATCGTGCCAAGAAGGATCAAGTTCCCTCTCACGTGATCGAAAAGGCGCTGGAGAAAGCCGCGGGTGTTGGCGGTGAAGACTATGCCGCAGCACGCTACGAGGGTTTTGGCCCCGGTAACGCCATGGTGATCGTTGAGTGCTTGACCGATAACCCCAACCGCACCTTCGGCGATGTACGAGCCTGCTTTACCAAGACCAAGAGCAAGATCGGCACTCCCGGAAGTGTCAGCCACATGTTCGACCACCTCGCGATTTTTGCCTTCGCCGGTGAAGATGAGGAAGCAGTACTGGAAGCCTTGATGGAAGCGGAAGTTGATGTCACCGACATCGAAAGCGAAAATGGTCAGATTACCGTCTTTGCTCCGCCGACCGACTTCGCCAAAACGCGTCAGGCACTGCACGATGCTTTCAGCGATATCGACCTCGAGATCGAGGAAATCCAATACCTTCCTCAAGCAACAACGCCTGTCGAAGGCGATGATATCGCGCTGTTCGAGAAGCTGCTGGACATGCTCAACGAACTGGACGATGTACAGAACGTTTACCATAGCGCCGAACTGTCCTGATCAAGAGATCAACAGAAATGCGCCCCTGCCCGGTTGTCCGATGATCGGCCCCGGGCAGACTCTGGACTGGTGGTTTGCTGCCATACAGGCGCAGAATCCGCACCTGCCGTCTTCCACTCAATTTTTCAGTTGACCACCCATTCTTCCGTAATCAACTAGTTCTTCCGTAATCAACTAGTTCTCCCGTAATCCACATGGTCTTCCGTAAACAACCGACTGTGCAACTGAGCATTTTCTCGATAGCGTCCGCATCGAGTTGCACCGCTTGCATGATATCGGCGGTTCCCCCGGCAACGCCTGCCCTGCTGAGTTTCTGATGTCGACCGACTGTTCCTATACTTGATGTATATTATCTAACCTTGATACTCGGCTCATGGAATCAGTGCCATGGCATGAAGTCTGTATCGCCCGAGGAGCGTACTCCTCCTGACGGATCGAAACAGGGCCAGTCACCACCGGAGCGACCATGCATGCGAGAGCCTTCATTTACTGCCCATATTTCCCAAGGTAAGCCACACCGGGTCCACAGTCAGAACTATCGCAAGTTCTTCCTGATCCATTGGGCGAGTGTGATCGGCGCCATCGCCCATCTCTGTTTCATCTTCCTGTTCCTCGCCTATGACCACCCAGGCCTTGCCTGGCTCAATGTTGGCGGGGTACTCATGTGGCTGGGTGCGCTGCTGGCCAACCTCCGAGGCAACCATAACCAGGCTATCTATCTGATCAGCATCGAGGCCTATACCCATGCAGGCATCGTCACTGTCACGTTGGGCACTGCTGCCGGTTTCCACTACTACCTGTTGCCACTTTCCTGTCTGGTTACCCTGAGCCCGAACATGCCCAAGTGGCGGTCGCTGCTGATCGGCTTTCTGGGCATGCTGGAATTTCTGGCACTCGAGCGCCTACCGGACTCGCTACTACCACTTCCCAGCGGCTCCAACCTGCCTTCCATTGCCGCCACACTCAATCTCAGTGTGGCGTTATCAGCAATGGTTCTGTTCGCCATGCTGGTGCGCTGTGTCTACGAGATGCAGGAACGCAGCCTGACCACTATGGCAACCCGTGATTCGCTGACCGGACTGTTCAATCGCCGTTTTTCCAGTGACTACCTGCGCCAGGTTTCCATACAGCAACAGCGCAACAAATCGCCATGCAGCATCGCGCTGTTGGACATCGATCATTTCAAGCAAATCAATGACCGCTACGGACACAAGGTCGGCGATGCCTGTCTGGTTCAAATATCAGACATGTTGACCAGGCACTTTCGCAGCTCGGATGTGCTCTGTCGTTGGGGAGGAGAGGAGTTTCTGCTGATCTTTCCCGGAACCAGCGTCAAGAAGATCATGCCGGTCATGGAGAGCTTCCGACAGTACCTGCATGATAATCCCACACAGCACCACGGAGAGCAGATCCCGCTGACCATAAGCATGGGGGTCACCAACCTGCCACCCGGCATTCCCTATGATGTGGTCATCAATCGTGCCGATCACCTGCTGTATCGCGCCAAGGCCGAAGGGCGTGATCGCATTATCTGCCAGCATGTTGAATCAAGGCGAGGGCAGGCTGAATACGGACATCAGGATGACATGTTCGAGGATGGCGACCACCAGCAGGACCAGCATCCATGAACTCCTGGCCACCCGTCATCCAGGGCCACAACCATCCCCGGTAACGACCAGTGTCGAACTACAGGTGGACAACCTCGAAGCTGGCCAGTACCTCGCCGGCATCGTTATGCAGTTCAAGATGGTCCGCCAGTATCCGCCAGCTGGCTGTGGCAAGCAGTACCTTCTCGAACGCCTCAGCCACCGCCATCACATCCGGTGCACAGGCACCGCGTGTCGAAGCCATCTGCTCGAAATCGATATGCTGCCCGTCACTCAGCCGATAGCTGCCCATCAGAGGGTTACAGCCGTTGCTGCCGGCGATACGTAACTCACTGGAATGCAATACCAGGTGGGGTTCGCGCGTGAATGCATCGCTGACATCCACTGGCTGGCCATCAATCTCCAGCACACGCCAATAGCGATCTTCCAGCGGTTCACCAACATACTGCGGTAACCGCGCCAGACGTGACTCATCCTTGTCCTGCGCAGACGAGTTCATTACCAGATCGCCGTTGTCGGCAAGCTGCCAACGAGCGACCTCTTCACCATGTTCATTGAGCAACGACAACTGGCGTGCATGGCGTGATTGCCAGCTCCCTCGAATAACATCACGCCGGGTCTCTCCCGGCCCGAGATAGACACGCTTCAGCAACAAGGCGCCGTCATCGAACAGCGCCAACTCTTCGCGTATCTCCTTGCAATCCTCGCACGGAAAATGACCGCGAAAGCTGGCAGGAAGCTGACCCAGAGCGCTATCGTCGCCTTCGCTCGAACCAGGCATACAACCTGCCAGCAATGGCAAAACCACCGCCAGGCCGGCCAGCCGAATCATCCCTTTCATCCTGTTGCTCTTGATCCGCTGGCCCAGCCAACACCTGACGCAGCCATCTATTCCACGGTAATTGTGATGACGTCTGATGCCAGCGGCGGATCAAAACTGACATGTCGGTAGTCATTGAACAGCAACTGCAACTGGTGCTCGCCCGGCTCCAGCTCAATGCTGGTTTCGGTCTGCCCGCCGCCAAAGTGGACCATGTTGTCAGTCGCCGGTAATGGTGCCGACAGGTCGACTTCATCCAGTGCGGTATCAATCAACAAGTGGTGGTGCCCGGTTTCACCGATTTCGGCACCTGCTGGTGCGACACCCATGCCTTCAAGCCCCATGCGCACAGTCACTGGACTCGAAACGGTATCGCCATCTTCAGGCGAGATGAAATACACCCGAGCTTCCTCGGGAGCCGACAGGCGCTCCAGATCTGCCGCTTGTGTCACGGCGGGCAATGTCAGCGCAGCACCCAGCAACACCGGAATTATCCTTGTGGTCAACGTCATGATGGCACCTCCATATGAGCCATGAGTTCACTGCGCCAGCCAGCGCAACGGACCTTGAGTGTAACAACAGAGATGGACGCACAGGCAAGAGCAACGCCTCTTCTTTCACCCGCGGCCTGAGTCAACGAGATCAGCTACACTTCAAACCCTTCCCTGGCCAGGAACAGGCTACGCTCTACCAGGAGGCGCTTTACCAGGGGAGTTTCGACCGATAGCAACTTGTATTTTGTATCGGCTCCGTGCATATATATCCCAGTAACGGCATGGCTCTTTCCCCCCACTTTCGAGGGCTGCCTGCCGCGCTGGACATGTATGAGTAGAGATGTCGTGGGCTGTCCCATGCACATCAGCAACACCATGAACCACAGGGCATCACACCCGAGCACAACGAGGATACTACACACCACGCGAGACCAATGGAGGGAAGTCCCATGAAGGTTTACAGACCTCAATGGCGCTGCACACTCAATGTCAGCGAAAGTGCGCCTTCTACAGCACGCTGGCAGGAACGTCTGGCATGGTACCTTCGCAGTCTGGCCGATCGGCTCGATGGTAATACTCGTACTCTGGCACTAGCGCTCAACGTACAACCTGACCTCAGCCGGGATGAAATAGATACCTGCCTGGCCAAGGGCTTCACCCTATCCCAGGGACTGATGACAACTCTCGCCCAACAGGCGGCTTGTGAAGATGTCATGCGTGAAGCCAAATCCGAACTTTTCGACAGTGAATCCTGACTGAGTCGCGAAAGCTGGCCAGCCCTTGATGTCCAACGTCAGGGGCTGACCACAGGATCGATCATGATCTATCGATGGCGTCGACTGGATGAGCCCGGCCTCGAGACTCTCGAACTGGAACGAAGCATC
This sequence comes from Halomonas huangheensis, assembly GCF_001431725.1. NCBI lineage: Bacteria > Pseudomonadati > Pseudomonadota > Gammaproteobacteria > Oceanospirillales > Halomonadaceae > Halomonas > Halomonas huangheensis. The sequence goes on along the minus strand of NZ_CP013106.1, from coordinate 776,707 downwards.
CGGGGATATCGTGCTACCTCAACCGTTGCCACTTTTGGCAAGAGTCCGCTTACGCTCTGTTATCAGTGGCACCTTGATCGTCAATGGCGTACCCGACATCTGAGTTTGCAGCGGCTGCGACCATCCTCACAGCAGTTGCATATCGAGCGTCATGCTGATGGCTGGTGGATCAATGGTTGCCACCGCAGGGAACTGGCGTCATGCGAGGAAATTGACCTGTCGGTATCACCATTCTGCAACTCGGTTGCCATTCAGCAACTGATTCCTCAACTAATTCCGCACCTAATTCCCCAACTACGCGACAGTGCAGCAATCACAGCCCTGTTCATTGATGCCGATACGCTGGACATTCAGCCTTCCCGTCAACGCTATCAATACTTGAGAAAGGGCAATTGGCGCTATATTGATGAAGGTATCGCCTGCGGATTCGAGGCCAGGTTGCAGCTGGATAATGATGGCCTCGTCACCCGTTATGAAGGACTCTTCGAGGCCGTGCCATGATAAAGCTACTGGAATGGCTGCACCGCATGCGCACCTGCTTGCTGATCAGGCAACTACCAGTCGACGATGTGCGGAGATCCTCGTCTGGGCACCATCACCCACGGCGAGAGTTACGTTGCCGGCCATGCACGCCGCATCACCGCAGGCGAAGACGCCAGGCACCGAGATCTCCTGCACTTCATCGGTCTGAATAGAGGGACCCGACGGACTTTCCTCACACTCGTAGCATGTACAGCCGTCGATCCATTTATAACCACGACCTCAGCGCATCAGGCTTTGGTAATGTCCCGGCGTAACGCCAAAAGTGCGACGAAACAAGGCAATAAACGCGCTGACATTGTCATGGCCGAGATCCAGAGCAACAGCAGTGACCGCCCTACCATCGGCCAGCCACTCCAACGCCTTCAACAGACGCACCCGTTGCCGCCACGCGGTGAAGGTAAAGCCGGTCTCGGCAACGAAGCGACGTGTCAGTGTGCGCGGAGCGACGCCCACCCAGTCAGCCCAGGCCTCCATATGCCGGGTATCACCGGGCTGATCCGACAGCGCCTGGGCAATCTTCTGCAAACGGGCATCATGAGGCATCGGTAGTCCCAGCTCTGCTTGCGGCGATGTGCGAATTTCATCGAGGATCACGCTCGCCAGCCGCAGCTCCACATCACCCAGGCCACCTCCTTGCCAACTTGCTGCGCGAGCCGTCGCCTCATACAGCAATCCTGATATCTCCAGAACACAGGCTTGAGCGGGAAGCTCCTCACAATGTGCCGCTGCAACGTACAGACTCCAGCCATTGAAAGGGCCATGCGAGCGAAGCTCATGATCGATGCCTGGAGGCACCCAGACAGCATGGGTAGCAGGCACCACCCAGCGATCACTGCCGACACCAACCGACAACAGGCCCTTCTGGGCACCGAGTAACTGACCTCGCGCATGCCGATGGCGGCCAGTGTCACGCACCGCATTGGACTGCCCAGCCACTGCCACCAGTGGCGGGCCATCAGATGAGGAAGCCGTGTCGAGAGAAATCCAGTGGAAAGCCATATATGGCGCCAAAACGTTATTGAATGGCTTTTATACCGCACATACGCCATCGATAGACAGATACGATGCAGCAAGACAACCGCTATTCCCGTGCCACAACACAAGTGCCACAACACAAGTGCCACAACACATCACCGTCACAGGAGAAAACACCATGCGCGCCGAAGATATTCTTGCCGATGATCAGCAACAGGTCGAACGCCGTGGCGTCACGATCCGCAAGGGCAGCGTCGGTGCCTTTCTGGCCAACGCCCGCATCCTGAGCGATGCGTCCACGGATGCCGAAAAACACGCCCGCGCCGAACGCGACATTCTCGGTTTACTACCGGCCTTGCAGGCCCTGGGCCTGTTCGAGGTGTTCGCGATTCGCGATGCTACCCTCGCCCGACTGGTCGAGAACGCCCTCTCTCCTCTGGACCACACAGCAACATGCAAGGACAAGCGATGAGCGAACATATCTTCGTGATTACTGGCGGCCCAGGTTCCGGCAAGAGTAGTCTGATTGCTGCACTGGCGCGTGAGGGCATGCCATACATGCCCGAGGCAGGCCGAGCAATCATCCAGGACCAGGTCAGTATCGAAGGGCAGGCACTACCATGGGCCGATCGCGAGGCATTTGCTCAACTGATGCTGGGCTGGGAGCTTCGCTCGCACAGGGAAGCTCGCGCCATGCCAGGCCCTATTATTGTTGATCGTGGCATACCGGACGTTATCGGATACCTGACCTTATGCGGGCTGCCCGTCCCTCCTCACGTCCATCGTGCCGCTCAGCGCTACCGCTACAATCGGCAGGTATTCATCGCTCCTCACTGGCCGGATATCTTCACCCACGACCAGCAACGTCGGCAGGATGCTACGGAAGCTGAGGCAACCTATCAGGCCATGGTCAGCACCTATACCAGCCTGGATTACGAACTGATCCCCCTGCCACTGAGCAGCGTCAGCGAACGCGCCGCCTTCGTGAAGGCCCGAATCGGTTCAGTGCCTGATGATCATCACCGCCAGCACCACCATCAGCAATAACAGGTAAACCCCGGCATGAATACGATCGGGAATGCGCCCGATCCATAGCGACGCCAGGCGGATACCGAGCCAGGACCCCACCGCCTTCGTCCGAGCGGCTACCCGCCAGCGGGATGGCCTACTCCACCATGACTCGCCGACATTAACCCGCTCATGAGGACGTGAAGGCTGGGGCAGCCAGCCGGCGAGCATGATCTCGTAATGCAGTGGGCCAGCCATCGCTTGATGCAGCAATGCCTCAAACAACAATGCCTCAAACAACAATGCCTCAAACAACAATGCCGCCATGATGTTTCCATCATGGCGGCATTGTCTTCAGCCCTCTAGAAACGAGGTCAACTACATCTGGGCCTGCATGTAGTTGGGCATGCCCAGCATCTTGATCAGACGCAGCTGCTGCTCCAGCCAGTAGGCATGGTCTTCCTCGGTATCGGTCAGCAACGGCATCAGCACGGTCCGGGTCTGATAGTCCTTCTCCTGCTCACACAGGGCGATGGCATCTTTCAGAGCGTCACGCACTTCGTATTCGAGCTGCAGATCGAAGCCCAGCATCTCCTCGATGTCCTCGCCAACGCGCACTTCGGTGCGAGCACGAATATCGGGCTTGCCTTCAAGGAACAGGATGCGTTCGATCAGCACCTTGGCATGCCCTTTCTCGTCATCGAACTCATGGGCAATGCGTTCGTAGAGCTTGCTCAGGCCCATGTCGGCGTACATTTCGGAATGGATGAAGTACTGGTCCATGGCAGCGAGCTCCGCTGCCAGCAGCCCGTTCAGGGCATCGATGATCTGCTGCTTGCCTTGCATATGAATGCTTCCATCAAGGTGGATGGTAAAAAACTTGATGGACATCCTATAGCCAAGTCATCAACATATCAAATTTTTCAATAAATTCAATAAGTTGAAAACACCATGCGTACGATTCGCATTAAATTTCCATCTCGACGAATCCCTTCTGGACAAGCACTTGGGTGATTCATACCGCGAATCTAGACCGCGAAGCCAGAACTAGCTTAGCAGAGCCTAATACCCTACTCAGAGGACATGGATCGCCATGCCTGAATGGATTTCGCGTAGCCAGCAGGAAGGTTCGTGGGTAACTCATCGACCGGGAATGTCGCGATTCTCTGGTGCTCATGACTCACCAGTGGCTTGAAGTGGCCCATCAGATGGCAACCGTAAGTGGCGATGAACACATATCTGGCCGGGATCACCTCGAACAGATAGGTGTCGATAATCGCACTGACCTCAACATCTACGCTGAGTTCTTCTCTGAACTCCCTTGCAAGGCACAGCTCAGAACCCTCTCCTACCTCGATACGCCCGCCCGGTAGCTCCCACTCGTCACGATCATTGAGAGCCAGTACCACCTCCGAGGATGGCAACAACAATACTCCTTTTATCGATACAGGAAACATGGACCTCCTTATAAGCAGCTATCTGTTTTCTCGGATACGAGCGACTTTCGGGAATAGCTCCTCTCAACAGCAATAAGCAGCGCACATGCCAATGCCACTATCGCCGTCACATGGAATACGTGAGCACTGCCCCAGGTGGCTGCCACAATGCCACCCGTCAGCGGTCCGACCACCTGGCCGAGATACTGAAATGATGTCGAGAGCCCCATCACCCGCCCCAGGCTGGCGACATCGCTATAGGCATGCTTGAGCGCAGCTTTCAGGCAAGGCAACACGCCGCCCAACGCCAACCCCATGGCAAAGCGCAGCAGGGTCAGTACATACACATCAGTGGCCAATGCCTGGGGAATGATCAGCAATGCACCAAGCACCAGGCCATACATGGCCACGCGTGGGGCACCATAACGATCCGCCAGTGATCCCAGCCACAACGACGACAGCAGGCAACCCAGCGCCGTCGCCGACAACACAATACCCGCCGCCGCCGTGGCCTGCAGAGGAGCGTGGTTAACCCCACTGACGATGTTGTAGATGATCGGCTTGATGGACAGGTTGGCCACCACCACGCCCGAAGTGGCCATCAACAACACCCACACCCCAGCGCTCAGCGGCACACGACGCTTGGCGGTGCTGGTCACCGAGCCTGGCACATGGCTTTCGCGGATCAGTAGTCCCGTGGCCAGTACATTGAGCAGAATCATGCCGCCGGTAATCAGCAACGCCTCGCGCATGCCAACCCAGGCCGACAGAAAGCCGCCCAGCACTGGTCCCATCAGACTGCCCGCGAGGATGCAGGCCGACAACACGCCCTGGGCATACCCGACCCGAGCCTCGGGTGCCTCCCTGATCATCAGGATGGTCGCCCCCGACGTATAGCCACCCGCCACACCCACCAGCAGACGCAGCACCAGCATCTGTTCGGCACTGGTCGCCAGCCCCATCAGCGTCATGCAGATGAACATGCCGATGCTGGCGCGGATCAGGTTGATCCGGCACCCATAACGATCCGACAGCCGCCCCCACAGCGGCGCGAACAAGGCAGCAGTGATAAAGGTCGCGGAATAGATCAGGCTCGACCAGATATAGGTCTCACCCTCGGAATAGCTGCCCAGCGTCTCCAGGTAACGCGGCAGAAACGGCAACATGATGGTCATGGCGACGATATTGATGAACGACCCCGAGCCACTCACCCACAGATTGACCTTCCATGCTGTTGACGATTCCGTCATCGTTGCCTCGGCTGATAGAAGCGATAGAAATCCCAAACGATAGAAACTCCGCAAGGGCCCGACATATCGCAAACGTCAGCGCCCTCGCCGATCAGTCTCGAGTATAAAAACAATCCAGGAATAACAATAATTCATATATTTCATAAAGTTCATTCCAGAAAGGAATTTATTCCCTTTTTCGCGGGTTCGCACAGTTGCCTCGGATCATCCACGCAACGACATGCCGACTTCATCTTCAGCTCATCCTGGCGAGCGACGCTAGCGCGTCAGCTTATTCAGGAGAGCAGGAATGCGAGCAAGACAGAGATGGCAACGCAGCCTTGTGTCATCGGCATTGATGATCGGCGCGCTGGTCGTTGTCAGCGTTGCCTCGGCCCAGAACTTCTTCGGGCAGCAGCAGGACTTCCTGTCGCCCGAACAGGCATTCCAGCCGACATTGAGCCAGGACGGTCGGCAGTTGGCGGTCGATTGGGAGATTGCCCCCGGTTACTACCTCTATCGTCACAGCCTGAATGCCGAGACCGATGGCCAGCAACTGACGCTTGACCTCCCCGAGGGAGAGGTGATCGAGGACGAATACTTCGGCCGCTCCGAGGTGTATCGCTACGCCCTCAACATGACGACACAACTTGAGGGCAGCGACCAGGTCACGCTGAGCTGGCAGGGCTGTGCCGATGCCGGGCTCTGTTACCCACCGCAGACACGCACCTTCGATCTCGATAGCGATCCCAACAGCGGTTTGAACAGTGGTCTCGGCGACAAACCGAACAGCATAGCATCCGGCCCGGAGACTTCTGCACCATCCGCCCCAGCAGATACCAACACAGCCAACGCGACCACAGCTCCCGCTTCCGCTGGCGAGAATCTGGCTGACGACCAGCGCCTCGCCGCACAGCTTGCCGAAGGCGACAGGTTCTGGACGCTGGCAGCCTTCTTCGGCATGGGCCTGTTGCTCACCTTCACGCCCTGCGTGCTGCCGATGATCCCGATCCTGTCGAGCCTGATCATGGGACAGCAGCAGCGGCAAGGGCAGCGGCGATGGACGACGGGGTTTGTGCTTTCGCTCGCCTATGTTCTACCCATGGCCATCACCTACGCACTACTGGGCGTCGCCGCCGCCATGGCCGGCGCCAACCTGCAGATGCTGTTTCAGAATGTCTGGTTCATCGGCCTGTTCTCGGCCCTGTTCGTGCTTCTCGCCCTGGCGATGTTCGGCGTATTCAACCTGGAGCTGCCGAATGCCTTGCGCCAGCGCCTGGATAGCTGGATGGCCCGACAGCGCGGAGGACGACTCAAGGGTGTCGCGCTGATGGGCGTGATATCGGCAGTACTGGTTGGTCCTTGCATGACTGCACCGCTGGCAGGAGGACTACTGTTCATTGCCGAAACCGGCGATCCCTGGCTGGGTGGCGCCGCACTGCTGGCTCTGGGCCTGGGCATGGGGGCTCCGCTGGTATTGATCGGCACCGTCGGTGGACACCTGTTGCCCAGACCCGGCGCCTGGATGGCCCGCGTCAGAGGTTTCTTCGGCTTTGTGCTGCTGGGCATGGCAATCTGGTTCGTCGCCCGCATCCTTCCCGATGCCATCGTCCTTGGTCTGTGGGGCGCAGTGGGGCTTGGCCTTGCCGTCGCCCTGCGCTTTCTTGCCCGGAGCATCGCCAAAGACGGAGTTCTCTCCCAGCTCGCCACGGCCAGCGCTCTGGTCATCGGACTGTGGAGCAGCCTGGTACTGATCGGTGCCGCTGGTGGCGGCAATGATCCGTTGCGTCCGTTGGCCGTATATACGCCAGGCATTGCTGCTTCCAGCGCTGCAGCCCCTCAGACCCTGTCGTTCGACACGATCGATGACCTCGCCACACTGCAGAGCCGCGTTGCCCCACAGTCCAGCAATGGCCGGATGACGCTGGTCGAGTTCACCGCCGAGTGGTGTGTCTCGTGCGAAGTCATCAAACACGAGGTGTTCGGCGACCCTGGTGTGCAGGCCGAACTACAGGATGTGCAACGCCTGAGTGTTGACGTGACGGACTATGACGCAGATGACAAGGCGATCATGCAGCACTTCGGCGTGGTTGGCCCACCGACCCTGATGTGGTTCGGGCCGGACGGCGAGGAAGTTCGCAGCGAGCGCATCATTGGTGAACTGAGTGCCGAGGACTTCCTGCAGCGCTACACCCGGGCCAGACAGGCCTCCGACACAGCGACGGAGGGCTGATCGATGAATCTGTTGGATCGCAGTATCGCCCTTGGCTCAATGGGCGTGAGCCTCGGCCAGTTACTGCTGGTACTGGCGATGCTCACCGCCCTGTTGGTGGGTACCTGGGTCGGCCGCAAGCGGAAGATACGCATCGGCGACAGCCTGTTCAACGCCCTGCTGATCGGCATCATCAGCGCACGAATCATCTTCATTGCCTGCTACTGGGACAGTTATGACTCGCTGTGGTCCTGGTTCGATATTCGTGACCGCGGCTTCGAGCCTCTTGCCGGGCTGGTCGCAGCACTGAGCTATCTGGGATGGCGCCTCTGGCGTCACCCCTGCGAGCGGCGCCCACTCGGCATGGCCATGCTCGCGGGGGCCCTGGCCTGGTCGCTGACGGCAGGCGCACTGACCCTGATGATGCCACGCGGTGCATCTCTTCCCGCAACACCTCTGATCACGCTCGACAGTGCCGAGGTGTCCCTGCCGCGCCTGCAGCAGGAAACCGGGCAACCGATGGTCGTCAACCTGTGGGCCAGTTGGTGTCCACCATGTCGCCGCGAGATGCCGATGCTCGAACAGGCGCAGCAGCAGCTCGATGACGTCACCTTCGTCTTCGTCAATCAGGGCGAAAGCGCCAGCAGCATCGCCACCTTTCTCGAACGGGAGTCGCTCACGCTCCAGCATCTGTATCAAGACCCGCACATGAGCTTCGGCCAGCAGGTCGGTGCCGTGGCCATGCCCACCACGCTCTACTACGACGCCGACGGCAACCTCGTCGACAGCCACTTCGGTGAGCTGTCCCGCGCCACTCTGGATCGCAGCCTCGAACGTCTGCAATGACGCCCTTTCCCCAAGGAGATGATCACCATGCAAGCCAGAAAACCTGTAGCCACACCCTTCAAGACCGCCCTCGCGATCACCGCCGGCCTCACGCTGGCGGCAAGCCTACCGGCGCTGGCGCAGGAATGGCCGGCGCCCATCCAGCAGATCGAACAGGAGGGCGTGACGATTCATGGCGAATTCGACGCCCCCGGTGGACTCAAGGGCTATGCCGCCAGCATCAATGGCCAGCCGGTTGCCGCCTACCTCACGCCGGATGGTGAGCATGCAGTGCTTGGTACGCTGATCGATGCTCAGGGGCAGAACATAGCCTCGGCGACCCTGGAACGGATCGTATACGGCGAGAAGAATACGCAACTGTGGCAGCAGATGGCCGATCACCACTGGGTACGCGACGGCGATGCCGATGCGCCACGCATCGTCTATACCTTCAGCGACCCCAACTGCCCGTACTGCCGTAAGTTCTGGGAAGACATACAACCCTGGGTGGAAAGCGGAGAGGTGCAGGTCCGCCATCTGATGGTGGGGATTCTCAAGGCAGATAGCCTTCAGAAAGCCGCTGCATTGCTCGCCGCCGACGATCCGAGTGCCGCCATCGCTGAGCACTATCGCAGCGATGCCATGCCGAACAATGAGGGTAATGCTCAAAGCGAACAATGGGCCAACGAGAACACGCAACTGATGCGCGATGCCCAGCTCTACGCCACCCCCGTGACCTTCTATCGCGATGACGACGGCGTTCACCGCGTCATGGGCGCGCCCAGGCCGGATCAATTGCGTGCGATCACCGGCAGTGAGGCTCCCTGAGCGGTAAACGCCTCAGCTGACGCTGAGGGTGGCGGGAAACTGGAGCGTCACCTGCAGCCCGACGCCATTGCCTGAAACCATCGTCATGCGGCCACCGGCACGGGTGACGATGGCTTCGACAATCGACAGCCCCAGACCGCTACCCTGTGGATGGCTGCCACGCAGAAAGCGTTCCGCCAGCCGCGCCAGACGTTCGGGTGGAATGGTCTCCCCCTGGCTGGCGATCGCGATGCTCAAGCTGTCGGCATCCGAATGAATGTCGATGTCGATCACGCCACCGGGCGCACCATGGCGCATGGCATTCTCGAGCAGGTTGCGCAGCGCCGTTATCAACAGCGCCCCCGAAACCGCGGCACGTACTTCAGTGTTCACGCCGTTCACGCAACAGCGTTCACTGCTGGCGGTCTCGTTCATCGCCGCTTCGAGTGCCTCGCCGATGGTAACGGGCTCGAGCTTGCCGCGGGCCACCTCCTCACTCTCCATCCGCGCCAGCATCAGCAACTGATCGAGGGTTCTGGTCAAGCGCTCCACGCCGAGTTCGGCATGCTGTATCGCCTGCCGGCGTCGGTCGCCCTCGACGCGACCGGCAATCTGCAGATGGGTGCGAATTGCGGTCAGCGGGGTACGTAATTCATGCGCGGCATCGTCGGTGAAGCGCTGCTCCATCTCGAGCATGCGCTCGGTGCGTCCCAACAATGTATTGAAGCCATCGATCAGTGGCCGAACCTCGCTGGGCAGACCACACACCGGCAACGGCGAAAGATCGCCATCGTCACGCCCGGAGAGCCGCCGCTGCAGCCGGGACAACGGCAAGAGCCCACGCGTCACGCCCCACCACAGGACAATGAGACTCCCCACCAGCGCAAACAGGAAAGGATAGAGCGCAGCGCGGCGCATCTGAGACATCAGCGATTCCCGCTCACGCACCCTGTCCGCCACACTGATGCGCTTGTCGTCATCGATCAGCGTATAGACACGCCAGCGCTGGCCGTTGTGATCGCGATAGCTGTAGCCCTCGCCACCGGCCTTGAGCACCTCGTTCAGCTCCGGGTGGGTCCCGGCAATCACCTGGCCCCGCAACGACGAGACCCGGCACGCCACCCCCTCCGGCGACGGGATGGCCGGTGTTGCATCGCCGCCACCAAGCGCCGAGGCAGGCACATTCCTCAACAGTCCCGCCACCATGTGTGCCGACTGTGTCAGGCGCTGATCCAGCGAACGTTCGATCTGTGTCGAGACATCGCGCATCAACCACGCGGCCATGACGCCCCACAACAGCACCAGAGTGATGCCCAACGTGGCAACGAGTCGCAGGCGCAAGCTCATGCTGAAGGTTCCTTGCTGACAGCGCCGAGGCGATACCCCAGACCCCGGACGGTTTCGATCACATCACGCCCGAGTTTGCGACGCAGTTGGTAGATATGCACATTGAGCGCATTGCTCTCGACCTCATCGTCGATACCGTACAGGCGGTCCTTCAACTGGTCCGTACTCAGAATCCGCCCGCGGGCACGAATCAACGCCTCAAGCAGCATCAGCTCGCGGCGCACCAGCACCACGGGCTGGCCATCCAGGCTCACGCTGCGGTCGATCGGATCGAAGGCGATACGCCCGTGATGAATAGCGCGATCCACCTGGCCCGCAACCCGGCGCAGCAGGGCCTGCAACCGCGCAATCAGCTCATCGAGATCGAAGGGTTTGACGAGATAATCATCGGCGCCGCCCTGCAGCCCCTCGACGCGACTGGCCACGGCATCCTTCGCCGTAAGCATCAGCACCGGTGTGGCAACTCCGGCACGCCGCCACTGAGTGAGCAGCGTCAGTCCATCACCATCGGGCAGGCGCCGATCGAGGATCACCGCATCATAATCGATCGTCGTCAACGCACTTCGAGCGGCGTCCAGTGTCGTCACACCATCAACCACGAAGTCACTCAACGCCAGCCCAGCCTCGATCCCCGCCGCGACCAGTGCATCATCCTCAACGAGCAGTATTCTCATAACATCAAGCTCACAACATCACACCCGTCCAGCAGAAAGACGACGACCAGTATCATCCTCGTTGATTAAGCGAGGATGAGCGCCAACCTTCATGTCGCACCCAGCCCTGCAGCAGCATTGAGATTCACGCAGCCACTCCCCGCTCGGTCCAACAGCACAGGAAACCAGAGCGAGCATGGTTCGCGTAGCCCGGAAGCCGCTTCGACTCAAGGCCCCGCCTTGCTCTTCGCTATTTCCGGGGAGACTCAGCCATCATGCTCTCCAACAGCGTTGCGAGGAAACGCTCGGATGGCGCAGAAAGGCGCTTTTCTTCGCGATAGATAAAGCGAATCTTCCTTTTGAAGCACACAGACTCCAGCGGTACTTCACACAATCTTGCCGTTTCCATTTCGTGGCTGACCGTAAACCTGGACAGGAAGGATATGCCAAGTCCATACATCACGCCCTGCTTGATGGCTTCCGTACTGGAGATATGCATTACCGAGCCCAGCCTCCCGCCCATGGCATGAATCTTTTCCAGGACAAACCCATGAGTCGACGAACCATCTCCCTTCAAGAGAAAGTTATAGTTTTCCAGCTCATCAACTGTGCACTGCTGACTTTCTGCGAGGGGGTGGTCAGGCGCAACCACCAGAATCATCTCGTCATCACAGATATTCTGAACATGATAGCGACTCTCATCGATCGATATCTGATCGGACAGCACCACAAATTCAACCGAATTGTCTTCCAATCTTCCGAGTATGTCACTCGAACAAGAGATATTAACCTCAAAGCTTATGTTTGGGTAATCCCTGCGATATAAACCAAGAAACGGCGGCAAAAAATACGTACCGATAAAATTGGTGGCACCAAACTTTACACAGCCAGAAAGCGGATCATCCATCTGCTTAAGGTGATCAGTGGCAGTCTGCAGAATATCTACCGCATTCTTCACATAATCACGAAACACAGCGCCTTGTTTCGTCAGGTAAACCCGTTTGCCTATCCTGTCAAAGAGTAGCACATTGCACTCTTCCTCGAGATTGCGGATTCTGGCACTGACAGCAGGCTGGGTGCAGTTCATACGCACGGAGGTTTCGGTGACATTCAGGCATTCCGCCAGCACCAGAAAGGTTTTCAACTGCACAATATTCATGTCCCCATCCTCCTGCAACGCACGATATCCTGCTGAAAGGTCATTCACTCCTCCAACAGCATTGCCATCCCAATCCAACGACTGCTGATGACGGTGCTTCTGACGAAACGCTGATATTCTAGCTGCCCTGTCTGACCAGGATATACAGCATCCTTCCGTACAGCCATTGGCTTATATGAAACGATGGCGAACCGATGCCCCTCAGCAAGCCCTTTTGCCTCGGGCGATAGCGTATCCAGTGGACACCTCGACACTGCTGAACACAAGGGAGGCGACGCTGGCCATCAAGCGGCCGATTACGACCTGGCTGGCGGTGCGTCTTCGGGTCAGCAATAAGTGCCGAATACTATGCCGTGGAAAATAGATGCCGTGCCAAATACTATGTCGTGTCGAGTACTATGCCGTGCCGAGTACTATGCCGTGCCGAGTACTATGCCGTCTCGAGTACCATGCCGTGCCAAATACTATGCCGTGGCGGAACCATCAGCTGCTGGGCGCAGCTTCTGCATCCATGCCCTGTCGATCACTCGGCCGGTAGCCACTGCGAGACTGATCACAGCGTCCAATATAGATAGTTCAACTGACGATAACACATAACATAATTTTATATTGTTAAAAAAAATAATGGATTGGATTCAAGAATAAATCCTGGATGAAAATACACATGAAACCACTGACCAGAGTGGATCAGGTAATCGATAGGCTTTTACATATTCGCCAGATCAAGTAAAAGCCTCAGGCTCTCGTTGTGCGGTATCAAGCATCGAGAAAACCATAATAATTCCAACTTTTTATAAAGTAGAGAATAATCATGATAGAGGATACAAAGGAGTCAACGGGAACCACTCCCGTGCCACCAGAGACGAAAAAACCCAAGACCTTCCTGCAGAAATACGGCGTATTTTTCGCAATCGCCGTATTCGGTCTATTGTATTTCATGCCAACACCCGAAGGCATGGAGCCCAATGGACAAAAGTCACTGGCGATATTCGCCACTGCACTGACGCTTTGGGTATCGGGGTCGATCCCGATTTATCTCACCTCGATGATGGCGATTGTTGCCCTGATCCTGACCAATACGGTAGAGGATGATACGGCCTTTGGCACATTGGGGTTCAACGTCATCTGGCTGATGGTATCAGCTTTCGTGCTTACCTCGGCGATGGTTAAATCCAACCTCGCGCGTCGTTTCGCCCTGTGGATGCTGAACCAGTTTGGCGGTACGCCCACACGCACGCTATTCATTCTTATTGTCGTCAACTTTGCCATCGCCTTCATCATTCCCTCAACGACCGCACGTGCCAGCCTGATGGTGCCGCTGTGCATCATTCTGCTGGAAATGTATCGCGCCATTCCCGGGGAAAGTAATTTCGGCAAACTGATGATGCTTCTCGGTGTTCAGTCGGATGCATTGGCAACGTCGGGCGTCATGACCGGTACCGCCGCCAATATCATTGCGGTCAAGTTCATTGAAGAGCAGACGACTGGCCAGATCGGCTATATGGACTGGCTGCTGGCTGGCATGCCGACGGCGATGATCACCATGATGCTGACCTTCCTCGTCGGCCTGAAGATTTTCAACTTCCGCAATGAGGCAGGGTTCGAGGAAGCCACCACAAAGCTCAGTGAACAGCTGCATGCGCTTGGCAAGATTTCCAGAGACGAGCGCAAGGCAATGATGATTTTCTTCTTCACCGCCCTTTCCTGGGCGACGGGAGACTATCAGGAGGCATGGTTCGGCGGGTTCTCGCTATCGATTTATGCCACTGCCGTGATTGCCGCCATCCTTTGTTTGATGCCGCATATAGGCTTGCTGACCTGGAAAGAAGCCAACATCAAATGGGACCTGATGATCTTTGCAGCTGGAGCCTATGCTGCTGGTAATGCGCTGGAATCCACCGGTGGTGCGCAGTGGCTGATCAACAAGGTGGTCTACGGGCTGGGCCTTGATAGCATGAATCATTCCATGGTCTACGTCGTGGTGATCTTCATAAGCGTATTCAGCCATATGATCTTCACCTCCAAAACGGTTCGAACCATCATATTGATTCCCGCCTTTATCGCCCTGGCGAAGTCGCTCGGCATGGACCCGGTAACACTGGCTCTGGCGGCCTCCTTCACGCTGACGTATACGATCACCCTGCCACCGCATTCGAAGGTCAATACGCTCTACTTCTCCACAGGGTACTTCACGGTATTGCAACAGCTGATGTACGGGATCATCACGTGCGCCATTGGTGCCACCTTGATTTCAATCTCCGTATTCACCTGGTTCCAGGTACTTGGCTACGGACTTTAACCAACAACACGCCCAGCAACCTTGAACTCAATATTTCAGGAAGATAATTCATATGAGACTAATATTGTTGCGCCATGGAGAAACCCTCTGGAACATGGAGAAGCGCCTGCAGGGCCATGACGACTCGCCCCTGTCCCCCCGAGGTATTGAGCAGGCGAAGGCAATCATCTCAACGCTCCAGACACTCGCTCCTCAGCGTGTGGTGGCATCGGACCTGGGGAGAGTGCAGGAGACAGCCAGGCTGATCGGTTACGACGAGCCTCAGTTGGATGCACAACTGAGAGAGCTGAACATGGGAACATGGACAGGATTGCGGAAAGACGATCTTATGGCGGAACATCCAGACCTGTATCACCAATGGCGAGCAGGGCTTTATGTTCCGAAAGGAGGAGAAGCCTGGAGCGATTTTGTCAGCCGGATCATCACCACCCTGAGTTCACGGGTTGCAGCAGGTAAAGGCGATCTGCTGGCCATCGTGCACAGCGGTGTTGTCCGCGCCGCCGTATATGGCTTTCTCGGCCTGAAGCCCGAGCAACTTCTGCCAGTCACGCCCGGCACACTGACCATCCTCGACTTCAATGACGAAGACCCTTCTCTGCCGCCTCGCCTGGAGGCCTACAACATCGGCGCCTTTGCCCCCGATACAGAAGCGGCGGATTAGGTAGAGGCCCCGCGATAGGTAGGCATAAAGCATGGAAGGGCAGCCCCGAGCTTCCATGCTCATCCCACGAAAAAGCCGCTGGCGATCACTCACCAGCGGCTTTTTCAGGCAGTCATGCTGCATTATCTGCACAATTATCAGCGAAAACAGATCAGGATGAATGCCTATACGGCGAAAACCTGGTTGGTCTTTGCAAAGGCCAGAGGCGTGAAGGTTCTGGGTGGAGATGAGACCAACAATGCGGGCCACGCGACCGTGGTCTTTGGCGTTGGCTCGAGATCGGCTACCTGTCTGCTTGCCTACCCCATGCACATGTGGTCTCCGGCGCGCTGGTTCCGATCATGACAAACCACACACCCCGTCCGCCAGCGCCTATGTCATCCGGCCACCTGGACAACAGCCAATAGTCACCAGAGTTCTTGTTCACTACCCCCCTGGAAGTCGATGAAGTGATGGCTCTGCCCTGCTATGGAAACTAGCTCGCGCCTGATGCATGCCACTCCATCAGTTCGAGAACCCAGTCGATGAACACCCGAAGCGGCTTGCGGACATAGCGGTTGGGCGGATATGCCACGTAGAGAGGCATCGGCTCGATCCGCCAGTCAGTGAACAGCTGCACCAGCGTGCCTTTGGCAACGTGTTCTCTCGCCATGTACTCCGGTAACCACAATACGCCAAGTCCGGACAGCCCGGCAGTCAAATAGGCATTTCCATCATCGATCGTCAGCACATAGTGCCCCCCGATCTTCACACTCTCGCCGCCCTTGTACATCGCATATGGCAGCCCGTTTTCCCAGCGGTAGTGGACAATGCGATGGTTGGAATCGCGCAAATCATCCGGGTGGGAAGGAGTGCCTGCCTGCATCAGATAGGACGGTGCAGCATACACAGCCAACTGCAGGTCGCCAATATGGCGCGCCACCAGCGAGCCATCCTTGATTTCACCTCCGCGTACCACGCAGTCGACGCCCTCGCCAATCACATCGACCTTACGGTCGCTCGCCCCTATATCGAGCTGGATATCCGGGAAACGAGTGTGGAACGCGGGCAGCGCTGGCACCAGGATTATGTTGGCGAAAGGGCTAGGTACATCCACACGCAGCAGACCACGCGGCACCATGGAGGCACCTGGCAGGTTGCTTTCAATGTCGTCCAGCTCGGCCAGCAGCCGCACCACCCGCTCATAATAAGCAGCGCCATCCGTTGTGACGTTCACTTGCCGTGTCGTGCGGTTGAGCAACTTGATACGCAAGTGCGCCTCCAGCTGCTGCACCAGTTGAGTCACCTTGGTGCGGCTCATGCCCAGGCTTTCGGCTGCCTTGGTAAAGCTACCAGCCTCAACCACCCGGACAAATGCTCGCATACCATCAAATCTGTCCATGTCGCCGCCTTCAGTAATTGTTTCGATTATGAAAACAGTAATGCATGATTTTGACAGTTTATCCAAACAGACTTGATGACTAGAGTGCTTGAGTCCATCCAGCACAAGGAGCATCAACATGAGCGCACGTGACGCTGTTTTCCCCGCCGACCGGCATGAACTCTATGCAGCACATTCCTATTCCGCAGCAATCAGATCAGGTGACCTCCTGTTCGTGTCCGGACAGGTCGGCAGCCGCAGCGATGGCTCACCCGAGCCGGACTTTGAGTCTCAAGTCCGTCTGGCCTTCACCAATCTCGAGGCGACTCTACTGGCGGGTGGATGCGGGCTCGACGATATTGTCGATGTAACGACCTTTCATACCGATCCTCAAAATCAGTTCGACACGATCATGACGGTTAAAAGCGAGGTTTTCCCGGAGGAGCCGTACCCGAACTGGACGGCGATCGGCGTCAACTGGCTTGCAGGATTCGACTTCGAGATCAAGGTCATCGCCCGTATTCCTGGATGAGTATCCCTCGGCCAGGGCTTGGAAATCGGCGGCAGCAGTTGTACTGGATTGTGCCCCTGGCCGAAACAACGAACCACGGCATGGAGCGCCGTGGAGCCCCCCACATCGCTACCTCGACGTGTGGTGCGTGGAATCTGGAGGAAGTGGAATCTAGAGAAAGTGGAGGTCGGGATCGAGAAGCGCAAGCGACACGCTCGACACGGAAGCGCCCCTGCTGGGGACAGGATGTGAGACCAGGTGTCGCCCGTACGATCCGCTACCAAAACGACTGAGCGGTTGGCTATGCGGTTAACAGTTCCACACTACTGGAGCCGCGCAACGGATGACGAATCGCTTCCTTGGCGATATTCACCGCCAGTGTCACTTTCGCCACTTCCAGTACGCCAGCATCAATCTGGTAGCTCCCTCGCGCCTTGAGCCAGTCAAGCACCTCTGCGAGATGCCAGATCGAGGCGCTACCTTCGTGAACCGGCACGGGAAACGTCGCTCGATGGGCGAGCATCAATTTGCGCATCGCCTGTCGAGAAACGCCAACGATATCCGCCACATCGGTCAAGCCAACAAGGTCCGGCGAAGCTTCGATCAAACGGGCGGAAGGAACCACACTCTTGACATCGGACATGGCACTGAGTACCGCTTCATCCGCATCGACCGCCTCGCGAGCGAACTCCAACGCTAGCCTGCCTGGCTGGCCGATGCCCACCAGAGCGTCATCACAACCGGCAGCTCCCAGGCGCTCCACCAGTGTATCCAGATCACTGTCGTGATCGGCCAACTGGTATTTAAGCGTAAAAATGTATTCCATGGCTCAGTCCTCCGGTTCTGTCTCACTCTGGCGCTTGTGAGTGGAGCACCTGTCCACCACCCTGCGAAGTGCCCGAGCGTGATTACCGGGATTTTTCGGCGTACTCCATACACTCGCGATGCAAAACTCGCCACAACGACATTCATTGTCATTGTATGGGCAGTAGATTCTGCCCCAGGCATGACTCCCACCCACTTCAATGCGCCACCCCTGAGCCTCTGCATACTTCAAGGCTTCCTCAATCTCCTTTCTGGAATGGGCAGGGCGAGACATTGATTCCCTCCAGTAGTATGAGAACAGAGCCGATGGTTGTCAATTGACAACCATCGGTCGAAAAGTCCAAAGCTTTACATTTGCACCTATGGCAAAACCTATTCCGCAGGACTCTCTATACCTCTAGCGAAAGCCTCTGGCAGGCGTGATCGCCACACGCGTTACAGCAGATAACCACCAGGCGCTTTCCACCGGTTGACCTGAACGTATCGCACTCCATCGCCCACGAAAAAGCCGCTGGCGATCACTCACCAGCGGCTTTCCTGGACAGCTATGCTGTCAGCGCATGCTGATCATTCCCACTCAATGGTCGCAGGCGGCTTGCTTGATACGTCGTAAGTGACGCGTGATACGCCAGACAATTCATTGATGATGCGGTTGGAGACCTTCTCCAGCAGTTCGTAAGGCAGATGTGCCCAACGAGCTGTCATGAAGTCGATGGTCTCGACGGCGCGCAGGGCGATGACCCATTCGTAACGGCGACCGTCTCCTACTACGCCGACGGACTTCACCGGCAGGAAGACGGCGAAGGCCTGGCTGGTCTTGTGGTACCAACCGGAGGCGTGCAGTTCCTCGATGAAGATGGCATCGGCTTCGCGCAGGATATCGGCGTATTCCTTCTTGACCTCGCCGAGGATACGCACGCCCAGACCCGGTCCCGGGAACGGGTGACGATAGACCATGTCGTACGGCAGGCCGAGCTCGAGGCCGAGCTTGCGGACTTCGTCCTTGAACAGCTCACGAAGTGGTTCGACCAGCTTGAGCTTCATGTCCTCGGGCAGGCCGCCGACGTTGTGGTGCGACTTGATCACATGCGCCTTGCCGGTCTTGGAGGCGGCGGACTCGATCACGTCGGGGTAGATGGTGCCCTGGGCGAGGAATTCAACGCCGTCGATCTTCGACGACTCTTCATCGAATACTTCGATAAAGGTGTTACCGATCACCTTGCGCTTCTGCTCCGGGTCACTGACGCCAGCCAGCTTGTCGAGGAACAGCTTTTCGGAATCGGAGCGAATCACGCGCACGCCCATGTGCTGAGCGAAGGTTTCCATCACCTGGTCGCCTTCGTTCTTGCGCAACAGGCCGTTGTCGACGAACACACAGGTCAACTGGTCGCCGATGGCCTTGTGCAACAAGGCTGCAACCACCGAAGAGTCGACGCCGCCGGAAAGCCCCAGCAGCACATGACGATCGCCAACCTGCTCGCGAACGCGATTTACCTGGTCCTCGATGATCTGCGCCGGTGTCCAGTTGCATTCGCTCTGGCAGATATCGACCACGAAGTGCTCGAGAATCCGCTGGCCCTGCAGGGTGTGGGTGACTTCCGGGTGGAACTGCACACCGTAGAATCGCTTCTCTTCCCAGCTCATCGCGGCAATCGGGCAGCTTGGCGTGGAGGCCGTTACGGTGAAGGCTGCCGGCGCTTCGGCCACCTTGTCACCGTGGCTCATCCACACATCGAGCAGGCCCTTGCCGGTCTCGGCATCGACGTGATCCTTGATGTCCTTGAACAGTGCATTCTCGGAGTCGAGACGGATTTGAGCGTAACCGAATTCGCGCTTGTTGGAGCCAGCGACCTTACCGCCGAGCTGCTCGGCCATGGTCTGCATGCCGTAACAGATGCCGAGAATCGGCAGGCCCATCTCGAATACGCACTCGGGAGCACGCGGGGAGTCCAGCTCGGTCACCGACTCCGGACCACCGGCGAGGATGATGCCATTGGGTCGATACTCGCGAATCTCTTCCTCGGTGATATCGAAGGCGCGAACCTCGGAATAGACACCGATTTCACGGACACGACGGGCAATCAACTGGGTGTACTGGGAGCCAAAATCGAGAATCAGGATCTTGTGGGCGTGAATGTCGCTCATGAAGGATTACCCTATTGATAATGAAGGACCAGCAAGAGAAGGACCAGAAGCGAAAAGCTGGAAGCGGAATCGCCGCTTCCAGCTCGGAGTATCTGCTACGGCAGCCACAGCCAGCGCGTTGCTTACTTAGCCAACACGATAGTTCGGCGCTTCCTTGGTGATCTGAACGTCGTGAACGTGGGACTCGTTGAACCCGGCACCGGTGATCTTGACGAACTCCGGAATGGTACGCATCTCATCCACACTGGAGCAGCCGGTGTAGCCCATGGAAGCACGCAGACCGCCCATCAGCTGGTGAACGATGGCGCTCATCATGCCCTTGTAGGGAACGCGGCCTTCGATGCCTTCCGGTACCAGTTTCTCGACACCGTCATCCTTGTCCTGGAAGTAACGGTCACTGGAGCCCTGGGTCTGTGACATAGCCCCCATCGAGCCCATGCCACGGTAGGCCTTGTAGGTACGACCCTGAAACAGTTCGACCTCACCAGGTGCTTCCTCGGTACCGGCCAGCAGACCACCAACCATGATGCAGCTGGCACCCGCGGCAACGGCCTTGGCGATATCACCGGAGAAGCGCACACCACCGTCGGCGATCAATGGAATGTCGAATTCCTTGAGCGCCTCGGCGACGTTGGATACCGCGGTGATCTGCGGCACGCCGACACCGGCGACGATACGAGTGGTGCAGATTGAACCGGGGCCGATACCCACCTTGACCGCATCCGCGCCAGCTTCCGCCAGCGCACGGGCTGCTGCTGCGGTGGCAATATTGCCGCCGATGACCTGGATCTGCGGATAGTTTTCCTTGGCCCAGCGCACACGCTCGATCACGCCGCGGGAATGGCCATGGGCGGTATCGACAACAATGGCATCGACGCCTGCCTCAGCCAGCGCCGCGATGCGATCCGGGGTTTCCGGACCAGTACCGACAGCAGCACCGACCAGCAGACGCCCATCGGCGTCCTTGGCGGCGCTGGGGAAGGTACGTGCCTTCTCGATGTCCTGGAAGGTCACCAGGCCACGCAGATGGAAGGCCTCATTGACCACCAGCATCTTCTCGATACGGTGCTCCTGCATCTTGCCTTTGATGACATCCAGAGGCGTACCTTCCGCTACTGTCACCAGGCGCTCACGCGGCGTCATGATGTCGGCTACGCTATCGCCGTGATTGGGCTGGAAGCGCATGTCACGCTCGGTCACCAGCCCCACCAGCAATTCGCCCTCTACGACAGGGAAACCAGAGAAACCGTGCTCCTTCGCCATCGACAGCAGGTCAGCCAGCTTGGCGTTGGGCCCGACAGTTACCGGGTCCTTGACGATAACACTCTCGTGCTTCTTGACCTTGCGCACTTCGGCGGCCTGTTGAGCAATACTCATGCTCTTGTGGATGATGCCGATGCCACCTTCCTGCGCCATGGCGATGGCCAGACGAGCTTCGGTGACAGTATCCATGGCAGCGGAAGCGAGGGGGATATTGAGGAAGAGGTCTCGGGTCAGGCGGGTCCGGAGGCTGACATCCTTGGGCAGAACTTCGGAGTAGCCGGGAACGAGCAATACGTCGTCAAACGTAAGCGCTTCTTGGGCCATACGTAGCATAATCGGCAACACCCACTGAGCTGGTGAGGGAGGGAAGAAGTTAATCGCCCATTATAACGTTTTTTGCCGTTTTCTGGCAATGTGCCGAACCATCCATCTTGCATTCACCGCTCCACTCCCGCAGTGGCTGGATTCACCGCCACTCGCTTTCAGGGCGTCGCTTCCGACGTCTGCTCGGGCAAGACGAAAGTCTCCTGCCACTGGCGCATGAACACTTCACGTCGCGCGGGATCGACAAAGGCCAGTAGCGTGGCGTCCAGTGGGATCGGATAGAGGTGTTCGCCGACCTGATCGCGCAGGCGTTTGGCAGTCCACGGCCCTGCCATATCGGTCAGCGGGCTGAACAATGGCGTCTGCCCTGCCAGCACATGCTGCCCGTCCTGACTGAGCAGAAAATTGACGAAGGTTTCAGCGGCTTCGGGATGCTCGGCATCACGGTGCACAAATGCCATGCGCATCATCACCAGCGAGTAGTCCATGGGCACCTGAACGATGACGTCGGGGTGGTGCTGGGCATAGGCCATAGCATAGGAGCCGATCAGGTTGTAACCCAGCCAGTAGCGCCCTTCTTCAATGCCTTCCAGCATACTTCGAGTATCATTCTCGAGGCTGGCGTCCAATTGGCCCATGGCGGCAACCAGTTCCCAGAACCTGGTGGAGTATCGGGCATCCTGTTGTGCCAACGCATAGCCAATGGCACTGGCCTGGGGAGTATAGGTGGTGACACGACCACGCAGCAGATCGGCGTGAGACGTCAACAACCGGTGCAGATCAGCATGCTTCTGGGGTGGCAACATGTGACGCGCCAGGTCCAATCGATAGGCCATCACGATCGGTTCGAAGGTAAAGCCGAACACTTCGTTACGCCACTTGGCCCAATCCGGCCACATACGGGCCTGAGGAGAGTCGATGCGTCTCGCCCAACCATCGTTGACCCGTGCCATCTGCAGGGGCATCGCGGAACTGATGACCACATCCGGCGCCGGCGAGTCCGCACTGACACTGTTATCGACCTCCAGCGTCGAACCCTCACGGAAGTCGACTTCGATCAGTGGATATGCTGCCTGAAACGCATCCAGCAACGGCGTGAAGACATCCTCGTCCAGCGCTGCGGAGATCACCAGTGGAGTCACGTCGCTTCTCGACTCCTCGGCCACCGCGCTGTCGCATGCCAGTGCAACCAGCAGCAGTACGCCACAGCGCATCAAGTCCGGTACTGTCATCCCTGCTCCTTCGCCATGCGGTCGCCTGGCAACCACAGCGCTACACTCAGACCCGTAGGCACCTGATTGGTGATCCTGATCCGTCCACCAAGACGCTGGGCAATGGTTTCGACAATGGCCAGCCCCAGTCCGGACCCCTCGGTGTCCTGACGCCCTCCTCGTTCGAATGGCTGAGATAATCTTTCCAGCGCCTCGGCAGCAACGCCAGGTCCATCATCCTGCACCGCCAGACAGACTTCGTTGCCCTCGCAATACATCTTCAATGAGATATGACTGCCGGCGGGCGTATAGTGCAGCGCATTATCGAGCAGGTTGCCGAGCAACTCACGCAACGCCCAATCCTCGGCCACCACCATCACCGGTGATGGCGGCAATGGCTCCAGACCAAGATCATGATGTCGCGCCTGCTCGCGCCCTGCCCAGTCCAGCGCAACCTCACGCACCAACGCCGTCAGTTCGAGAGGCGTCTGTCGGGAGTCACCCTGGATATGACGCAGGCGTGCCAGCGACAACAACTGCCCAGCCAGACGACTGGTACGCGCGGCGCTATCGTGAACCTGGTCGAGGGCCTCGCGCCAGCGGGCTGGGTCATCGCTGCGCAGCGCCAGCTCACTGGTGGTCTGGAGGCCCGCCAGCGGTGTCTTGAGCTGGTGGCTGGCATCTGCGGTGAAGCGCAGCAGGTCCTCACGTCCCTGTCGCTGCCGCGCAAACAGGTGGTTCAGCGTTTCCGCCAGTTCACGGATCTCGCGCGGCACCTGGGCTTCCAGTGGGCGCATGTCGTCCGCATCACGCAGACGCAATTGGTGGCGCAAACGCCGCAGAGGCGCCAGCACATAACGTATGGTCAATGCCATCAACACTCCGGCAAGCACCACCATGGCCAGAAAACGCGATACCGCTTGCCGGAACAGCGCCCCACTCAACTGCTCGCGTCCACTCAAGGTATGGCCAACCCATACCTGTACCGGTTGCTGATCGACCCACCCCGCCGAAGAAACCTCGCGCCCGTAGAGACGCAAGCGACCGTTGGCCGATGACTGATCGACCACAACAGGATCTGTACTGCGCGACTCGCCAAGCCTTGTCTGCAACGCCTCGGGTACCGGCGACTGTGGCCAATTACTCGACAATTGTCGGCCATCGGCATCCAGCACCGCATAGAAGACCCGCTCTTCACTGGAGGTCGCCAGAATCTGCAGCGCCGCGGGAGGAATGATCACTTCGGGTACACCGTCACGCCATTGCACGGCTTCGCTGATGGTCAGTGCCGCGGCCGCCAACTGTGCATCGAAGGCTCGTTCGGCGGCCTGTCGGCTGCTCTGCCAGGCTTCCAGCATCAGCAGCGCGCCAAGCCCGAGCACACTGATCAATAACCACAGGGCCATGCGCCACTTGATCGAACGAGTGACAGTGATCACTCGCCGTCCTCCTCGAGGCGATAGCCGAGCCCGCGGAAAGTGCGGATATGTAGCCCGGATTGCTTGAGCCGCTTGCGTAGCCGGCTGATATAGACCTCGAGAGCATTGGTTCCCACTTCACCAAAACCAAACAGGCGATTCTCGAGAATCTCGCGCGGCGCGATATTACCGGTATGCAGCAACAGGCTTTCGAGCAACAGGCGTTCACGATGGGGAAGATCGAGGAGATCATCATCGAGCCAGGTACTACCAGTGGCTGGATCGAAGCGCAGGCAGCCCAGACTCAGACAGTTGTCCGAACGTTGCTGACTGCGACGCAACAACGCGCGAACACGCGCTTCCAGTTCGGCCAGTTGAAATGGCTTGGCGAGATAGTCATCGGCACCGAGGTCGAGCCCGCGGACACGGTCATCCAGCCCATCACGCGCGGTAAGCACCAATACCGGCGTCATATCGCCCTGACGGCGCAGCCCCTCGAGTAGCGACAGACCATCGCCATCCGGCAATCCCAGATCGAGCACCACTAGATCGAAGGCGGTCCCCTGCAAGGCGGCGTGCGCTCCGCGGCAGCTGTCGAAGACGTCCACGCTGTTGCCGAGACGCGTCAATGCCTGCTCCAGCGAACGCGAGATCAGCGCGTCGTCCTCTACCAGCAGCAATCTCATAAGTTCCTCATCAGCTTCTCACGGAATCCTTCACCAGCATCGTTGCAAAACCCGGCATAAAAGCCCTTGAGCCCTACGTCATGCGACTAAAGTAGCAGCCGCATCCGCGTTTGATGACAGGTTGATGAAAGGTCCACCCACTAGCATCGAGTCTGTCGTAAAACCGGCAACTCGCAATAGCCATAACCCATCACCGATAACAATAAGTCTTCAAGGAGCCTGCCATGAAACCCTATACATCACTATCGCTGGCACTCGGTAGCGTCCTGCTCGGCAGCCTACTGCTTTCCAGTAGCGTTCAAGCCGCTGACAACAACGAGTGCATTGCACCGGCCAAGCCCGGCGGCGGCTATGACCTTACCTGCCGACTCGCTGCCAATGGTCTGCTGGAAGCCGGCCTGATCGAAGACCCGATGCTGGTGACCTACATGCCGGGTGGTATCGGCGCGGTCGCCTACAACCACATCAATGGCGTACGTACCGACGATCCCAATCTGATCGTCGCCGCCAGTACCGGCGCGGCCGTCAATCTGGCGCTGGGCAAGTTCGGCCAGTATGACGCCGACGAGGTGCGTTGGCTCGGCGCCATCGGTGTTGACTATGGTGCCATTGTCGTTAAAGCCGATGCCCCCTGGCAGAACCTTGATGAACTGATGAATGCACTCAAGGAAGATCCGAGCTCAGTAGCCTTGGGCGCCGGCGGCACTGTCGGCAGTCAGGACTGGATGAAGGCTGCGCTGACGGCTCGTGCGGCTGACATCGATCCGCGCTCGCTGCGCTATGTAGCCTTCGAGGGTGGCGGCGAATCGCTGGCAGCCCTACTCGGCAATCATATTCAGGTCTTCACCGGCGATCTGTCAGAACTGCGTTCCCAGCTTGAGAGCGGTGACATCCGCGTCCTCGCCGCACTGTCCGAGGAGCGTGTCGGCGGACCCTATGCCGACATCCCCACCGCTGCGGAACAGGGATATGACGTGACATGGCCGATCTGGCGCGGGTACTACATGGGTCCCGAAGTCAGCGACGAGGCCTACAACGCCTGGAGTGAACGCCTCCAGAAGCTTTCCGAGTCCGACTCATTTGCCGATCTGCGTGAAGCCCAGGGCCTGTTCCCGATGGCATTGTTCGGTGACGAGTTCGACAGCTACGTCAAACAACAGGTCACTCAGTTCAAGGGCCTGGCGCAGGAAGTAGGTCTGACAAAATGAGCTTGTTCGACAACCGGGCCGCGGATCGCGGCCTGGCCATCGCCCTGATCGGCCTGGCGGCGTTCATCGCCAGCCAGGCGCTATCTCTCGAAGTACCGTTCAGTTATGACCCGGTAGGGCCGAGAGCCTTCCCTATCGGGCTGGCCATTCTGCTCTCGATACTGTCGCTGGTGCTGTTGATACGCCCCGGTGAGAACGGCGAATGGCCGTCTCCCTGGGTGGCGGTGAAGTTGCTCGCCGTACTGGGGCTGCTGCTGCTCTATGCGCTGCTGTTTCAACGGCTCGGCTACCTGATCAGTTCCGGTCTGGTAATCGCCGCACTTGCACGCCTGTTCTCGGCCAGTTGGCTCAAGGCCGTCATCACCGGCGTGCTGATGGCCATCGGCAGCTATTGGCTTTTCACCATGGGCCTTGGCATCACCCTGCCGGGCGGCAGCTGGTTCGGCTGAACAGCCTGCCAGGCAAGGAGATACTGATATGTTCGATTTTCTGATTGATGGCTTCGGCGTTGCTCTTACGCCACTCAACCTCGGTCTGGCCTTCCTCGGCGCACTACTCGGCACCCTGTTCGGCGCGCTACCTGGAATCGGCCCGATCAACGGCATCGCCATTCTGATGCCACTGGCCTACACCCTCGGGCTGCCAGCGGAATCCGCGCTGATAATGCTTGCCGGCATCTATACCGGTGCTGAATACGGCGGACGCATGTCGAGCATTCTGCTCAATGTTCCCGGCGATGCCGGAGCCGTAATGACGACTCTGGATGGTCACCCGCTGGCGAAGAAGGGCCTGGCCGGACCAGCACTCGGGCTGTCTGCAGTCAGTTCGTTTGTTGGTGCCACCATTGCCATTCTCGGGCTGACGCTATTCGCTCCGCTGCTGGCTCGCACCGCAGTACTGTTCGGGCCGGCCGAGTTCTTCGCCTTGATGGTATTTGCCTTCTCGTCGATGTCGGTGATGATGGGCAAGGACCCGGTCAAGACCGCCATCGGTGCTGTACTGGGGGTGCTGATTGCCACCGTCGGTGTCGACTCCGGCACCGGAGTAATGCGCTTCACCTTCGATATGCCCGAGCTCTATGATGGTATCGATTTCGTGGTAATGATCATCGGTCTGTTCGCAATCAGTGAGATACTGCTGATGCTCGAACATGCCAACCGCAAGGATGGCGATTCCGAGCTACCGCCTCTCGGCCGGGTGTTCGTCGGCATGAAGGAAATCATGCTGTGCAAGTGGACCATGCTGCGCTCCGGCCTGCTGGGCTTCATCATCGGTGTACTGCCGGGTACCGGTGCCTCGGTGGCAGGTGCGGTTTCCTACACCACCGAAAAGCGCCTGAGCGATCGTGACGGGACCTTCGGCAAGGGGGACTGGCGAGGTCTGGCGGCACCGGAAGCGGCCAATAACGCCTCCGCTGCTGGCTCATTTGTACCGATGCTGACACTCGGCATTCCAGGTTCCGGCACCACTGCGGTATTGCTCGGTGCGCTGATGCTCTACAACATCACGCCCGGGCCGATGATGTTCAGCGAGAACCCCGAAGTCGCAGGAGGTCTGATTGCCTCGCTGTACATCGGTAACATCGTACTGCTGGCGCTGAATCTGCCACTAGCGGGGCTCTTCGCACGCGTGCTGACGATTCCACGCTGGGTATTGATCCCTGCGATTGCCATCCTTTCCTTCGTCGGCGTCTATCAGCTGCACTCCGATTTGACGGCCATCTATTTGATGCTGATCATCGGTATCTTCGGCTATCTGCTGCGCAAACTCGGATTTTCACTGGCGCCGGTGATTCTCGGCTATGTGCTGGGCGGTTTGATGGAGGAAAATCTGCGTCGTGCCCTGGCCATCAGTGGTGGCGATACCAGTATCCTCTGGCAGTCGGGAATCTCCCTGGGGCTATGGATCGCCGCAGTGGCCTTGCTGGTATTGCCCTGGCTGATGGGTCGCATCAAGGCGAAATACGTTTCCCGCGCCAGCTGATGGCACTTGCCATGCCGGGAGCCTCGACTCCCGGCAGACCTGCTGACAGGGTTCCTCCGGGAGCTCTGTCATTCATTATTCAAATGGAGCCACAATGAACCTGCCTTCACCGAGCGCCGCCCACGGACTATTGCGTTATCTCCCGACTCTAGCCCTGGGCGTCATCGGAGGCAGTATTGCCTGGTTCTGTCACCTGCCGTTGCCGTGGCTGCTCGGCGCGATGATTGCCACGACGCTGACCAGCCTGTCAGGAATTCGACTCGGCTCTCCCGGGAAAGCGCGCCAGGGGGTACTGGTCATCATCGGTGTCATGCTGGGATCGGCCTTCACCCCGGATCTGTCAGGCGATCTCGCTGGCTGGGTACAGAGTCTGGCGATCATGCTGGCCGCCACTGCCATCATGATGGTGGTAGCAGTATGGTTCTCGTGGCGGGTAGCCGGACAGTCGCTGGACACGGCGCTCTACTCCGGCGCTCCCGGGGGACTCTCGGTGTTGCTGTTGATGGCTCACGAGTCAGGCGCAGACATACGCGCAGTGGGTATCAGTCATGCGGTGCGTATCCTGGTGTTGCTGTTGGCGATCCCACCGATTCTGAGCGCCATCGGCCACATCGACCTGGTCAACAGCAATGCCGCCTCGGCCACTCAGTGGCTAGCCATTCCTGCGCTCGAGGATATCGGCTGGCTGATTGCCGCAGCGGCTCTCGGGGTCTGGGTCGGTCGCCTGTTGCGATTGCCCAATCGCCTGCTGTTTGGACCGGCGCTGGTGTCATCGCTGTTGCACTTCAGTGGCATAACCCACGCTGCCCTTCCGCCTTTGTTGGTGGCGCTGGCCCAGGTGATCATCGGCACTTCGGTTGGAGTGCGCTTTGTCGGCGTAGCGCTGCGTGACATGGCCCGCCAGCTGGGGCTCGCCATCATCCAGGCGCTGATGCTGACCGCGCTGGCTGTACTGGCCGCCTGGCTGGGCCACTTGTTGACGGGGTACTCGATGGCCGCGGCATTGCTGGCCTATATGCCGGGTGGGGCGCCGGAACTCAGCCTGGTGGCACTATCGCTCAATATCGAGCCAGCCTTCGTCACTTCTCACCATCTGCTGCGTATCACCGTATTGATTCTGGCGCTGCCGCTGCTGCTGGGCATCGCACGCCGCTATCTGGCACGCTAAACCACCTTCACATTGCCCGGTCGCGGCGATACCAGTGCGGCCTGACGACCGACCTGTGCCGAATATCGTGGTAGGCTGCGGGCTTGAACCGATGTACGGGATTTGCCTGCATGAGCGATACATCGCCACAGATACTCTCGGTCAGTGATCTGAACCGTGGGGCACGTCGGGCTCTGGAAGCCGACCTCGGCGACTGCTGGGTCGAGGGCGAACTCTCCGGAGTGTCGCGCCCGGCCTCCGGGCACGTCTACTTCACGCTCAAGGATGACCGTGCCCAGGTACGCAGTGTGTTGTTCCGCAACCAGGCGCGTTTCGTCTCCACGCCGATGCGCGACGGAGACCTGGTACGAGTGCGTGGCCGAGTGTCACTGTTCGAGCCTCGCGGCGACTATCAGTTGATTGCCGAAGCCGTGCAGGCCGCCGGCATCGGCGCCCTTCTGGTGGCGCTCGAGGCGCTCAAGACTCGCCTCAGCGAACAGGGCATGTTCACCAACCAACGTTCCCTTGCCTTTCCTCCCCGTCACCTGTTGGTATTGAGCTCAGCAACTGGCGCAGCGATTCGCGATGTCCTTGCCGTGCTCGGCAAGCGCTGGCCTCTGGCGCAGGTGACGCTGATTCCAGTACCGGTGCAGGGTGCTGAAGCCGCCCCGGCGATCATCGCCGCTCTGGGGCTGCTCAATCGCCAGACATCACTGGACCCCGAGCGCGATGTGGTATTGATCACGCGTGGCGGAGGCAGCCTTGAAGACCTGTGGGCCTTCAACGACGAACACCTGACACGCGCGATTCACTACTCACGCTTACCGGTGATGGCAGCCATCGGCCATGAAGTGGATACCAGTCTTGCCGACCTGGCTGCAGATGCCAGTGCACCGACGCCC
This sequence comes from Halomonas huangheensis, assembly GCF_001431725.1. Lineage (NCBI taxonomy): Bacteria > Pseudomonadati > Pseudomonadota > Gammaproteobacteria > Oceanospirillales > Halomonadaceae > Halomonas > Halomonas huangheensis. The sequence goes on along the minus strand of NZ_CP013106.1, from coordinate 746,570 downwards.
TCTGCAGCCGCCGAGCGTCTGGTGCCTTCAGCCCAGGAGCTGAGCCAGCGTCTCCAACAACTCACCCAACGCCTGTCGCGCATCCAGCAGCATCAGCTCGGCCAACAGGCCCAGCGTCTCGATCATCTGCGACTACGCCTGCGCCATCCTGGCGAAGGACTGCAACGCCAACGTGACACCCTCGAACAGCTACAACAGCGCCTCGCTCGGGCATTGCACAGTTCGCTCGGCAATCATCAGCGGCACCATAAGGATCTTGCTCGACGCCTGACATTACGCTCCCCGAGCGCTGAGTTACTTCAGGCACGTCATAACCATCGTCGTCTGACCCAGCGGCTCCTCGCCGCACAGCGCTCGGACCTGCAGCGCCATCGCGAACAATTCAGTTCCCGCATGCGTGAATTGCAGGCTGTCAGTCCGCTGTCGGTCCTCGGGCGCGGCTATGCGATCCTCAGCAACGAAAACGGCCGAGTGATCCGCAAGGCGGACCAGACTCGGCCGGGAGAAACCCTCACCGCACGTCTTGGTGAGGGTGAAGTGACGCTATCTGTCAGTGCGGTATCGCCCCCGCCTGAGCGCCAGGCTTGAAGGCCGAAGGCTCCAGCTCATGACGTGACAGCAGCTTGTAGAAGTCGGTGCGATTACGTCCAGCAATACGCGCTGCTTGAGTGACATTGCCTTCGGTGATCTTCAACACCTTGACCAGATAACTGCGCTCGAATCCGGCACGTGCGTCATTGAACGTCGGTAGCGCGCTATCCTCCGCCGCCAGTGCCTGCGCGACCAACGCTTCGGGAATCATTGGCGCGCTGGATAGTGCCACGCACTGCTCGACCACGTTGACCAACTGACGCACATTACCAGGCCAGGCGCTGGTCGCCAGCAGGTTGAGTGCTTCCGGCGAGAAGCCCTTGACGAACGGCTTGTGACGCGAGGCCGCCTGAGCCACCAGGTGCTTGACCAACAGCGGCACGTCCTCGGCACGGTCCTTGAGCGGCGGCAGCTTGAGGTTGACGACATTGAGGCGGTAGTACAGATCCTCGCGGAACTCTCCCTCGTGCATGGCCTGGTCGAGGTCACGATGGGTCGCCGAGAGTATCCGAACATCCACCGGTATCGATGATGTCGAACCCAATGGACGCACCTGACGCTCCTGCAACACACGTAGCAATTTGACCTGCAACGCCAACGGCATATCACCGATCTCGTCGAGGAACAGCGTACCGCCGTCAGCTGCCTGGAACAGGCCACCATGCTCACTGATGGCTCCGGTAAAGGCCCCACGCGCATGACCAAACAGTTCGCTTTCCAGCAACTGCTCCGGTAATGCACCGCAGTTGATGGCGACAAAAGGCTTATCGGACCGTGAACTGGCCTTGTGAATGGCGTTGGCCAGCAACTCCTTACCGGAACCGGAAGGCCCGGTAACCAGTACGCTGACATCAGAACCCGCCACCATGCGTGCCTGTTCGAGGATGCGTTCCATCTCTGGACTACGCGTGATGATGTCTTCTCGCCAGCTGTCATCACCCTCACCATTACCGGACAGGTGCGACAGAGCATCGTCGATGGCACTGAACAGCTCGTCGCGATCCACCGGCTTGGTCAAGAAGCTGAAAACTCCCTGACGGGTGGCGCTGACTGCATCGGGAATCGACCCATGAGCAGTCAGAATGATGACAGGAAGGCCCGGCATACGGCGCTGAATCTCTTGAAACAACGCCATGCCGTCCATCTCATCCATACGCAGATCTGACAGCACCAGGTCGGGACGCCCTTCTTCCAGACGCTTGAGTGCATCACGTCCAGTTTCCGCAGTGGTCACACGATAACCACGGCTCTCCAGACGCATGCCCAACAGTTTGAGTAGGCTAGCATCATCATCGACCAGCAGAATGTGGGCCGAAGTTCTGGCGCTCGGGGTCGTTGCGACTTGCTTCATCTTGGATTCTCCAGAGGCTTTACTCCACCTGTTGACGCAGGTTGATACTTTGTTCGATCGCGGTCATGGCTTCCAGCTTGTCGGCAAGGGCCTCGTTCTCTTCCTCCAGGCGAGCCACTTCACCCTGTTGCTGGTCAACTCTGGAGGACAGCTTTCGACGCCCTTCCAGCTCATTCAGCCAGTAACGGAAAAGTGGCTGCAGTGCGCCAGGCGCAGCTCCCAGGTCGGCCTTGTATATCTCCGATGCCTGATCCCATTGAGATTCACTGCCCCAGCTCATGACCACGGCGCGACTCAAGCGCTGTTCGGGAGCGTGTCCCGCCAGGCGAGGCAGCATGTTATCGCGCCACTCGCGATCACCACGTTGCGCGGCCAACCCGAAGGCGACCCAATCGGTGAGCATGCATGGGGATTCAGCAAAATTCGGCACGTCCGCATTACAGGAGGTCAAATCGACTTGTTTGTCGACATCGACCGGGCGCGAGGAAGTTTCCATAGGAAGCATTTCGCACCCCGCCAGCCCGCCCATAAAGGTTACCAGCAGCGCTGACTGCAGCAGACGTGCACTCGCTCGCTTGCTGAACTGCATCACCCTAACCCCTTGTTTCATATCGTCAGATCCCTTGCGTTGCTGCCTGTCTCTGCAGGCATCTGCTTATGCTCTTCCTGTGGCTGGGCAACCGGCAATGTCAGCCTGAAACATACTGCCCAGCGAGGGTCATCAATCAGCTCCAGTCGCCCGTTCTGCACACGGGCGCAATCGGCCGCTACCGAAAGTCCGATACCCGACCCCTTCAGCGCGCCCTTGCGCCGAGCCTGCCCCTGGTAAAAAGCCTCAAACAGATGGGGCCGGTCCTGCTCGGCGATCGGCTCACCTGTATTGGCAACTTCCAGCTCCAGCCGATCATGATGAGCCCGGGCACGAACCAAAAGCTCACCACCATCTGCTCCATAGGCCACCGCGTTGGATATCAGGTTATCCAGTACCCTGGCTGAGGCCTGATGGTCGGCATACCAATGCAGAGGGCCCGAGAACACTTCCACGCGCATATCCTTGGACTGCAACCCGAGGCGGTGCTTGGCCAGTACTTCACGCAGCACCGTAGCCATGTCGAGGCGCTTGATCTCAGCGGAACGCGAGTGCTGAAGCAGATTATAGTCAAGCAACTGCTCAATCAGTCGTTGTAACTCAGCTCCACTGGAGTCGATCAACTCCAGTACTTCCCGCTGGCGGGCGGTCATCTCGCCCGCCACTCCATCAGACAACAGCGCCGACCCCTCTCGGACACTGGCCAATGGCGTCTTCAACTCATGCGACATATGACGCAGGAACTGTTGCTTCTGAGCCTCCAGCTCATCCAGCCTGGCAGTCAGCCAATCCAAGCGTTCGCCCAATGCCACCAACTCTGCCGGTCCCTGTACGCGCTGCGCACCGACAGCACCATCCTGGTAACCACTGCCGATGCCGAGAATGCGGCGTTCCAATTGTCGCACCGGCCGGATGATCAGCCGGGTGAACAACAGCATCAGCAACAGACTCGCCGATACCAGTGCGCCGGACTGCCACCACAAGCGCTGTTGCACATCGTGAGCTCGGCTCCTGATGGCATCGAGGCGCTGGTCAATCCGCGCATTGGTCTCGCGACGCATGCCTTCGACATGCTCCGAGAAGGTACTGAACTGCTCCAGCGCCTCGCTATATTCTTCTGGTGACAACTCCGGAAGTTTCGCCAGTTCATCCAGTTGCTCTTCCAGAGCCCGGATATCTGGACTGCCGGTCAACAGCCTCTGCTGCTGTGCCAGCAGATCGCGAAACTCTTCCAGGCGCGTGGAGAATATCTCCAGCAGACTTTCCTGCTGCACGACCTCGTACTGCCTCGCGCCGCGTTCCATTTCTACTGCCAGCGCCCCCAGAGTGCGTGCTCGGCGTGTCTCCTCCACAGCCTGACGGGCACTGACCTCAGCCAGCCGTGAAAGCTCCGACAGAGCCTGACCAGCCTGGTACATCAGCACGCCCAGCGGCAGCATGACGACAAGGAAGGCGAGCAGAACCAGTTGTAACAAGGAGCGAGGGCGCCATCGGCGCGTTGCGGCAGAGGTCATGGCCAGTGATCTATGAAAGAAAGTGAAGGAAACGTCCATCGTTCCATCCAGAGGATACCAGAGTCGGCCCACTTGCCCTCGAATTCCCGCGTAAATCAACAAGAAAATGGTTCAAAAAAAGGGCCGGCATAGCCGGCCCGAATACGCAGGGAACTGAAGGGGTTGAAAAACAGATCAATCGACCGCCTGGTCCGTCCATTGAACAGTTTTCCAGTGGCCCGAAGGCCCGAAGCCATATCGACACCTACGTCACCAGGAACTGGGTTATCGATATGCAGGTGGTAAACCACCTCGCCTCGTTCTTTACATCGCCGCCTTGCCGCAAGCGTCGACGTTCAAATCGTATTTCCCGCTTTCCAATCAAAAGCTGGGGGGTGGCATCCTTGCCAAAGCATCCTTGCTTCTATCGATACCTCTCCGTGCCACTACAGCTAGTACCGTCTCATCGCAACCTTGTGTCGCACATCGCGCGGAGCAGACGCTGGATAACCCGAGGACACACAGGGCAGTGAGGCCCTCGATAATCCGGAAGGTGAAACCAGCCTGAGCCGGCCACCTTCCCTACTCGCTATAAACAATGCCATTAGCATGCCACAATCAGAACCATTCCTTTATTTTCAAAAGGTTAAAAAATAAAATCTTGATGAATTTCAGAACCAACTAATCAAAGCCTCTCCGAACAACTGTAATTCGTCTCTAAAAAGGGACGATAATTGAGAGAAAACGATGAAGTCGTTATAAAACAAAAAGATAGATAGTCTCCATCTGGAGACACATGCAGAAAAGTTGCTGACAGGAAATCGCGACACCGGACTTTCGTGCCCGGTGTCGCCAGCACAAGAAAGGAGTGCCGGCCCCTTGATCTCAGAAGCCGGCACGATAAAGGATCAGTCCTGGACGTTACAGCGGCTTGACCAACACCTTTGATTTACGGGCGTGATTGTAGGCGTCACGACGCAGAGGTGGCAGTGCCTCGAACGATGCCAACGCAAAACCATGCTCGAGGAACCAGTGTGTGGTATGGGTAGTCAACGCGAATAGATTGTCCAATCCCTCGCGCTTCGCCAGACGTTCGACCTCGGCGAGAAGCCGCTCGCCACGTGCGCCGGAGCGATATTCCGGATGCACCGCAACACAAGCCAACTCTCCAACCCGCGCATCAGCAAAGCGATGCAGAGCCGCACATCCGATGATCATGCCATCACGATCAATCACTACGTAGTCGTCGACCTCATGCTCGAGCCGTTCCCGCGAGCGCGGTACCAGCATGCCATTACGCTCCAGAGGCTCAAGCAGCTCCAGCAGGCCGCCGATATCACCGATCTCGGCAGCACGTAGCTGCTCATAGCGGTGCTGGGTGATCATGGTTCCGATGCCGTCTCGTGTGAATAGCTCGCCCAACAATGCATCCGGGTCGCGCCATGACAGCAGGTGGGTACGTGCGACCCCGTGCAGAGCCGCCTGACAGGCGATCCCCAGGTGACGGGCCAGCTCACTTTCGGGATCTTCCCCGGCCAGCAGAGGCGCCGCTTCAGAGGGACTCATCTGGCGCAGCAATTGATCTTCGCTATCACGTAGGCCATCCGCTTCACCCAGCAGGATCAGTTTGTCGGCTTTCAACGCCACTGCCGCTTGCTGAGCAACTTCAGCGGCATCCAGGTCAAACACCTCACCGGTGCTCGAGAAGCCCAGCGGCGGCAGCAACACCAGCACCCGTTGTTCGAGTTGGGCACGAATACCCGCCGCCCGAACACGACGGACTTCACCTGAGCGCTGGAAGTCCACTCCTTCGCGAACCCCGAGTGGCTTGGCCATCACCAGATTGCCCGAGACGGTTGTCAGCTCAATGCCATGCAGAGGAGTGTTGGGTAATCCCAACGACAGGCGCGCTTCGAGCCATAGGCGTTGCTCAGCCGCGACGCGTTCAACACGCGCCATGATGGTATCGTCCGCCACCCAGCGCCCCTGGTGCCTGACCGGCTGGAGACCGTCGTTCTCCAGGGCACGATGCACCTGAGAGCGAATACCGAATACCACCACCAGATGGACACCCAGCGTATGCAGCAATGCCAGGTCCTGGATCAACGACTCGCCTCGTGATCCTTCCATGGCCTCGCCTTCGATCAGTACAACAAAGGTTCGCCCACGATGCGCATTGATATAGGGCGATGAATGACGAAACCAATCGACGAAGGAAAAGGGCGTGTTCAAGGCCGCGCAGCTCCATAAACCGATAACAGGAAAGATCGAATCACTATATCAGAGGGAATAGGCGCCCGGCACCGCTGCCATAGCCTCCGATACGCCGGCTGCAGTCCGTGTCGATCAAGGCCCTTGAACGCCAACGGCGCCCGAAGGCGCCGTTGGCGACCAGCATTTCGTTCCGCGGCTAGCCGAAGATGCCCTTGAACATGAAGAAGAAGGCAATCGCCAGACCAGCACCTGCCGGCAAGGTAATGAACCACGACATCACGATGGTACCGATGACACGCAGGTTGATGGCGGCGATACCACGCGCCAGACCTACGCCCAGCACAGCGCCTACCAACGTATGAGTGGTCGAGATCGGCAATCCGGTACCCGACGCCAGCACCACGGTCATGGCAGCCGCCAGCGTCGCGGCAAAGCCACGGCTCGGCGTCAATTCCGTGATGCCGGTACCGACCGTGGCGATAACCTTGTGGCCATAGGTCACCAGACCGACGACGATACCGCCGCCGCCCAGCACTAGCACCCACCACGGGATCGAGGAAGCCGCCTCGATGCTGCCCTGATGCTGCACAACGCTGATGACTGCGGCCAGCGGACCTACAGCATTGGCGACGTCATTGGAACCATGTGCAAATGCCATGGCACAGGCGGTAAAGATCATCAGCACGCTGAAGATGCGTTCGACGCCCTCGAAGCCAAAAGAGTCCTTCTTCTGCTGGCTGCGGTTGATACGCTTCTCACGCTGAATACCGATTCCCATCAGCACCAGCCCCAGAATCACCGCGACCACGAAGCTCTCGAGGAATGACAGGTGCAGCCCGACATGCTTGAGGCCCTTGACCAGCGTCACCATGGACACGATGAAGCCGACCAGAAACACATACATCGGTACATAGCGCTTGGCTGCAGCGAACGGGTCATCGGCCTCGAAGATCATGCTCTGTATCGAGCGAAACAGCATGAAGGCAATCGAGCCTGCGAGCAGTGGCGACACCACCCAACTGGCCACGATCTGGCCAACCTTGGGCCAGCCCACTGCATCCATGCCCAGACCGACAACGGCAAAACCGACAATGGCACCAACAATGGAATGCGTGGTCGAGACCGGCCAGCCTTTCATGGAAGCAATAAACAACCAGCTACCTGCGGCCAGCAGCGACGCCATCATGCCGTAGACGAGGTACTGAGGGTCCTGTGCCAGCATCGCCGGATCGATGATGCCCTTGCGGATGGTCTCGGTAACCTGACCACCGGCCAGCCAGGCGCCGAGAAACTCGAAGATAACCGCAATAATGATGGCTTGACGGATGGTGATGGCTCTTGAGCCCACCGAGGTGCCCATGGCATTGGCCACGTCGTTGGCACCCACGCCCCAGGCCATGAAGAAGCCGAATGCGCAGGCCATCAGGACGAAGATATCGCCGTACTGAGTAATGATCGACATGGGATATAACCCTTGAAACGTTCGAAACAGGATCCAGAAGTACATAGACCGCCCGTAGGCGGTCTTCAGGGGTCAGAGCTCAGCGCGCCGTCATGATCTGCAGGCGGCTTCCGACACGCTCGGCACGGTCGGAGACCTCGCCGATCCATAGAATGATCTGGTACAGGAACATCACATCGACCGGCGGCAGAGATGCTTCCAGTTCGAACAGTTGGCGACGAATGGCGATCTGCTGCTTGTCGGTGCGGTTCTCGAGGTCGTGCAAATCACGAATCAGCTTCTGCACCAGTTCAGTCACATTGCGACCAAAACCGGACTCGAGCAGATCGCCCAACTCTTCCAGCGCCTGACGCGCCTTGGCGACACTGGCAACAGAGGTCTCGATATAATCGCGCATTGGCTCTGCCAGCGGTTCCGGCACACGCATGCGGCGACCCAGCATAATGCCGGTGATATCGCGAGTCTTGTTGGCAATCTTGTCCTGCACGGAGATCAGATCAAGCAGATCCGAGCGCGATACGGGCAGAAACAGCGTATTGGGCAGATTCAAGCGCAACTCGGTCTTCAGCGAGTCGGCATCATGTTCGAGGCGAGTGATGGTTTCTCGATGCTGGGCAGCGGCGTCCCAATCCCCCTCAAGCGATGCCTCGAAGAACGGCAACAGCTCGGCGGAGCAATCATGAACCTTCTTGATGTGGGCCAGCAGCGGTTGAAACGGCGAACGGCCAAACATCACGGAAAACGGATTTGATGTCACCATGGTAAGTCACGGACACTGAGTAAATGGCGGCGTCAGTATAGTGATCCACCACTGTCACGTCATGGAAAAATTCATGTCATATTGATGGTGTACCCCCTCAAGCCCAGCCCAAGGAGTAATCAGCGATGAGCCAGGAAGTGGAAATGAAGCTGGCCCTGGGCCAGCAGGGCCCTGAAACACTGCGTCAGCACCCGCTTCTGACGCACCTCCCTTCTTCCCGCGACCAGCTCACCAACACTTATTTTGATACGGCAAGGGGTGATCTCAAGCAGGCACGCATGGCTCTGCGCCTGCGACGGACCGGGAATGGATGGGTGCAAACTCTCAAGACCAGTGGCACTGGCAGTGGCGGCATGTCACAGCGTGGCGAGTGGGAGTGGCCGGTACCCGAGGCTCAATTGGACCTAGCCGGGTTGGCTGAGCTACCGCCTATCAACGATTTGCCGAATGAGGTACTCGAACATCTCGAGGCACGCTTCACCACTGATTTTCATCGTCAGACCTGGCTGTTGTCGGTGGAACAGAACCAGGTCGAACTGGCGCTGGATGAAGGCGAGATCCGTGCCGGCGGGCGTCATGTGGGCATTCGTGAGCTGGAGCTCGAGCTAAAGCACGGTAGTGCTCAGTGCCTACCGGAACTGGCTGAACAGTTGGTTTCACAGGTCGCATTGCGCCCTTCCGACACCAGCAAGGCGGCGCGTGGGGCGGCCCTGCTTGCAAACGCATGGCCTGCTCTCGAAGCAGGTTCGGCAAGCGTTGTGTTGCACAACATCAACATGGCGCTGGACGCCTTCAGCGATACTGGCGAGCGTCAGTGGATCAACCGGGCCATTGATTGTCTTGAACGGCTCGGCCACATGCAGCCCGAGCTACAGGAGGATACCGCTACACTGATCGTGCTGCTGAGGAACAGCAACAAATACGACTGGCTAACCCCGCAGCTGGGCAGCATGCTGCTGCGGCTGGCCCGCCAGCTGCCGGATCACATCGAGATGGCCTGAAGCCGTCAGGTCCTGGGCACTGGCCCTTGAGCCAGAACAGACATAGACAGAGGATATATTCGTGATCAACGGCTTCAAGCCTGCCGCCGAGGGCGTGCGCACCCGCATATTCCAGGTCATCTTCGAGTCTGACACACGGATTGCCAAGGGCTTCGATATCCTGCTGATCTTCGCGATTCTCAGCAGTGTTCTGGTGGTCATGCTGGAAAGCGTCGAGTCACTGCGCCTGCAGTACGGCGAGACCTTCTATACCCTCGAATGGGGCTTTACCGTTCTGTTCACCATCGAGCTGGCCCTGCGCCTGTATTGCCTGGACCGCCCCTGGAGTTATCTGAAGAGTTTCTACGGCGTCATCGACCTGATCTCGATCCTGCCCAGTTGGCTGGCACTACTTATCCCCGGCGCTCAATCACTGATCGTGGTACGGATGCTGCGTACTCTGCGTATCTTCCGGGTACTGCGACTGATGGAGTTCGTTGGCGAGGGGCGTCTGCTGCTGGATGCCCTGAGGCGCAGCGGACGGCAGATATTCGTGTTCCTGTTCACGGTGTTCATGCTGGTCAATATCTTCGCCTCGCTGATCTATCTGATCGAGCCTCCCGAGGCCGGGTTCACCAGCATCCCAACATCCATCTACTGGGCAATTGTGACCCTCACCACCGTCGGTTATGGCGACATCGCCCCGGTCACTCCATTGGGACAAGCAATCAGTGTCATGGTGATGTTGACCGGTTACTCGATCATTGCCGTGCCTACTGGGGTCTTTTCCGCCGAGGTGATTCGCTCGGTACGCGCCGACCGCTATTCAGAGGAAGCCTGCCCAGGCTGCGGCCACGACCGTCATGACCACAGTGCGAAATACTGTCTGTTGTGCGGAACCTGGCTTGATGAAACCACTCCGGACCCCCACGAAGACAATGATGGCTCGGCCGGGGGTAATTCATCGCCAACGGATTCCGCCAGCAGTCAGACCGACAGCAGCCAGACCGCCAGCAACAGCGACGACACTTCCGACCCGAGCCAACCTCGCAACGGGCCCAGCGTCTAGCTGGCCCTGCCGCTCCGGGACCTAGTCCTCGAAGGCGCTCAGGTCACCGCGTCCACGGCGTACAATTGTCGCGGGCAGGTCGCGCATATCCACCACACTGGTCGCTTCGAGGTGGCAGGCGCCGCCATCGATGACCGCCTCGAGGTGCGCGCCGAAGCGATCACGAATTTCTTCCGGATCGGTCATCGGCAAGTCTTCTCCGACCGGGATCAGCGTGACACTCATCAGCGGTTCACCAAGTGTATCCAGCAACGCTCGAGTAATCGCATGGTCCGGCACCCGCACTCCGATCGAACGGCGTTTGGGGTGCAACAATAGCCGCGGCACTTCGCTGGTGGCCTGCAGAATAAAGGTATAGGCACCAGGTGTGTGGGCCTTGAGCAAACGAAATGCGGTGTTATCGACCTTGGCATAGGTGCCAATCTCGGAAAGATCCGCACACATCAAGGTGAAGTTGTGCTTGTCGTCCAGCGAACGCAGCCACTTGATCTTCTCGATGGCCTTCTTGTCTCCCAGATGGCAGCCCAGGGCATAGCCGGAGTCGGTGGGATAGGCAATCACCCCTCCCTGGCGAATGATCTCTACGGCCCTGTCGATCAGGCGCTTCTGGGGGTTGTCCGGATGAATCTGGAAATACTGGGTCATAAGATCTCCTTGCAGGCTTGTACTTGTCCCCAGCCAGCAAGCCGAGGATGCTTCCATACTGGCGCGACCGACGTCCGGGGTACCGGGCTCATGGAGCCAGGCGACAGATGTCCACCGGGAAAATGGAAGTCACTGCCCAATGAAGCAAACAATCCACGCTCATCCAACTGGCGAGCCAGATCACGGGTCACATCGGTATTCTGGAAGCCGCTGACCAGTTCCGCCGCCTGACCTCCGGCAGCCTGAAAATCGTTCAACAGCAGTCCGCGCTTGCGGCGGGTCAACTTGTAGCGCAGCGGATGTGCCAGTACCGCAACACCTCCTGAATCCAACACCCATTCCACCACTTCCGACAACCACGGCCAATGGGATTTGACATCGCCCGGCTTGCCGTTGCCGAGATACTTTCGAAAAGCCGTATTCAGATCCGGTACCAGGCCATCCTCGACCAGTAGGTGAGCAAAATCCGGCCGCCCCAGTGGGCGCTCACTTCCGGCGCGAACCCGAGCTCTGGCCAGCGCATCGGTAAGACCGATGCGCTCCATACGCCTGGCAATGGTCTGTGCACGCAGTTCTCGAGCCTCGACCTGAGACGCCAGGCCGGCTTCCAGCAGTGGGCCCGCGCCATGAGGCAGTAGCCCCACCACGTGGATGTTGATCCCATGCCACTGTGACGATAGCTCCGTTGCCGGCAGCACGCTGATGCCGTAACGTTGCGCCGCTGTCTGTGCCTCGGCAACACCGGCTACGCTATCGTGATCGGTCAGCGCCATATGCGACAATCCTCGCTCGGCACACAGTGACACCAGCGCCTCGGGAGACAAGGCGCCATCAGAGGCAGTCGAGTGCATATGCAGGTCAACGGCGAGCGCTTCGCCGGTAAATCCATCGGGCAATAGGGGCATGAGGCAGGTATCAGGATGTGATTTGCATGACGCATGACGCCAGCCAGCGTCTTTGTCAGAATATAAGCACATGGTGCGCGCGGTACATGGCGTCGGTCAATGACGATCATTCCGGCAGGGTTGCCCACAGGCAGCTCTCACCACTGCGGCACCCACCTGTTGCATGTTCCATCATGCCCCTCCCTGGCTATGGTAGCCCGGGAACAACTGAGGAAGATTAGATGCTCTACGCGATCATCAGTGAAGATGTGCACGACAGCCTGGAACGCCGCATGGCAGCCCGCCCAGATCACCTGGCTCGCCTCGAGGCCCTGCGTGATGAAGGCCGCCTGGTGCTGGCCGGCCCGCACCCAGCAGTCGACAGCGACAACCCTGGCGAAGCCGGCTTCAGCGGCAGTCTGGTGGTGGCTGAATTCGATGATCTGACCAGCGCCCAGGCCTGGGCCGACGCCGACCCCTTCATCATTGCCGGTGTCTATGCCTCGGTAACCGTCAAGCCATTCAAGAAGGTTCTACCCTGACATCAGGTTTTCACCGCTGCTGGAACAATAATACTCTGTCACAGAGCACTGGCTCGTTAGCGTTGAGTAGCCGCCCTTGAAGTCTCATCCACAGAGGCATTCATCCACAGGCGGTTACTCACAGGAGCTGTGGAAAAGTCTGTTGAAACGCCGCGGACGTCTTTCTGAAAGCCGCTTGTCACGGCGCCGAAAGACAACTGATCAAATCATGACCACTCGCCGATAGAGAACCTCATACGTGATCACCACTGACGGCCTGCCCCCGTTGGCGGCCGCCGAAACCGCCCAACTCGATTGGCGTAACGACGATACCGGCGAAGCCAGCCCACACTCCACTGCATTCGACGATGTCTACTTCTCGCGTCACGATGGTCGTGCCGAAACACAGCATGTGTTCATCGCCGCCAATCGACTGCCGCAGCGCTTTGCCGAATGGCAGGAGTCGCGCCCCTTCGTGATCGGCGAGACCGGTTTTGGTACCGGCCTCAACATGCTCTGCGCCTGGCAGGCTTTCGAGCAACACGCTCCCAGCAGTGCACGGCTACATCTGGTGTCGACAGAGTGTTTCCCCATGCAGCGCAGTGACCTGCAACGCGCTCTTTCCAGTTGGCCTGACCTTGCCGACAAGGCGGCAGTCCTGGTCAGGCAATGGCCCGCTGCGGTCACTGGCATCCACCGCCTCATCCTGTCTCCGAGGGTTATTCTCGACCTGCATATCGGCGATAGTTGCGAGCGCCTGGCACTACTCGATGGGCAGGTCGATGCCTGGTTTCTGGACGGTTTTGCTCCGTCGAAGAATCCCGATATGTGGCAACCACAACTGTTCGAGCAAATGGCGGCTCGCTCTCGACCAGGCGCAACCTTCGCTACCTTCACCTGTGCAGGAATCGTCAAACGAGGGCTCAAGGCAGCAGGATTCAACTGGCGCAAGGTGCCAGGCTTCGGTCGCAAGCGTGAAATGCTGGCTGGCGAGATCGACACACCTCCCACTGACTCACGCCGTCAATCGACCCCCTGGTTCTCCCCACCCCATCCACGTTCCACCACCAGAATAGCCATCGTGGGTGCCGGCATCGCCGGCGCCAGCCTCGCGGAAGCCCTTGCACGCCGCGGCATCGAAGTCCTGCTGTTCGATGCCAATGGCCCCGGCAGTGGTGCTTCCGGCAACGAGCAGGGCGCGCTATACGTAAAACTCGCCGCCGAGACCAACGCCCAGAGCCGCTGCTATCTCGCCGGCCTGCTGTACAGTCAGCGCTGGCTCCAACGTCTCGACCCAGAGCAGCAGCTGTGGCATCAAACCGGGGTATTGCAACTGGCCAGTACCGAACGTGAGCAGCGCCGTCAACAGCGCTTTATCGCCAACCACCCGCTGCCCGAAGACGTGGTGCGTCAGGTGAATGCCGAGCAGGCCTCGCAACTGGCAGGTGTGCCGTTGCCCCATGGCGGGCTCGACTACAGTCAAGCTGGCTGGGTCCGCCCCCGTCGGCTCTGCGAGCAACTGGCCGCCAGCGCGGGGGTTCGCTTTATCGCGCACAACGTCGAGGCTCTCACGGGGAATCCACAGCGTGGATGGCAGCTGAGATTGGACAATGCCGAACAGCTTGAGGTCGATCAGGTCGTGATTGCATCGGCCCTCGGCGCACGTCACTTCCCGCAAAGCGCCAATCTGCCATTGCAACCAGTGCGAGGCCAGGTCAGCCGTCTGGCACTAGCCGAGAATATGCCAGCACCGTCGCGTGTGATCTGCGCAGGTGGCTACGTCGCCCCGCCACTGGATGGCTGGCTGACCTTCGGTGCCACCTTCACGCCCAACAGCAGCAATAGCGAAGTGTGCAGCGAGGATCATCAAGCCAACCTCGCTGAACTCGATCAGACACTGCCCGGTTACCCGGCGCGCCTGGCCGCTGCGGGGCAGTCGCTGGCAATCGATGACTTGCAGGGCCGCGCCGGCATACGCGCCGCCAGTCCGGACAAATCGCCCTACGCTGGCCCGGTGCCCGATGAAGCAGCGTGGCGCACGGACTACGCCACGCTGACCAAGGACGCTACGCGCATCGCCGCGATCCCCGGCAAGCACCACCCCGGCCTGTGGATCAGCGCTGCGCATGGCTCCCGAGGACTCGCCAGTGCGCCGCTGTGCGCCGAACTACTGGCCTCGCGCATCTGCGACGAGCCATTACCGCTGGAAGCACCACTGGCCGATCACCTGCATCCGGGACGGCGGATCATACGGGATCTGGTGCGGGGAAAGAGAGAAGAAGGAAGAAGGAAGAAGACAGAGGTGAGAGGTGAGAGGTGAGAGGTGGGTAGTTTCTTCCCTCTTTCCCTCCAGTCTTCCTTCTTTCCCCTTTCCCTCTCCAGCCGATCGCTTCAGCGAATCGGCTGGCTACGCCATGCCATCATAATCCCCTTCTTCCTCGTCGTCGGCGAGATCGCGGCCGAAGGCACGCCACTGGGCGAGGGTCATGACTTCGGTGGATTCGGTACCCAGATCATGGGCGATGACCAGTTCCGACTTCTCCAGTTGGGCACGCAGTTCGCGCACCCAGCCGTGCATGCCCTCACCCGTATCGGTCGAGTCGTAGCCCTGGCGAGTCACGTAGGTTTCCAGCAACGCATCAAGCGTTTCTGTCGGAATCATGCGCCAGGGAACTTCAACAAAACGACTCATTGGCTATGCTCCTCACCCGCGTTCTCGACACTCGCAGCAGGCAGTGCTTCCCACTCGGCAAGTCGCTCAAGAAAGGTTTGCTCATCGATAACCGGCACACCCGCCTGCTCGGCCTTGGTCAGCTTGCTGCCAGCACCAGGGCCAGCTACCAGGCAACTGGTCTTCTTCGATACGCTGCCGGCAACCTTGGCGCCCAGCGCCTGCAGGCGCTCCTTGCCTTCGTCACGGGTCATGCTTTCCAGAGTTCCGGTCAACACCCAGCTCTGTCCTTCGAGAGGTGTCGCACCGCGCACGATTTCTGCCTCATCCCAATCCACACCGGCATCGATCAGTGCGCGTACGGTTTCCACATTGTGTGGTTGCTGGAAGAAGGTCTCTACATGCGCCGCAACGATCGGCCCCACATCCTCGACCGCCTCCAATGCCGCTCGGTCTGACTGCATCACCGCTTCCAGTGTACCGAAGTGAGCAGCCAGGTTAGCAGCAGTAGCCTCCCCAACTTCACGTATTCCCAAGGCAAAGATGAAACGCGCCAGGCTGGTATGTCGGGATTTCTCCAGTGAAGCGACCAGGTTATTGGCCGACTTCTCGGCCATGCGTGGCAGTTCGGCCAGATCCTCGGCCTTGAGATGAAACAGGTCGGCGGGAGTCTTGACCCAGTCGCGCTCGACCAGCGCCTCGATCAATTTGACGCCCAGTCCGTCAATATCCATCGCCCGTCGACCGGCAAAGTGCTTGAGGGCCTCCTTGCGTTGCGCGGCGCACACAAGCCCACCGGAGCAACGTGCTACAGCCTCACCTTCGACACGCTCGATGTCCGAGCCACATACCGGACACTCGCTCGGAAACTCGATCTCACGAGCATCCTCGGGCCTTTGATCCTCAATGACTCGCACCACCTGAGGGATAACATCACCAGCACGACGAATGGCCACGGTATCGCCAATCTTCACCCCGAGGCGGGCGATTTCATCGGCGTTGTGCAGGGTGGCGTTGGATACCGTCACCCCCGCGACCGAAACTGGCTCGAGGCGTGCCACCGGAGTGATCGCCCCGGTGCGGCCGACCTGGAACTCGACGTCATTGAGACGAGTGACCTGCTCCTGAGCGGGAAACTTGAAGGCAATCGCCCAGCGTGGCGCGCGCGCCACAAAACCCAGCTCACGCTGCAGGCGCAGATCGTCGACCTTGATCACCGCGCCATCGATATCATAGCCGAGCCCATCGCGACGCTCGCCGAGGCGACGGCAGTAGTCGATGATGCCTTCGGCACCTGTGACCACTTCCAGTTCTGCACTGGAGCGGACTCCCCACGCCTTGAGCAGCTTCATCTGCTCACTGTGCGTTGGCAGCAAGGAGTCATCGATACGCGCCATATCAATGCGAGCCACCTGGTAGGCACTGAACTCCAGTGGACGAGTTGCCGTCACTCTTGGGTCCAGTTGACGCAAGCTACCAGCAGCAGCATTGCGCGGGTTGGCAAACACTTTCAACCCGTGCTCTCGAGCGTGTTCGTTCATGGCTTCAAAACGCTCATGATTCATGATCACTTCTCCTCGAACTTCGAGGAGTTCGGGGTAAGTGTCGCCACGCAATTTCAAGGGTATCGAACGTAGTGTGCGCAGATTGGAGATGATGCCTTCACCGGTGCGGCCGTCACCACGAGTCGCGCCACTGACCAGTAGCCCGTTCTCGTAGACCAGAGATACCGCGGCGCCGTCGAGTTTAGGTTCACAGCTGAAGACGACATTCTGCGGCTCAACTTCCAGCAACTTCGCCACACGTTCCACGAAAGCGCGCAGCTCATCCTCATTGAAAGCATTGTCCAGCGACAGCATCGGCAACGCATGCTCCACCGCTGGAAAACCATCAGCCGGCTGAGCGCCGACTCGCTGAGTGGGAGAGTCCTCGGTCAGCAACTCGGGATGCGCCTGTTCGATTTCCTGTAGCCGCCGCAAGCGATGGTCGTACTCGGCATCAGCGAGCAACGGATCATCAAGTACGTAATAACGGTGATTGGCGTCTTCAAGCTCGGCACGCAGCCGAGTTACTTCATCGCGAATTGCGGTGTCCTGGGTCATGGCAACCTTCAGCAGAAATCCGGAGCGTTGGCTGAGGCTATTCTAGCCTGAAACCGCCAACCTCTAAACGACAAGCCGCCCAAACGCCAAGCCGCCCAAACGCCAAGCCGCCCAAACGCCAAGCGGCCCCATGGCAATTCACCATGGGGCCGCTTGAATCTGCTGCGCTGGGTCAGCGTGCCATCAGCTCATCATCAGTTGACCTGATAACGGTGCAGACGATGGCGGCGCTCGAACTCCTGTACCCGCTGACGAGCGAACTCGACAGTCTGTGCTGTCATCACACTACGGTTCTCGTCCTTCAACTCGCCACCCATGTGTCTCACGATCACCATGGCTGTCTCGACCATGGCCTCGAAGGCAGCTGAGGTGTCAGTAGCACTCGGTAGCGGCATCAATAGAGTGACGCCCGGCGTAGTGAAGTCATCCATCGCCTCAATCGGGAAAGAGCCCGGCTTGAGGACATTGACCATCGAGAACTGCAGAGCACTATCCACTTCTTCGGTCTCGAAGCGGTGGAAGATTCCCATCTCCCGACTGTAGCGCAGACCACAAGCCATCATCAGCTCGAGCAGTTGCGATCCCGGGAAACCAGCAGGATCACGAGACATCACGCTGATAACGATGATCTCATCGGCATTGGCCAGGCTATCGCGAGCATGCTCGGCATTGACGTCGTGACGCAGCGCCTTCTCCAGCACCGGATGAACCCGGACCTTGCTGTTGTCTGCAAAGGTCGGGCCATCATCAACTTCCGCACTGATCTTCGGTTCTTCTTGCGCAGAGAGTGCAGGCTCGTACTCCGCAACATCGTCGAGGCCGTCATAATCGAAGCGCGGTGTGTCACGACGCGGAGCGAACAACGGATCGTAATCATCGTCGTAGGCAGCCGGTGCCTGTTGCTGACGTTCCAGCTCCAGACGGGCCTGCTGTTGCTGACGCTCCAGTTCCAGGCGGGCCTGCTCGGCCTCTGCCGCTTCCCGGGCAGCCTTCTGCTCAACCGCCTTCTGTTCGGCAATGCGTGCAGCTTCTGCGGCTTTCTCTGCCTTGAGCTTCTCGCGACGTTCACGCTCAACTCGTTTGTTCTCGCGACGCTCTGCCAACGATTTCTGCAGCGAGGCACCAAAACGCTGAACCGAGGAGCCAACCTGGCGAGAACGTGTCTTGAACGAGTCGCCCATGCCCTCGAAATCAACCAGACGATAACGATCATCATCGTATTCATCATGATCGTCAGGGTTTGCGGCCAATGGCTCCGCCGCCAGTTCGTTGCTTTCCTCGTCATCAGCAGAGCCGAGAATCGGTTCGCGCCGTTCCGTGGAAGCCCCCTTCGTGGAAGTCTTCTTCTCGCTGGAAGCAGCAGTGGTCTCGGAAGTCGGTGTCTCTTCAACATCAACATCGACCGACGTCGAAGGCGCGCTGGCCGCTTGCATCTCTACCTTTTCGGACCCGGCATCAGAAGGCTCATTACTCACCGGCTCATTACTCACCGGTTCAGCACCAGTAACCGTTTGAGCTGCGTCATCAGAAGACTCCGCCGACGGAGCGGAGTCACTGATTACAGCTTGAGGCGGCACAGCCTGTTCAGCTTCGGCCACCTTTTCGGGTTGCTCTGACCTTCCACCATCGCTCGGCCTGCTGCTGCTCGGCTGGACGGAGTCAGTGGCGGGCCTTGCGTCCGCTGCAGAAGAAGATGCAGCAGCAATTGCCGAAGACGATGCGCCAGCAGCGCTTGCCTCATGTTCTTCGGTCCGTTGTTGAGACACACGGAACTCATGCAGCACGCGCGATGGTCCCGGGTGCTCCTGACGTTCGAGCTTGGGTTTGGGTTGCACACTGGAGAAGTCGGCGGGTCTAACGACACGCGCCCCTCCATTGGGCAACTCCCAGTCCACCTCGGCCTTTCGGGCCTCGGCGTCTGGATCGGGTCCATCCACGCTCGCAGTCTGCAAGCCATCCCCCGCTACTTCGTCCAGGCGGGGAGTGCGTCGTTGGCGCTGCAGTCGACGTACACCATCAATAACGATGAGTGTCACCAATGCCAGCCCCAGTATGATCAGCCACTCTCTAAGTTCCATGGGTCGTCATGCCTTTGCTAAGGCGCCATGCCTGTAGGTTGTCCGTCAACAGCATAGCGTGATCGCGAAAAAAAAGGCCACTTTTTTTGTTTGTCAAGCGCCGTTTTTTTCTCCGGTCTTCTCGACAACGCCTTTCACATTCGCCCTTCTGAATCCC
Organism: Halomonas huangheensis; assembly: GCF_001431725.1. Lineage (NCBI taxonomy): Bacteria > Pseudomonadati > Pseudomonadota > Gammaproteobacteria > Oceanospirillales > Halomonadaceae > Halomonas > Halomonas huangheensis. The sequence continues at coordinate 727,003 of NZ_CP013106.1, read as the reverse complement.
TCTGCCTATCTTGCCAAACAGTATTATGGTGTTATTTGGTAAACCTTTTGCAACTAGCTTTCAAGTTTATTATGCCTCAGCCAAGGCTGCGGCTTCATCTACATCGACCGATACCAGGCGAGAACAACCCGGCTCCTGCATAGTGACGCCCATCAAACGCTCTGCTGCTTCCATCGCAATCTTGTTATGCGTGATGTAGATAAACTGAACACTCTCGGACATTTCCTTCACCAGTTTGGCATATCGCCCAACATTGGCATCGTCCAATGGCGCATCAACTTCATCAAGCATACAGAACGGAGCTGGATTTAGTTGAAAGATAGCAAATACCATAGACAACGCAGTAAGTGCTTTTTCTCCCCCGGACAGCAAATGAATAGTACTGTTCTTCTTACCGGGTGGGCGTGCCATGATGGCAACTCCCGTTTCAAGCAAATCATCGCCCGTCAGCGTCAACCATGCGGCTCCGCCGCCGAAGACCCGCGGGAAAAGCGATTGCAGGCCGGCATTGACCTTCTCGAAGGTGTCACGGAAGCGAGTCCTCGTCTCCTGATCAATACGCCGAATAGCCTTGTCCAGGGTTTCCAGTGCTTCGTTCAATTCTGCCTGCTGAGCCTCAAGATAGTTACGCCGCTCAGCCTGTTGCTCATACTCCTCGATGGCCGCCAGATTGATCGCCCCCAGGCGGCGAATCTTGTCACCCAGCTCTTCCTGGCGCGTCTGCCAGGCGGATTCGGTGGCGTTGGGATCGAGGTTTTCGGTCAACTGATCGATATCATGGCCCAGCTCCTTGAGCTGCTCGTCCTGGGTTTCAGCCTTCAGCGCCAACGCCTGAACTTGCATGCGCGCTTCCTGCAACCGCTCACGTACCCCATCAAGGGCCCGCTCATGCTGCTGACGTGCCTGCTCATCGTCGCGTAGACGCTCCACCAGTGCCGAAGCTCGTCCACGCGCTTCGTTCAGCTCACGTTCCTCACGCTCACGGCGATAGAGCAATTCGTCGAGACGCTCACGACGTTCCTCATCCGGCTCATGCAGGCCCTCTCGAGCTTCCTCGAGTTCAGCAACGCGTTCCTCGAGTCGAGTACGAGTATCTCCGGCTCGTCCCTGTTGCTCGGCCAGCCCTGCGCGCTCGGTTGTCATCCGTTGGTAGTCCAGCGTCAATTGCTGGGAACGCTCACTCAAGGGTCTCTGTCGGGTACGCAGCGAGACCAGCTGCTCGCGTGCCTCGCTACGACGACGCTCAAGCCGCTCGCGCACTTCCGCGCCTTCTTCCAGGCGCGCCATGGCGCTCTGCCACTGCTCTCTGATTTCCTCGATCGCGAGCCGTGTTTCCTCATCGGATTCGGCAAGGCTTTCGAGTTCTTCATGAATCTCCGAACCTCGGCTCGACAGATGTTCGAGACGACTGGCGAGCCCGCTGTCCTGTACCGCCAATTGCTGACGAGCCTGATCCAGGTCCCGCTCATCCAGTCGCAGCTGCTCCAGAGCTTGCTCAGCATCGGCGACACGCTGCTGCGCCGCCTCATATTCAGCATCCAGGCGGACCAATTCGGCCTCGACGTCTCCCAGGGTTGCATTAGCCTCTGCCAGACGCCGACGACTGACCAGCAAGGCATCGGGACCATCGCCTTCGCCACGCAAGCGCACCCAACCCGGCCCCAGCCACAAGCCATCGTTGGTGATCCAGCTCTGACCTGGCTGCAGTTGCTCCCGCGCCGCCCAGGCTGCTGCCCGTGATTCAGCACAACGGATGCCTGCAAGCCATAGGCTACCTGCGCCGGCTCCGCGGACTCTAGCGGCCAGGCTACCAGAGGGTGCCGAGATCTCGGTGGCATCAAGAAGTGCGATCTCTCCAGCACCGTGCATCGTACTCAAGGCGTCACCACTGGTATCGATCGCGGCCAGTCGCGCCTTGAGCCATGGCGCCAGTACCCAGGAAACGGCCTCCTCCCAACCGACATCAACATCCAATTGCTCACCCAGCCGTGGAGCTTCAGCAAGCCCCAGGCTATCGAGTTGCTGATCAAGCCCCTCATCGTGATCCGCCAAAGCGGCGCTGATCAATGCTTCGAGCGAGGCGATCTCGCCCTGGAGCGCACTGCGCCGGGAGCGTCGTTCATCGCGTGCAGCATCGTGCTCGGTGAGCGCCTGACGACCATCGTCTCGCTGGCTCGCCAGGTTCTCCCGCTGCTCTTCGAGCATGGCCTGGCGCTCATCGCTCTCGGCCAGACGCTCCTTGATTTGATCACGCTGGGCACTGAGCGCGGCGATGTCCGGTAGTTCCTCGAGTTGCTGACGACGCTTGTTGCGGTCAGCGGTAATACGTTCGAGACGGCTTTCCAACTCACGCAGACGATCCTGGCTACGTTCTGCGGCATGACTGTCATTACGCCAGCGTTCATTGAACGCCTCCCACTCGGCATCGCGCTCTTCCACCGCTGGCTCAGCCTCTTCGAGTGCTGCTTCAAGCTCCGCCAACTGCTCGGACAGCTCTTCCTGCTCCGGCGCCAGGCTTTCGAGGCGCTCTTCGAGACTCTGCAGGCGCTGCTCATCGGTCTCTCCCAGGCGTGCCAGTTCCTCCAATTCGCGCTTGGCACCCTCGAGGTCACGTGCCAACTGCTGATCCCGCGAGCGAGTGTGTTCAAGCTCCTGCTCAAGACGTGCAATCGCTGTGGTGGTTTCGTAGAAGCTGGACTGTCGCACGTCGAGATCCTGAGCAATGCCGTCGTGTTCAGCCCGCGCTTCCTCAAGCCGAGTCTCGCACTGACGCATCCCCAACACTTCGCGCTCGACTGCCGTCTCCTGCTCGCGAACACGACCTTCCTGCTCGTTCTGACTGGCACGCAACGCACGACCACGAAGCAGGGCCAACTCGCCCTTCACCCGGTGCTCTTCCTGTTTCAGGGTCTGATAGCGTTTGGCTGCTTCCGCCTGGCGTCGAAGTCGTTCGAGCTGCTTGTCGAGCTCCTCACGAATATCCTCGAGTCGCTCGAGGTTCTCCTGAGTGCGACGCATGCGATTTTCGGTTTCGCGACGACGCTCCTTGTACTTCGAGATCCCGGCGGCTTCCTCGAGGGTAGCGCGCAGCTCCTCGGGGCGCGCCTCGATCAGCCGCGAGATCATGCCCTGGCCAATGATCGAGTAGGAGCGCGGCCCGAGGCCGGTACCCAGGAACAGGTCAGCAATATCCCGGCGGCGACATTTCTGGCCGTTGAAGAAGTAGCTCGACTGAGCATCGCGAGTGACCTGGCGTTTGACCGAGATTTCCGCGTACTGGGCGTAGACGCCGCCCAACGAGCCGTCACGATTGTCGAAGACCAATTCGATGGATGCCATGCCTACCGGCTTGCGCCCGGTGGAACCATTGAAGATGACATCGGTCATCGACTCGCCACGCAGCGTCTTGGCCGATGACTCGCCCATTACCCAACGTACCGCATCGATGATATTTGACTTGCCACAGCCATTGGGTCCGACGACCGCGGTCATATTGCCCTGAAAAGGCACCGTGACCGGATCAACAAACGACTTGAAACCCGCAAGACGAATCGACGTCAGACGCATGGATTATTCGACTACCTGATCGATGGTTAGCGCGACAGGATCCGGATCTGTCGTCGATACTGCAACCCCTGTGCGCTCGCCCATCAAATCACCGGGCTGGGATTGCGCCTGACCACTGGCCGAAACCCGCGCCACCAGGCGCACTTCGTTGCTGCCCTTGAGGCTGGCGGCCGGTGACATGGCGTTGGCTTCGCTCAGCATTACCGTGGCCGGAAGCTGGTTCAGACGTAACTGCTGAATCGCCAGCGGAGGCAGCTGACCTGCGCTATCTCTGGCAACCACGAACACAATAGCATCCGACGGCAAGCTGTCGCTCAGCTCAGGGGCCAATGACAACTCCACCGCAATCCGGTTGCCAGTGACAGTCGCTGCGGCATTGTTGCCAGCAATGTTGTTTACATCAGTGTTGTTTCCATCAAGGCGCTGCTGGGCAACATGGATCCCCTCTTGCATCGCACTGGCAATCGCGGCAGGAATATCGGCTGCCAGAGCCCGACGCCAGTAGTCGATCGCCTGCTGATACTGTTGTTTCTCGAAGGCATCAACTCCCAGAAGTCCCATCAAGGTTGGCTCATTGGCATCCATCGCCAATGTCTCGTCAACCAAGCCCTGAACCTCTGGTGTCAGTTGGCGCTGATTGGCGAAGTACAGAATCTGTGCCTTCTCCGCCAACCACCAGGATTTACGTCCTTCCAGGGTAATCAAACGCTGCAACGCATCCTCGGCCTTATCCAGCTGACCGCTGTCACGATAGAGCGGATAAAGCGTACGCCACACATCAGAATTCTCAGGTTGATGCTGTGCCTGCTGCTCGACAGCTGCCATCAGTTTCTGTGGCGTTCGCTGCGGATCCTCACGAACCGTCTTGATGGCCTGATGCAATGCCAGATCACCTTCTGCACCTTCCCAGCGATACCAGACAAGGCTAGCGATCACCATCAGCGCCACCAGCACCGGTACCATGATTCGCCCGGCCCGCGCCGACTTCAGTGGCGAGCGCTGCAGATACGCCGTGTCATCCAGAAGTGAACGCTGCAGTTCGTGAAGGTCTTCCTCGAAGCGCTGCTGGTCGATATCACCACGCTCGCGGGCTTCTTTCAGAGAGGCCTCTCGGCGTCGATATACGGACAGATTCTGCTCAGCAGCATCATCACGTTCCTCCAGATCGCGCTGCCGCTTCTCGACCTTCGCCGCACGGCGTAAAGGGATCATCAACAACCAGGCAGCCACCAACAACAGCAGCGCAAAGGCCAGCCACATCAATATCATTCACCAACCTCACGCTTCATCAATGCCGCCAGACGTTGCTGCTCTTCCTGCGACAAGGCCTGCAGGCGGGACTTGCGCCGCGAGCGAATCAACAGCACAAGAGTGACGACGCCAACCAGTACCAGCGCGCCCGGCAGGCCCCACAACAACAGGGTTCGCCCTTCGAGACGCGGGTTGTAGAGTACATAGTCACCGAAACGCTCGACCATGTAGTCGATAATTTCCTTATCGGAGCGGCCATCCTTCAACTGCAGATAGACCCGCTCGCGCATGTCAGCGGCAATCGGCGAGTTGGAATCACCAATCGCCTGATTCTCGCACTTGGGGCAGCGCAGCGTTGCGGTCAGGTCCTGATAACGCTGCTCGGTAACCGGGTTGTCGAACGACCGCACTTCAATGGCCTCGGCGAGCAACGAACCGCTGCCCAGCAACGCCAACATCACCAACGCGCCCAGCATGAGACTACGCATCAACGCCATTTTTCCACCTCCGGCATGATCACCTTATCGACATCCTCGGCGGTGATATAGCCGGTATGGTGATAGCGAATCACACCTTCGGCATCGACGAGAAAGGTCTCCGGGGCCCCGTATACTCCGAGGTCAAAGCCAAGCGTTCCCTCGGGGTCGAAGATATTGACCTCGAAGGGGTTACCGAATTGACGCAGAAAGGCGCTGCCCTTGTCCCTTTGCTGAGCGGTGTCAGTGCCTTGTTCCTTGTAGTCGACTCCGACCAGTCGTACACCACGCTCGGCCAATGCCAGCAATTGCGGCATTTCCTGACGGCAGGTAGGACACCAGGAACCCCAGACGTTGACCAGCGTAACTTCGCCCTGGAGCAAGCTGACATCCACCTGACGCTGCGGGTCCGCCAGGGTGCTCAACGAGAAATCCGGGAACTCGCGTGCCATCAATGCCGACTCACGCTCGAAGGGATTGATCGATAATCCGCGATACAGAAACACCGCCAGTACCAGGAACGCCAGCAACGGCAACAACAGCAACAGACGACGCGTCATGCCCCGACCTCCCGGGCAGTTGACTCAATTGAATCATCACGCACCTGCGGCTCTCTGATCGCGAGCCGGCGTCGGTAGCGTCGATCGACAACGGCGACCAGGCCACCGATAGCCATCAGCAGCGCCCCCAGCCACAGCCAGCGAACGAAGGGTTTGATCTGGAAACGCATGGCCCAGCTATCGCCTTCGAGCTCCTCGCCCATGGCAATATACAGATCACGGAACAGCCCCGGACGCAGCGCCACCTGTGTCATCGGCATGCCGCGGGCAATATAGAGGCGCTTCTCCGGCGTCATGATGAAACGTCGAACACTGTCACCACGCTGCACCTCAATGGTGGCAGCATCCGAGATGTAATTGGGGCCACGACGCTCATCGAGGCGGGTCATGGTGAAGGTGAACCCCTCCATTTCAATGCTGTCACCAACGCCCATGCGCACGCTGCGCTCAACAGCATAATTGGACACCAGGGTCACACCGATGATGGTCACTGCCAGGCCCAGGTGTCCCAGCACCATGCCCCAGTAGGCGGGTGTCAGGCGTTTCAAGGCGGTCAATCCGGCACTACTGCCCGACGTCTTGTGCCACAGGTCACGTACTAGCGACAGTACCAGCCACAACGCACAGACCATGCCGATGGCCACTTTCAGATTCCACTCACCGTGATAGAGCAGCGGTATCGCCGCGCCGATCACCAACGCCAGCACACCTGCCAGCGCCAGGCGCCGAACCAGTTCACGTCCTGTCATGCGTTTCCAACGCGCACTCGGACCAAGCCCCATGAATGCACACAGGATCACCGTCAGCGGCACGAATACGGCATTGAAGTATGGTGGCCCCACGCTGATCTTGCCGAGACTCAGGGCATCCAGCAGCAGTGGATACACCGTGCCCAGCAATACCGTGACCGTCATCACCACCAACAGGATGTTGTTGACCAGCAGCAGGGCATCGCGGGACAACCAGTTGAAGGCACCCGGTTGGCTAACCCGCGGAGCACGCAGGGCAAACAGCAGTAGCGACAGACCAACGGTGATGCCCAACAGCACCAGGATGAACAGGCCGCGCGAGGGGTCGTTGGCAAAGGCGTGTACCGAAGTCAGTACCCCGGAGCGCACCAGGAAAGTCCCCATCAATGACAGCGAGAACGTTATGATCGCCAGTAGCACCGTCCAACTCTTGAAGGTACCGCGTTTCTCGGTTACCGCCAGCGAGTGAATCAGCGCCGTACCCGCCAACCAGGGCAGCAGCGAGGCATTCTCTACCGGGTCCCAGAACCACCAGCCACCCCAGCCCAGTTCGTAATACGCCCACCAGCTTCCCAGCGCGATACCAACGGTGAGAAACGCCCAGGCAATATTGGTCCAGGGTCGTGCCCAGCGGGTCCAGGCTGAGTCGAGGCGCCCGCCAAGCAGAGCCGCGATGGCGAAGGCAAAGACCACACTGAAACCGACATAGCCCATGTACAGCATGGGCGGATGGATGATCAGCCCGATATCCTGCAGCAACGGATTGAGGTCCGCGCCATCGGGTGGGACATTGGGTAGCGTGCGCGCAAAGGGATTGGAAGTGAACAGCACGAAAGCCAGAAAACCGGTACTGACCAGGCCCATGACACCCAGTACACGTGCCACCATGTCAGGCGGCAGTGCCCGCGAGAAACAGCCAACGGCAAAGCTCCAGCCCCCGAGTATCAAGCTCCACAGCAGCACCGATCCTTCGTGGTTGCCCCACACCGCACTGAACTTGTAGTACCAGGGCAGCATCGAGTTGGAGTTGTCGGCCACGTTGATGACACTGAAATCATCCAGCATATAGCTCGCCGTGAGACAGCCGTAGGCGATCAACAGAAACGCCAGCTGCCCTGCCGCCATCGGGCGTGCGTAGGCCATCCACAGCGGGCGGCGTGTCGCGGCACCGGCAAGCGGCAGAATGGCCTGGAACAGCGCCATCAGCAGCGCAATGATCAGCGCAAAATGGCCGATTTCAGGAATCATCTCGATCACCATACTGGAGTCCTTGCCCTGAGCATTCAGCGCGCTTCCGATGCCTCAGGCGCCTGTCGATAGTCCGCTGGGGAGTAGCCTGCCTTCTCGAGCGCTTCAGCTACCTCTGGCGGCATGTAATTCTCGTCGTGTTTGGCAAGCACCTCATCGGCTGCGATCCAGCCGCCTTCCGTCAACTTGCCAACCACTACCACACCCTGCCCCTCGCGGAACAGATCCGGCAAGATTCCGCTGTAGCGTACCTCGACCTGATCGACGAAATCCGTCACCACAAAACTGACATCGAGACTGTCACTATGACGCTCGACACTATCTTCCTTGACCATGCCTCCGGCACGTAACTGACGATTCAAGGGTGCCTCCCCGGCGGCAATCTGCACCGGACTGAAAAACAGATTGATGTTGCTGCGCAGTGCATAAAGCGTCAGCCCCACACCGATGGCACACAACACCACCAGACCGAGGACGATCAGCATACGATTACGGCGTTTAGCCCTCATGATCAGCCTCCCCTGAGCTGGCGTTCAGCTCTCGCCGGCTACGCCGACGCAAGGTACGCTGCACAGCACGGCTTTCACCACGAACCAGCAGGATGCAGAGTGTCAAAAGCCCAAGACTGATTCCCCAGGCGGTCCATACATAGACACCATGTCGGCCCATGGCGAGCAGTTCGGCAAAAGAATCGAACGCCATCAACGCGTCTCCCTGAACATATCCAGCACCCAGCGTTTGTTGCCCTCGCGGCGCAGTATCTCGCTACGCACCCGAGTCAGGGTGAAGGCGGCAAAGAAGGCATAGAAGCCGAGCACCATGACCAACAGCGGCAACCACATCTCGACCGGCATCGCCGGACGCTCGGTAATCGTAAAGGTGGCGGGCTGATGCAATGTGTTCCACCAGTCAACGGAGTATTTGATGATCGGAATATTGACCACCCCTACCATGGTCAGTATTGCCGCCGCCCTTGCCGCCGCTTCAGGCCGATGGAACGCCCCACGCAGCACCATCACACCAATATACAGAAACAGCAGAATCAGCATCGACGTCAGACGCGCATCCCACTGCCACCAGGTCCCCCAGGTTGGCTTGCCCCATACCGACCCTGACAACAGCGCCATGAAGGTCATTACCGCACCCAATGGCGCCATCATGGCAGCAGCCATATCGGCAACCTTGATTTTCCACACCATGTAGACGAATCCACAGACCGCCATGGCCATGTAGATCGACTGACCCAGGAAGGCCGCCGGCACATGGATATAGATAATGCGGAAACTGTTGCCTTGCTGGTAATCCGCCGGCGCAAACGCCAGTCCCCAGACGCTACCGACAAGGATCAGCAGCAGTGCCAGTGTCCAGCACCAGGGCTCCAGACGTGCCGCGATAGCATAGAACCAGCGCGGCGATCCGAGTTTATGGAAAAAGGCCCACATCGGGAAAATTCCTTGAATCAACCATGAAGACTGACGCGCAGAGATGCTGCAATCGCCAATGGCGCCAGCATCAATGCCCCGCATAAAAAGGCGCCGAGAATTGCCAGGTGCGCCAGCCAGGGGCCACCCTCAATGACCGCAACGATGGCACCGCTGGCAAAGATCAGTATTGGCATGAACAGTGGCAACACAATCAACGCCAGCAGCATTCCTCCACGCGCCAACCCAACCGTCAGCGCAGCACCGATGGCACCGATCAGGCTGATGCAGGCACTACCCAACACCACGGACGCTGACAGCACCAGATAACTCCCCTCGGGCAGCGCCAGCGTCAACCCCAGCAAGGGTGCCAGCAGCGCCAGCGGCACCCCGGTGACCAACCAATGCACGGCAACCTTGGCCAGCATCAGCACCGCTAGCGGATGCGGCGTGAGCATCAACTGCTCCAGGGTACCGTCGTCGTGGTCAGCACGAAAGAGCCCATCCAGCGACAATAGCGCCGCAAGCAACGCGGCCACCCACAGAATACCCGGAGCAATCAGCGCCAGTTGATCGGCATCAGGAGAAATCCCCAGAGGAAACAGCGTGATGACCATGGCGAAGAACATCAGCGGTGTCAGCGCATCCCCCGGCCGACGCGCCACCGCCAGAAGGTCACGCTTGAACGTCGCCGCCAGTGCACGCCCCAGCCCTGTGCCGGCGGTGCGCAACACCAATGGTTTCGCACTGGCCGCCTGATCAGCCGATGAAAACTCGCGCTTCATGCTGCCGCCACCTCGCTGCCGAGGCGCAGCCTACGCAGGCCTTGTATTCGATCCAGCGCGTGGTGAGTAGTTACCAACACTGCTCCGCCACGACTGGCGTGCTGTGCCAACAACTGCTCCAGCGCTGATACACCTTCCGCATCAATGGCGGTGAACGGTTCATCGAGAATCCACAGCAATCCCCGAGCCAGATAAAGGCGCGCCAACGCTACTCGCCGTTGCTGTCCTGCCGATAACTGGAAGGCAGGCACATCCTCGAAGCTGGCGAGCCCGACACTTTCAAGGGCTTCCTCACAATCGGACAGCGAGACGCCGTCGCCATTGATGGCCTGATACCAACGCAGGTTCTCCAACGCACTGAGATGCGCCTTGATCCCGGCGCCATGACCGAGGTACACGAGATTGGCCAACAGGTCGGCACGCGCGCGACGTAAGGGTCGCCCCTGCCACAGCACCTCACCTTCAACATCAGTAATCTGCCCACAGAGCACCTTGAGCAAAGTGGTCTTGCCACTTCCGTTGGGGCCTTCGACGCGTAGTACATCCCCAGGCTTCAGGGTCAGGTCGAGGCCACGAAACAACCAGCGGCCATCGCGCTCGCATGCCAGTTGCCGAGCTTCAAGACTCAGACTCAAGACGCACCCCAGGATCAACAGATTCGCACAGACTTTACACGTATTGCCGCAGTCGAACCAGCAACCACAGGCGGCAAGCCGTCGCAGGTTCGTGTCATGACCACCTACGGCAGATTCTTGATACTTGCGTGTTTTGCTGGCGCTGCTATCCTTCATCAAAACACTGTATGTATCGACAGGTATTTTACGCAAGGGAGGTGCTGCCACGACGACTCGCAAGATCCACCTGCGCGTCGAATGCAGGCAGTGCCCACCAAGGGGAGACCACGTGCCATGACCACCGTCACACTGCAGTTCTTTCAACGCCTACCCAACCTACCCATCGCCGAGAGTTGGGCTGCCATTGACCACGACCCCGACAGCAGCGTCGAGATTCCGCTGGCGGGTAGTGTTTCGGCGGGTATGCCGATCGAGGTATGCAGCAGCGATGCCACTATTCATGTCCCATCACGCATGATCCGCCGCAATACCTACGCCCTCCAGGTGCGTGGCAACTCAATGATCGATTGCAATATCTTCGATGGCGATGTGATCATTATTGAACGTCAGGAAAGCGCCGAGAACGGCGAAACAGCAGTGGTCATGATCAACGACCAGGAGGTCACCCTGAAGAAGCTGTATATCGAGAAGAATGGTGTGCGTCTGCAACCGGCCAACACCAGCATGCCAGCCATCTATCTGCGCAATAGCGATATTCGAGTATTGGGCCTGGTCATGGGTGTCGCCCGGCGAGCAGAGATGGCAGCCTGATGCGCTATCCGGTTCCCGACCTCACTCCCGACAACTGGTTTGAAGTCGAGATCGAGATCGAACGCAGTCGTTTCATCACCTGGCTGGCCCATGCGCCGGACAATGGGGCATTCGACCGCCTGCTGGCAGCCGCACGCAACGCCCACCCCAATGCCAGCCACCACTGCAGTGCCTTTATCGCCGGGCCTCCGGGGGAGCAGGTCCATATCGGCTTTTCCGACGACGGTGAGCCCGGCGGCACCGCAGGCCGCCCGATGTACCAGGCCCTCACCGGTGATGGCATCGGCCAGGTAGCCGCGGTAGTCACTCGCTACTTCGGTGGTATCAAGCTGGGCACCGGTGGCCTGGCTCGCGCCTACACCCAAGCGGTAATGGCTGCTCTGGCCGAGGTGCCCAGACGAGAAGTCACCGAGCGGCGTGAGGTGCGTGTGCGCATCGAGTTTGCAGGGGAAGCCGACACCAGAGATTGGTGTGCGCAACACGACATCACCATCGTCGATGTTCTCTATGCTGCCGACGGAGTGACTCTGGCATTGGGTTGGCCCAGTGATACCCAGGTAGATGTCAGCGCTCTGCATTCGCGCCTCAAGGGCAAGTTGCAATTGGAAGATGACTCCCAACTGACACCATGACACGCTCGAGTGTTGTTGTTAGCCAGGCGCGATGCCGGTCATTACCAGGCATGCTGGTAACTACCCGGCTTATACCCCTGCGGTCGCCCTGGTGGCAGCGACTCCATCAACGTCCATGTCGACAGCCTTTTCCGCAGCAGTTGCTGAGTTGCCGGCAGGTGCCATTTCCCCGATGTAGCGGGCGCGTTTTTCCGGCTTCAGCTGCGTGACATCCACCGCCACCAGCCCATCGATACAGTAGCTGAACCCGGTATCGACGCCGAAAGCATGGAAGCTGACGCCTCCGGGCTGAGCCACCTCCACATACTGCTTGTAGAGCGCAGGCACACCAGCCCCCATCGCCTGCAGCGCATGCCGGAGGCGCTGAAAATCTTCCTTGATGTCATTACCGGAGAACAGCCGTTCGGCCTCATGACGCCCGGCCGACGACAACTGCACCGGCGCCCGCGGTCGAATCAGACTGGTGTCATTGGCGTGATAGTGACGGTAATAGCTGAGCAGCAATTCCTTGGCCAACGGTGGCATATGATTGGGAATGGTCACCGGGCCAAACAGCCAGCGAACTTCTGGATGCTTGCGTAGATAGGCGCCCAGACCCAGCCACAGATAATCCAGGCTGCGACGCCCCCAATAACGTGGCTGGACAAAGCTGCGACCGAGCTCCAGGCCATTGCACCATTCCTGCAAGGGCGCATTATCGAGGTGAAAGATGGTCGAGCTGTACAGACCCTCGACGCCACGCGCCTCCAGAATCTTGCCTACCTCGCCAAGACGGTAAGCACCGGCAATCTCGAGATCCTTGTCATCCCAGAGCACCAGGTGCCGATAGAGAACATCGTACTCATCGATATCACGCTTCTTGCCGGTGCCCTCACCAACTCGGCGGAAGGTAATCTCACGCAAGCGCCCGATTTCATGCATTACTGCCGAATCGGGGCGGTAGTCAAACAGCAGGATCTGCTTGCCATCCGGCGTTTCTCCGAGGCGCTCGGCACACGACAGTTCCTCTCTCAGACGCTGGCGACTTTCCGGGTGAGCAATCCCCGACTCACTGACAAAGACACCACTACGCCCTTTACCCAGACGATAGACGTGTTTACGCAATAGCTTGAGCTTGGCAGCAGTTGCCAGATCATCACGATCGAAGCGCTGCAACGGAATCTCGCCGCCAACGCGCATCGCAACCTGTCGCCCGCGCTGACGAAACATCTCATGCGGCAACAACAGCGTGCCCAGTGGCGAATAGAGAGACGTCAGCGAATAGAACAGTGAGGAGTTACGTCCTCCGACATGTACCGGCACAATCGGCGCATTGGTACGGCGTGCAGCATGCAGAAAGCCAGACATCCAGTCGCCATCCTTGATGCCGGAAGGACCAGCGCGAGAAACCTCCCCAGCGGGAAACACGATTACTGCCTGCTCATCATCCAGCGCATCGACAATCCCCTGCAGACTCTTGCGAAACCCCTTGCGCGACAGGTTATCCACCGGCAGCAGCAAAGGCGCCAGCGGGCGGATCTGCATCAACAGGTCATTGGCAATGATCTTAACGTCAGGTCTCAGGTCGGCCACCATGCGCACCAACGCCAGGCCGTCGAGGGCTCCCAGTGGATGGTTGGCGACGATAACTACTCGTCCAGTCACCGGGATATTGTCACGCTCGCGTGAGGAAAGGGTATAGCCGAAGTCCAGCCGCTCCAGCACTCGGTCGATAAACTCCATGCCACCGGCATTCTGATGCTGGATCAGAAAGTCATTGATCTCCTGCTCATGCACCAGCCGCTTGAGCCCGGCCACGAGCAAGCGCCGACACCAACTCGGCCAACGCTGAACCGCTGGAGCCTTGTCACGCAATGCGCCATCGATGTCGATCATCTGCCTTCCCCTTGCCGCGGTAGCAATGGGGCCAGACTAAGCTGAGAAAATGACAGTTGGATGGCTATTGCGTGGTAGTTCGGAGACTCTCCGCAGCTAGCGGACAAACCAGCGGATACGAGTGGTCCAGAGCCGCTCTGTGAGTCACCAATACAATAGCGCCCTCCCCGTTACCGAGGAAGGCGCCATTTCCTTGAGTGGCAGAGCAACCTCAACCGAGGTACTTGATCATCACCCCGGCGGCTACCGCCGACCCGATGACACCAGCCACATTCGGCCCCATGGCATGCATCAGCAGGAAGTTATGCGGATTGGACTCCAGACCTATCTTGTTGGAAACCCGAGCCGCCATCGGCACCGCCGACACGCCTGCGGAACCGATCAAAGGGTTGATCGGGTTCTTGCTGACCATATTCAGCACCTTGGCCATCAACACGCCACAGGCGGTACCGATCGCGAAGGCCACCATGCCCAGACCGAGAATCCCGAGGGTCTCAACCGCCAGGAAGCGATCCGCCATCAACTTCGAGCCCACCGAAAGGCCGAGGAAGATGGTGACGATATTGATCAGCGCATTCTGAGCCGTATCCGATAGACGCTCGACCACGCCACATTCGCGCATCAGGTTACCGAAGCAGAACATCCCCAGCAGCGGTGCGGCGTCTGGGAGAAACAGCACAACCAGAATCAGCAGCGCCAACGGGAAGACAATCTTCTCCAGGCGAGAGACCGGACGCAGCTGCGTCATGGCGATCTCGCGCTCCTTCGCCGTGGTCAGGGCACGCATGATCGGTGGCTGAATCAGCGGCACCAGCGCCATGTAGGAGTAGGACGCGACTGCAATCGCGCCCAGCAACTCCGGCGCAAGGATGCTGGCCACATAGATCGAGGTCGGACCATCGGCGCCGCCGATGATGCCAATGGCTGCTGCCTGATTGAGGGTAAAGTCCATCACCCCGGCCGCCGACAGCACCACCGCACCCAGCAGTGTGGCAAAGATGCCGAACTGAGCCGCCGCACCAAGGAACAGTGTCCTGGGGTTGGCCAGCAATGGGCCGAAATCGGTCATCGCGCCAACCCCCATGAAGATCACCAACGGCGCAATACCGGAAGCAATGGCCACACTGTAGAACTGATACAGCATGCCATGTGCAAAACCAGCATCCATGGCGACATCATTGGCCGCACGCAGCAGCGCCGGCGAGATATCCCCATGCAGCAACTCTTCCAGGCCGTGTCTCCAGCTCGCGATATCAGCGCCCGCAGGCAGGCTGGTTCCCAGCGCCTGAGCCATCTGCGTCAACAGCTCGGGACGACCCAGATGCGCGGCCTGCTCAGCTGCCGACAGCGCCAGCCCAGCCTCGGGGATGTTGGCCAGAATGCCGCCGAAGCCGATCGGAACCAACAACAGTGGCTCGAATTTCTTCGCCATCGCCAGCCACAACAGCATCAGCCCGACCACGATCATCACCGCCTGACCAAGGCTCAGGTTGTATAGCCCAGAGCCATACCAGAGCGTCAGAATCTTCTCCATGATACGCCCCTAGAGGACGACCAGTGCGTCGCCTACAGACACACTGTCGCCTTCACTCACCTTGACCTCGGATACGGTGCCGGCCGCCTGAGCGCGCACCTCGGTTTCCATCTTCATCGCCTCGAGGATCACCACAACATCACCCTCGGCCACGCTGTCACCCGGCTTGACGTTGACCTTGAAGATATTGCCGGCCAGCGGTGCATCCACGCTCATGCCACTGGAAGTAGCCGGTGCAGGCGCAGATGAAGGCGAAGATGAAGAGTCCGCCACCTGAGTAATCTCACCACCTTCACTGACCTCAACCACATAGGCATTACCGTTGACCTTGACGGTGTAGGTCTCCGGACCATTGGAAGGTGCCGCGGTACTGACCACAGCAGTCTGAGTGGCCGACTGGGCAGATTCCAGCGTCGGCGCGGGCTCGAAGGCATCGGGATTATCGCGGTTCTTGAGAAACTTCAAGCCAATCTGCGGGAACAACGCATAAGTCAGCACATCATCGATCTGCTGCTCACCCTCGGCCAGACGAATATCATCACTAGCCGCCTTGTCGGTAAGCTCACCGGTGAGACGCTCCATTTCCGCGCTCAAACGGTCAGCCGGGCGCTCGGTAATCGCCTCTCCACCTTCCAACACACGTTGCTGCAATTCACGGTTGAAGGGAGCCGGCGCCACACCGTACTCACCTTTGAGCAGCGCCTGCACTTCGCGGGAGATCGACTTGTAGCGTTCTCCCATCATCACGTTCATGACCGCCTGCGTCCCAACGATCTGAGACGTTGGCGTGACCAGAGGGATATAACCGAGGTCCTCACGCACTCGCGGTATTTCAGCAAGTACATCATCGAGACGATCCCCCGCCCCCTGCTCCTTGAGCTGGCTTTCCATATTGGTCAGCATGCCACCCGGCACCTGAGCGACCAGAATGCGCGAGTCAATGCCCTTGAGAGAGCCTTCGAAGGCAGCATATTTCTTGCGCACCTCACGGAAATATCCAGCAATGTCTTCGAGCAACTCGAGATCCAATCCGGTATCACGCTCAGTGCCCTTGAGGATCGCCACCAGCGACTCGGTAGGACTGTGTCCATAAGTCATCGACATCGAAGAAATCGCGGTATCCACATTGTCGATGCCGGCTTCAGCGGCCTTGAGCGCCGTCGCCGTGGACATGCCGGTCGTGGCATGGCACTGCATGTGGATGGGAATATCCAGGGTCTGCTTGAGCCGTGTTACCAGCTCATAAGCGGTATAGGGAGTCAGTAGCCCAGCCATATCCTTGATCGCCAATGAGTCGGCACCCATATCGGCAATGGTGCTCGCCAACTCTACCCAGCTATCAAGGGTATGGACCGGGCTGACCGTATAGGAAATCGTGCCCTGAGCATGACCATCATTGGCCTTGACCGCCTTGATTGCCCGTTCCAGGTTACGCGGATCATTCATTGCATCGAAGACACGGAATACATCCACGCCGTTGGTCTTCGCCCGCTCGACGAAACGGTCCACCACATCATCAGCGTAATGGCGATATCCGAGCAGGTTTTGACCACGCAACAGCATCTGCTGAGGGGTATTGGGCATGGCTTCCTTGAGGGCACGAATGCGTTCCCAGGGGTCCTCACCCAGATAGCGAATGCAGGCATCAAAGGTCGCGCCACCCCAGGATTCGAGCGACCAGAACCCGACCTTGTCGAGTTTCTCGGCAATCGGCAGCATGTCGTCGATGCGCATGCGGGTAGCGAACAGCGACTGATGGGCGTCGCGCAGCACGACATCGGTGATGCCGAGCGGTCGTTGAATCTCACTCATATCAAAGCCCTGTTATCGTTGAAAGTTTCGGGAATAAGCTTGCAAAAAACGGAGATGAGCTGGAAATTCGTTGCAATCGGTGCAGAATCAGCGACGATGGCGCTGCCGATGCTGATGAATGGCAGCGGCGATAACCGCCATCAAGGTTTCATCCTGCTGCGGAGACGCAACAGTAGCCTTGCGAGGGGCGGCAGTCGGCGCCACCGGCTGTGGAAAGAAACGACCGATAACGCGAGACATCAGCGTCACGGTAACCACAAGCACCGTAAGAAAAACAAAAACGAAGCCCATGCCAAGTCCCATCAGGCTGAGACCTTCGCTTAGAAGCTGTGAGTCCTGCATGCGGAACACCCCCTTTTTATCGCACGAAAGTGTGCTTATTTTTCACGAACCGCACACTTTTCAGTAATTTTGATGTTGTAGACTGCCACATAAGCAGTAGATGACAATTGCGTTAAGGTAGCAGTTTTGGTTGTTAATTTACTACACACCCATCAGCTAGACGAAGGTCGCATAGGGCTCGCTCCCATGGAGGGCGTGATCGATTACCACGCTCGAGACCTGCTGACTCGCACCCCCGGCTTCGACTGGACAGTCACCGAATTCGTACGGGTGGTCGACGCACGCCTACCACCTCGTGTGTTCTACAGGCATTGCCCGGAGCTCGCCACACAGCCTATCGCCACTCCCAGCAACATCCCCGTCCACCTACAGCTTCTCGGCTCCGACCCCGAGGCACTTGCCGCCAATGCACAACAGGCATTGCGTCTGGGAGCCATCAGCCTCGATCTCAACTTCGGCTGCCCGGCCAAGCTCGTCAACCGACACGACGGCGGTGCTTCATTATTGCGCGATCCACGCCGCTTGTTCCGTGCGGTAGACGCCGTATACCGTGCTGTGGGCGACGTGATTCCGGTTACCGCCAAGATCCGCCTCGGCTTCTCCAACCGTCGCCTGGCATTGGAGTGCGCCAGAGCGGCCGAGGATGCCGGCGCCAGGCAACTGGTGGTTCATGCCCGCACCCGCGACGAAGGCTACAAGCCTCCTGCCCACTGGGAATGGATCGGCCGTATCCGCACACAATTGAGCATCCCGGTCGTCGCCAATGGCGACATCTGGAGCCTGGAGGATTACTGGAAGGCTCGAACCCTCTCCGGCTGCCGTCATGTCATGCTGGGCCGCGGCGCTCTTGCTGACCCCTGGCTGGCACCACGCATCCGACACTGGCAACGCTGCGGGCAGCGCCTTCCAGACACCAGTTGGGCGCAGCGCGCCGCCCTACTCAGCGAATATGCTGCACTGCAGCGTACTACACTACCAGAACGAATTGTAGTTTCACTACTCAAGCAATGGATGAACCAGATGCGCGCCAGGGATAGTGAAGCCGCCGAGCGTTTTCAGGCCGTGCGCCGCATCACCGACCTGGATGCCCTCCTTGATGGGCTCCACCAGCCCAGCCCCCAGGCCATTGCCATCGGCCAGTCGTGAACATGCCCTCCGAGAGCAGAACCTGCGAGTCACCCCGCGTTCGGCTCAAGCTCTCATGCAGCCAGGCTATTCTCCAGCACCAGGCAGTGGCAGCGGACAGTCGGACGGATTGTTTCGCGGCTCAATGACGGGCGAATCTGTGCGCCGGAAGCGCTCAGACACCCACGATTCGCGCGCGGAATCTACGGCCTTTCAATTTTCCATTGACGAGCTTGCCCAGCGCCTTGCTGGCAACCTCCCGCTCAACCGCTACAAAAGTAGAGAGCTCAAACAACTGGATTTTCCCAATCTGAGCTCCGTCAATGCCACCTTCCCCTGTCAGCGCGCCAACAACATCCCCAGCACGCACCTTGTGTTTCCTGCCGCCATCGATCTGCAGCGTAGACATCACCGGCCGTGAAGCCACAAAGCCGCTGGGCAACGGCGGAACATCCTGCAGCGTTATCGGCTGCTGAGTCAGCTCCTCCAACCGCTCCAGCTTATGGGCCTCCTTCCTGCTGACCAGCGATAGCGCCACCCCCTTCTGCCCTGCTCGCCCGGTGCGGCCGACCCGGTGCACATGCACCTCCGGGTCACGTGAGAGGTGGTAGTTCACTACCACCGGCAACTCCTCGATATCCAGCCCGCGCGCAGCCACGTCCGTCGCCACCAGAACGGAAGCGCTGCCATTCGCAAACAGCGCCAGCGTACAATCTCGATCCCTCTGCTCCATATCTCCATGGAGCGCGAGCGCGGAGACGCCAGCGCGCTTCAACGCCTGCGCGGCCTCATCGGTATCCTTCCTGGTATTGCAGAAAACCAGTGCCGAGGAAGCATCGAAATTGGCCAGCAACTGGTATAGCGCCACAGGCCGCTCCTCGTTGCTCTCCACCCGGTAGTATTTCTGCTCGATCGTGCTCTGGGTATGCGCCGAGGCGATTTCCACCTTGACTGGATCGCGCAGCACCCGCGTCGCCAGTGCATCAATGGTTTCGGGATAAGTGGCTGAAAACAGAAGCGTCTGCCGCTGCTTTGGCAGCTCCGCCAGAATCTGGTCCAGCACCGCCTGGAAGCCCATATCCAGCATTCGGTCTGCTTCATCCAGCACAAGAGTCTGCACCTCGCCGAGGTCGAGATTGCCCTTGCGCAGGTGATCTTCAATGCGCCCGGGCGTGCCCACCACGATATGCGCCCCATGCTTGAGCGAGCCGACCTGCGGCCCGAAGGGCATACCGCCACATAGGGTCAGAATCTTGATGTTGTGAATGGTCCGCGCCAGCTTGCGCAACTCCCTCGCCACCTGGTCCGCCAGCTCCCGGGTAGGACACAAGACCAGAGCCTGCACCCGGAATTGCTCTACCTGCAGCTTGTGCAGCAGGCCCAGACCAAAGGTCACGGTCTTGCCTGAGCCAGTTCTGGCCTGACCGATCACATCCCGCCCCTCTACAATCGCCGGCAGCGCGGCGGCCTGGATTTCCGTCAGCCGGGTATAGCCGAGATCCTCAAGGTTTGTCAGGAGGGACTGTTGTAGTGGCAGCGACTGGAAATCGCGCGGGTGGTTGGCATCAGGGGTTTTCAAAGCAGGGACTCGTCTAGTTTAGAGGGAGGGCGGCGCATTGTAGGTAAGCGCGAGGTAATTTCCCAATCGAAATGGGCATGAGCCGCTTTTGCGCTTCTTCCGGCTCCCAGACCTTGCCCCATGCAGCCTTCGTGATCAGGGCCTTGCGTCTGATGCTGGGACAAACACGCCCTGAAAGTGGATCAGGTCAACTCGTGGCTCGACCTCCAGGGCCGACCAGGCTCGTCAATCGCCGTTCAGCTCGTCCCAGGTCGGCGCCATGCGCTCGGCCTGCTCCTCACGAACGTCATCGATGACAGCCATCAGGTTCCCGACGTCGACACTGGTCGCGTCATGCTCGAAATGCCCGGTAAGGGAGCTGTCCGGGTGCAGCTCACCCGCCTCATAGAGCGCCCAGATCTCCTTGCCGTATTCGGTTTTCAACAGCTCCGGGGCGAAGCGGCCGAAATAAGCGCGCATATTGTCGACATCGCGCTCCAGCATCATGGCAGCGCTGTTGTTGCCGGATGCATCCACCGCCTGAGGTAAATCGATGATCACCGGGCCGTGGCGGTCCACCAGCACGTTGAACTCCGAAAGGTCGCCATGTACCAGGCCGGCACACAGCATGCGCACGACGTCGGCCATCACCAGGCCGTGATAGTCGCGGGCCTGCTCCGCGCTCAACGTGACGTCATCCAGCCGCGGAGCGGCGTAACCCTCGCCGTCGGAGACCAGCTCCATCAGCAGTACGCCATTGACGAAGCCACAGGGCTGAGGAACGCGCACGCCGGCCGACGCCAGCCGATACAGGGCATCGACCTCAGCATTCAGCCACGCCTGTTCCTGCTCCTGCTGGCCATAGCGGGTCTTCTTCGACATCGCCCTGGCGCGGCGGCTGTTGCGCGTCTTACGGCCTTCCTGGTACTGCACCGCCTGCTTGAAGCTGCGCTGCCTGGCTTCCTTGAAAATCTTGGCACAGCGCAAGTCGTCACCGCAACGCACCACATACACCTGCGCTTCCTTGCCGCTCATCAACTGGGCGATAACCTCATCGATCATGCCATCATCGACCAGCGGTTGTAATCTCTTGGGTACTTTCATTGTTCCTGGTAATCCGTCCTGTTCAGTCCTGAATTCAACCAAAAAATGCAGCACCCGCTGTGCCCAGCGCTGCCGAGCATTCACCCAGAAACACCTGTGCCGGTGTCCGATAGCCGAGACGCCTTCATGAGCGATTGCTCAGCTTGTTTACTGCTCGTCGCACCCCGGCACCGGTGACCTGCTGAAAGTCAGTCGCCGTCGGAAAACACCGCCGTCACAGGCCTCCACGGTACTTTCAGCTCTTCAGGTTTCAGTTCGCGATGGACACTCCTGCCGTTCGACCAGCACTACCCATTGCCCGGCGTACAGGTGACTTTCCCCTAGGTTATCCCGAGCACCACTCTCAAGACCAGCGCCAACCAAGGCGCAACTGACCATGCCTGATGCACCAAAAAAAACACCCTCACGAGGAGGGTGCATAAACGATCTGACCGGCGGGCAATGCCCAGCAAGACGGCCAACAGATTTCAGCAGAGACAAAAAACCCGCCCTCGCAAGAGGACGGGTCGGAATCTGGCGCGCCCGGGAGGATTCGAACCTCCGACCACCTGATTCGTAGTCAGGTACTCTATCCAGCTGAGCTACGGGCGCATAGGTAATGAGCAACTCATTACAAAACTACCTGAAGAACGGAAATGCTCCCTTCACCCAGGATTTTTACAAGATGGCGCGCCCGGGAGGATTCGAACCTCCGACCACCTGATTCGTAGTCAGGTACTCTATCCAGCTGAGCTACGGGCGCGTAATCCTGCGATGCCGAAGTTCCATTCCAGTAATGACATCTTATCGATGTCTTTATCGAATGGCGGAGAGGGAGGGATTCGAACCCTCGATGAGGCTATAAACCCCATACTCCCTTAGCAGGGGAGCGCCTTCAGCCACTCGGCCACCTCTCCCTCATCGGCACGGTGCGTATCCTACCGATAACCAAGGTCATTGTCCAGTCTGAAGTGAAAAATAACTACACATCAGACTGGTCAATGATCAATTCTCGCCATCATCATCGCCAGTGCTACCGCCGGACTTTTCGCGCTGGATACGTTGATAGATCTCTTCACGATGAACTGCAACGTCCTTCGGCGCATTGACACCTATACGCACCTGATTTCCCTTGACCCCTAGAACAGTGACAGTGATGTCGTCACCGATCATAAGGGTTTCGCCGACGCGGCGTGTCAGGATGAGCATGACTGATCTCCTTCTCAGACCTGTTACGAGAGTCGCTTCGCTGCCTGCGAACAGGCCAGCAGTTGTCCGGGTACTCATCATTGGGACGGACAACAACGCCTCATGACACCTGATTGTGCCGTTTAAGGGAAGCCCCGCACCAATATATATGCGGAATATGTGCGGGGCTCCTTCCTGTAGCGTAGATGCTGTACGCGGCAGCGAGGCTGCTTATTCGCTCTCGATATCAGACTTGTCGAGTCCAAAAGCCTCATGCAGGGCTCGGACAGCAAGCTCCATATGCTTCTCGTCGATTACTACGGATATCTTGATTTCCGAGGTAGACACCATACGGATGTTGATATTCTCGTCCGCCAGTACGCGGAACATCTTCGAGGCAACACCAGCATGTGAACGCATTCCCACGCCGACCAAAGAGACCTTGGCGATATTGTCATCGCCACGCAGTTCACCACCCCCGAGTTCCGGAATCACCTTGTCTTCGAGAATCCGCGTAGTTTGCTTGAAGTCCCCCTTGGCCACCGTGAATGTAAAATCAGTGTAGTCACCCGCGGGCGCAACGTTCTGCACGATCATGTCGACTTCAATATTGGCGTCGGCGATCGGACCAAGGATGCGTGACGCAACCCCCGGCACATCGGGAGTGTTAAGCAACGTCAGCTTGGCTTCATTGGCGGTAAAGGCGATACCGGAGATCAGCGGTTCTTCCATGGAGTCCTCGTCTTGTTCGGATTCTGCAACGATCAGGGTGCCGGGGCCGTCCTCGAAACTGGACAGCACGCGCAGCGGAACATTGTATTTACCGGCAAATTCGACAGCGCGAATCTGTAGAACCTTGGAGCCAAGGCTGGCCAGCTCAAGCATTTCCTCGACGGTAATGGTATCGAGACGCTGGGCCTTGGAGCATACGCGCGGATCGGTGGTATAGACACCATCGACATCGGTATAGATCTGGCTCTCATCAGCCTTCAGGGCAGCTGCCAGAGCGACACCGGTGGTATCGGAGCCACCGCGTCCAAGAGTGGTAATGTTGCCTTCTTCATCCACACCCTGAAAACCTGCGACTACCACCACCCGACCTTCATCAAGGTCTTCGCGTATCTCATCAGTCTCGATACGCTGGATACGTGCCTTGGTATGCGCACTGTCGGTCAGAATGCCGACCTGGGAACCGGTATAGGACGTGGCGGGCACTCCCAGCTTGTGCAACGCCATCGCCAGCAGAGAAATTGTCACCTGCTCACCGGTGGATACCAGCATATCCATTTCCCGGGGGGTCGGTTCGTCATTGATCTCGTTGGCCAGGCCAATCAGACGGTTGGTCTCACCGCTCATGGCGGAAACCACTACGACAATCTGATGGCCCTGATCACGAAAGCCCTTGACCTTCTCGGCCACGGCCTTGATTCGCTCCACCGAGCCGACCGACGTCCCACCGAACTTCTGTACGTATAGTGCCATATGCCGTCTTCCTCGCTCGTTGGACTGTTATGCTATGAATCAAACGGTTATGTGCTGCCGTCAGAGGGCAGAAAAAAGGCCGGAGAGCCTGTGGTTCTCTCCGACCTGGATTGGTCAAAGCCTGGTATTCAACCAATCCGATACGCTATCCAGCGCCGCGGGCAATGCAGCCACATCGCTGCCACCAGCCTGAGCCATGTCTGGGCGGCCACCGCCCTTGCCACCCACCTGTCCAGCGACATGATTGATCAACTCTCCCGCCTTGACTCTCGCGGTCAGATCATCGGTCACACCGGCAATCAGACTGACCTTCCCCGCCGCGTCATCAGCAACTCCCAGTACTACAACACCAGACCCAAGCTTGTTCTTGAGTTGGTCGAGTACACCACGCAGGTCCTTGCCCGAAACACCTTCAAGCTGAGTGCTCAGCACCTTGACGCCCTTGATCTCCTGCGCCTGGCTGAGCATATCGCTACCCGCAGCGCTGGCCAGTTTCGCCTTGAGGCGCTCAAGCTCCTTCTCGAGACTTCGATTACGCTCGACCAGTGACTCGACACGTTCTTCGATCTGCTCCGGACGCGCCTTGAGGCGCTCGGCGACACGCTGCAGGCTATCTTCCTGTGCAGCGAACCAGGCCAGAGCACCTTCACCGGTAATCGCTTCAATACGCCGCACACCAGAGGCAATACCTGCCTCGGTGACGATGTGGAAGCAGCCGATATCGCCACTACGCTGGACATGAGTGCCGCCACACAGCTCGACGGAGTAGTCGTCGGCACCAATGGTCAGCACCCGAACCCGGTCAGCGTACTTGGCTTCGAACAGTGCCGCTGCGCCGCGCTCCCTGGCCTCGTCAAGCGTCATGGTCTCGACCCGCGTCGGCGCGTTGGCCAACACCTGCTCGTTGACCAGGCGCTCGACTTCCTTGAGCTGTTCGGCCGTCATGGCTTCGAAATGGCTGAAGTCGAAGCGCAGACGCTCCGGCGTCACCAGCGAGCCTTTCTGCTGGACATGATCGCCAAGCACCATGCGCAAGGCCTTGTGCAACAGGTGCGTTGCCGAGTGGTTACGCACGGTAGCGGTACGCAGCGAGGCATCGACCTGCGGAGTCACCTTCGCGCCGACCTCGAGCGAACCTTCCAGCAGGACACCCTGATGCAGGTGATGGCCAGCCTGCTTCTGCGTGTCCTTGACCAGGAAACGCCCTTCGGCCAGCTGTAGATAACCGGTGTCGCCAACCTGACCACCGGACTCACCATAGAAGGGAGTGCGGTCCAGAACGACCACGCCACGCTGCTCGGGCTCGAGAGCGACCAGCGCATTGCCCTCACTATCAAACAGACCGACCACGGTAGCCTCATCTTCGAGGCGTTCATAACCGGTGAAATCGGTCTGACCCTCCAGCTCGATAGTGGCGCCATATTCAGCGCCAAACTGGCTAGCCGCCCGCGCTCGCTCACGCTGAGCCTCAAGTTCACGCTCAAAACCGGTCTCATCCAGGCCGACGCCACGTTCACGGCAGACATCCGCGGTCAGATCGTAGGGGAAGCCATAGGTGTCATAGAGCTTGAAGATGGTTTCACCCGGCAATGTGTCGCCGTCGAGTTCGCTCAGCGCCGTTTCCAGCAGCCCCATACCGTGATCAAGGGTGCGCGCGAACTGCTCTTCTTCCTTGAGCAACACCCGTTCGATCTGCCCACGTGCCTGACGCAGTTCAGGGTAGGCATCGCCCATTTCGGCATCCAGCGCCGCCACCAGACGATGGAAGAAGCTGCCACGCGCGCCCAGCTTGTGGCCGTGACGAATGGCACGACGAATGATACGACGCAGCACATAGCCACGCCCCTCATTGGAAGGCAGCACACCGTCGGTGATCAGGAAGGCACAGGAGCGGATATGGTCGGCGATCACACGCAGTGAGGGCGTAGTGGTATCGGCATGCTCAGTGGCCTCGGCAGCCGCCTTGAGCAGGTTCTGGAACAGATCGATCTCGTAGTTGGAGTGCACGCCCTGCATAACGGCAGCGACACGCTCCAGCCCCATACCGGTATCGATGGACGGCTTGGGCAGCGGGTTCAGATTGCCCTGGCTGTCGCGATCGAACTGCATGAATACCAGGTTCCAGATCTCGATATAGCGGTCACCATCCTCATCCGGACTGCCCGGAGGACCGCCTGCCACTTCCGGGCCATGATCGAAGAATATCTCCGAGCTTGGTCCACAGGGGCCGGTATCGCCCATCTGCCAGAAGTTGTCTTCATCGAGCTTCGAGAAGCGAGTGGGGTCAATCCCCATATCGTCCTTCCAGATACGCTCGGCCTCATCGTCACTGATATGCACAGTGACCCACAACTTTTCCTTCGGCAGGCCCATCACTTCGGTAAGGAAGGTCCAGGCGAAACGGATGGCATCACGCTTGAAGTAATCGCCGAAACTGAAGTTCCCCAGCATTTCGAAGAAGGTGTGATGGCGCGCGGTGTAACCAACATTGTCGAGGTCATTGTGCTTGCCACCGGCACGCACACAGCGCTGAGACGAGGTTGCACGAACATAATCACGCGGGTCCCGGCCAAGGAACACATCCTTGAACGGCACCATGCCGGCATTGGTGAACAGCAGCGTCGGGTCGTTGCCTGGAACCAGTGAGCTGGAGGGCACGCGAGTGTGGCCGTGTTCTTCGAAGTAACTCAGAAAGGCCTGTCTGATATCTGCGCTTTTCATGAAAATTCCGTGGCGATGAGCATGGAAGCCGTCGGGCTGGCTGCGCTATCTGCAGTGCATGCCAGCAGCCTCGGAACGCATCAAGATTCATGGCCCGGGGCTGGTCAAAGGGGAAACATTATAGCGTAGTTGTCAAGCGACTAAAGTGGGGGATATCAACTCATTGCTCGCACTACCCTGTAAAGGCACAGTGCAGCCCCGCCACTTCGGGGCTCGAGCAATATAAAGCCATGAGCTGTTCAGTGTCATCGCTACAGCTGACAGACAAAAGCTCCAGCAAGGTCAGTCAGGGCGCGAGCTCAAGCGTAGCGCTCTCATGGCTCGTGGCTCGTGGCTCGTGGCTGCTACGCTCGCCGCTGCAGGGTTTACTTACAGCTTATAACTTACCGCTTACAGCTCTTCCTCTCCCCCACGCAGTGCATTACGCACCTGCTCAAAATCAAAACCTCGGCCAGCCAGAAAGCGCTCGCGACGCGCGCGCTCGCGAGGAGAGAGGCCTTGTGTCATATCTTCGCCAAAGCGCCGCCGCAAGACCTCACTGGCCCGCTCGCTCCAGTCTACTCCCTGCTGCCTCTCGAGTTCGACCAGGCTCTGGCGTGCCAACTGGCGATCTACGCCTCGCCGCCCCAGCTCAGCCAGCATCTTGATCGGCCCCTGACCGCGTAGTATCCGATCGCGCAGCAAGCACTCGGCGAAACGCTCATCACTCTGCAGCCCTTCATCGGCAAGCTGCTGCAGGGCATCAGCCACTGCGTCACCATCGTGACCTCTTGCCCTCAAGCGTTCCGTCAGCTCGTGACGTGAATATTCACGCCTCGCCAGCAGACGAATGGCATCACCTCGCGGCGTGCTGTCAGCAGCTTTCGCAACATCCCACATCGGTCGGCCTATTCATCAAATACGCATCATCAGATACGCATCGGGCCCCGCCATGCGGAGCCCGAGTGATTCTACCATTATTTCCTGCACCACTCTCGCCACCACTACCACTGCTCTGGTGGCAGATACCGCTACAGCAAGTCATCACCGAGATCTTCACCCACAGGAAGCTCTGCAACCTCTTCCTTCTCATCCTTCTTCGCATCAGGCTGAGACAGCAACTGAGCACGAATCTGGGTCTCGATCTCGTTCAAGATCGCCGGATTGTCCTCGAGGAACTGAGCGGAGTTGGCCTTGCCTTGACCAATCTTGTTGCCTTGATAGCTGTACCAGGCCCCCGCTTTATCGACCAGTTTGCACTGCACACCCAAATCGATCACTTCACCGGCATGATAGATGCCCTTGCCATACAGAATCTGGAACTCGGCTTGACGGAACGGCGGTGCCACCTTGTTCTTGACCACCTTGACGCGAGTCTCGTTACCCACGACCTCATCGCCCTGCTTGACCGAACCGGTACGCCGGATATCCAGACGCACACTGGCGTAGAACTTGAGCGCGTTACCACCGGTCGTGGTCTCCGGGCTACCGAACATGACCCCGATCTTCATGCGGATCTGGTTGATGAACACCACCATGCAGTTGGCGTTCTTGATATTGCCGGTGATCTTGCGCAATGCCTGAGACATCAAACGAGCCTGGAGGCCAACGTGGGAGTCACCCATCTCACCTTCAATCTCGGCGCGTGGCGTCAGTGCCGCCACAGAATCGATGATGATCACGTCGACACCACCGGAACGTACCAGCATGTCGCAGATTTCCAGCGCCTGCTCGCCCGTATCCGGCTGCGAGACCAACAGGTCATCCAGGTTGACGCCCAGCTTCTCGGCATAACTCGGATCCAGTGCATGCTCGGCGTCAATGAAGGCACAGGTCTTGCCATCACGCTGCGCCTGGGCAATCACGGACAGGGTCAGAGTCGTCTTGCCCGAGGATTCCGGACCGAATATCTCGACCACACGGCCATAGGGCAAACCACCAATGCCCAAAGCGATATCCAGCCCCAGGGAGCCGGTGGAGACCGAGGGCATGACAACGCGCGGCGCATCACCGAGCCGCATGACGGTACCCTTGCCGAACTGGCGATCGATCTGGGAAAGAGCGGCGTTCAGCGCCTTCGTACGATTTTCATCCTGCGCCATGGTGGAGCTCCTGTTACCGGTTATCTGTTGACCGTTGTCCTCGAAGTCGCTCGGCGACCCGACAAATTACTGTATGGCTGAACAGTAGTATGACGAAAAATTCCGGCGGCGACCAGTCTTTCGCGTGGTCATGAACAATCCTCCGAAGAATGCACTATCGGGGCTATGCCAAACGCTCGAGCAAACCTTCCAGCGCGGTTACCACTGACTGCTGCCGTACCGCAGATCGATCGCCCTCGAACAGGAAGCGCTGCGCATCAACCCGCCCCTTGACGCTCCACGCCAGCCACACGGTGCCCACCGGCTTCTCAGCACTACCTCCCCCCGGGCCAGCGACACCACTGATCGCCACCCCGGCCTGAGCACCGCTATCGGTACAAGCACCTGCCACCATGGACTCGACCACAGCCTCACTGACTGCGCCGTGCTGCTCGAGTATCGCTGTCGACACCCCCAGCAGGCGAGTCTTGGCCGCATTGGAGTAGGTAACATAGCCCGCCTCGAACCACTCCGAGCTGCCAGCAATATCGGTAATCGCCGCCGCGACTCCGCCACCGGTGCAGGACTCCGCAGCGGTGACACTGATCCCCAGCTCGAGACATCTCTGGCCCAGGCGTTCTGCAAGAGACTGCGATGCTTTCAACAATTCAGACATATAGCCAATGCCTCAGAACCAACACGGCGCCCTACTCGGCGCCGCATTGGTCGTCATGAAATGGTAGGTGCATGCAATCAACAACCGAGCGTCCAGCATCAGCGTCTGGCGATGATCCACACCGCGTGAACAATGCCGGGGATATAGCCGAGAAGCGTCAGTAGAATATTGAGCCAGAAGTGCAGACCAAACCCCACTTGCAGGAACACCCCTACCGGAGGAAGAAGAATGGCCAGAATAATGCGAATAACGTCCATATACGCGCTCCTTTAGCTAGTCAGTCATGTACAGGATCTGCACAAGGCAAGCAGAATGCTACCAACCGGTGTCGTCAATCATGGATGTCACCGATTGATGTCACCATAGCCGAAACAGCGTAACCGTGGGGCCCGATCACTACAAATCACTCGGTGGCAAGTTCACGCAATTTTCAACATTGTCACGGCTCGGGACACACTGTTACGGCTCAGGGCACGCTGTCACAACTCTGGACAAATTGCCCAGCGTTACGTTCCCTGCGGTTGTACTGAATCAACCACAGGACCAGTATCTCCTGCGATTGGGCACATTGAGCTGTAAGCTCCGGAAGGCCTGAACGGCTACAGAATGCCCGTGTCGTCGTGCTATTCTGTGCGATCGCCAGACGCCCATGACGACAAGCCACTCGCCACAGGAATCATCAAGTCCCAATGAACGACATGGCCAAGCCCAGCCCCCCCGCCCATACGCCAATGATGACCCAGTTCCTCAAGATCAAGCGGGAGCATCCCGAGGTGCTGTTGTTCTATCGCATGGGCGATTTCTACGAGCTGTTCTTCGACGATGCCAGGCGCGCCTCGGCGCTGCTCGACATCACCTTGACCCAGCGCGGGCAGTCGGCGGGCAAGCCTATTCCCATGGCCGGCATACCCTATCATAGCGCCGAAGGATATCTGGCACGGCTGGTTGCGGCTGGCGAATCGGTGGCAATCTGTGAGCAGATCGGTGACCCGGCAACCTCAAAGGGTCCGGTCGAGCGCAAGGTAGTGCGCATTGTCACTCCCGGCACTCTGTATGACGAAGCACTGCTGGATGCCCGTCGTGACAACCTGTTGGTCGCTATCGCTCCCACTGGCGAA
This sequence comes from Halomonas huangheensis, assembly GCF_001431725.1. NCBI lineage: Bacteria > Pseudomonadati > Pseudomonadota > Gammaproteobacteria > Oceanospirillales > Halomonadaceae > Halomonas > Halomonas huangheensis. The sequence continues at coordinate 696,355 of NZ_CP013106.1, read as the reverse complement.
CATATCGGCATCGCCTGGCTGGAGCTGTCCAGCGGACGTTTCAGTGTTCTCGAAATCGACAGCGAAGCCGAGCTGCTGGGCGAACTGACACGTCTCGATCCTGCCGAACTGCTGGTCGCAGAAAGCCAGACGCTGCCAGGCGCCCTCTCCGAACGCCGAGGCCTGCGTCGCCAGAGCGATTGGCTGTTTGACCTGGAAAGCTCCACGCGCGTGCTGTGCGATCAGTTCGGCGTCCAGGATCTACGCGGCTTCGGCTGCGCCCACTTACAGGCCGGGATCATCGCAGCGGGAGTATTGATCGATTATGCCCGCGACACACAGCGCAGTGCTCTGCCCCACGTCACCTCTCTCGGTGTCGAGAACCGCGATGATGCGGTGGTCATCGACGCCGCCAGCCGCCGCAACCTGGAGATCGACACCAATCTCGGCGGCAATAGCGACAACACGCTGGCCAGCGTGCTCGACACCACCACTACTGCCATGGGATCACGCCTCCTGAAGCGCTGGCTGAACCGGCCCTTGCGTGATCGTCAGCAGGTGCAGGGACGCCAGGCCGCCATCTCACTGCTGCTGGATCGCGACGATTACCAGGGGCTGCGCGACGAGCTCAAGGCCATCGGTGATGTCGAGCGCATCCTTGCACGAGTGGCTCTCTATAGCGCTCGCCCACGCGATCTGGCCCGTCTTCGCGACGCCTTCAATGCCCTCCCGGCGCTGGAGGGCAACCTGACCACATTTGCCGAAGGCACTGCATTAGACGACCTCAGGCAGCATATTCACCCCTACCCTGAACTCGCCGACACGCTGACCCGGGCCCTGATCGACAATCCCCCGGTGGTGATTCGCGATGGCGGTGTGATCGCCGATGGTTTCGATGCCGAACTGGATGAGTATCGCGGCCTTGCCGAGCATGCCGGCGACTACCTGGTGCAGCTCGAGACCGGAGAGCGTGAGCGCACCGGACTAGCAAGCCTCAAGGTCGGCTACAACCGGGTCCATGGCTACTACATCGAAATTCCTCGCTCCCAGGCGCGCGAGGTGCCGGTTGACTATATCCGTCGCCAGACGCTGAAAAATGCCGAACGCTTCATCATCCCCGAACTCAAGGAGTTCGAGGACAAGGCGCTATCGGCAAAGTCCCGCGCCCTCGCTCGCGAAAAGCTGCTCTATGATGGATTGCTCGACAACCTGAATGCCCAGCTTGGTGAGATGCAGGCTACCGGCCGAGCGCTGGCCGCACTGGATGTACTCTGCGCGCTTGCCGAACGTGCTCGAGCACTGGACCTTGTAAGCCCTACGCTTGCTGAAGCGCCAGGCATCGACATCCTCGGCGGCCGTCACCCGGTTGTCGAACAGGTCAGTGACAACCCCTTCGTCCCCAATGATCTGCGTATGGACGATGAGCGTCGCATGCTGGTGATTACCGGCCCCAACATGGGGGGTAAATCAACCTATATGCGCCAGGCCGCACTGATCACCCTGTTGGCCCACGTAGGCAGCTTCGTGCCTGCCGACTCCGCCACCATTGGCCCGGTGGACCGCATTTTCACTCGAATAGGCTCCAGCGACGATCTTGCTGGCGGACGCTCAACCTTCATGGTCGAGATGACCGAAACCGCGAATATTCTGCACAATGCCACTGAACAAAGCCTGGTGCTGATGGATGAGATCGGGCGTGGCACCAGTACCTTCGACGGTCTGTCCCTCGCCTGGGCCAGCGCGGAACACCTGACTCAAACTCGAGCCTTTACCCTGTTTGCCACCCACTACTTCGAGATGACCGCGCTGGCCGAGCAGGCAACGACGGTGGCCAACGTGCATCTGACTGCCGCAGAACACAATGATGGAATCATCTTCATGCACCGCGTCGAAGAGGGCCCCGCCAGCCAGAGCTATGGCCTACAGGTGGCACAATTGGCGGGGGTTCCTCAGTCAGTCATTACTGCCGCCCGAGCCCGCCTCGCGACGCTCGAACAGCACGAAGTCGATCTGGGGCATACACAGTTACAGAACACCCATATGCCAGGCACTCCCCAGCAAGCTGATTTGTTTGCCAGTGCGCCTCACCCGCTGCTCGAGCAACTGTCAGAGCTGGCAGTGGATGAGCTGACACCGCGCCAGGCACTTGAGCTGCTCTATCAGTGGAAAGCCGCACTCTGAACCATCTGCAACCTGGAAGCAGGCAAGGCTTGCCCCCTTCCGACCCGCAGGACTAGAATGTGGCACTCGAAGACCGTGATTATAAAAACACCATCTCGATATAACCAAACGAGCTAATCGTGATCAGCGCGGCAACAAGCCCGCAAGACCACGAACTGGCGCCCGGCATACCTGGTGCCATTACTCACCAATGATTTTTCTGCCGGCAGGATACCGGCGAGAGGAAGGGAGACTGGCATGACATTCGTCGTCACCGAAAACTGCATCAAGTGCAAGTACACCGACTGTGTCGAGGTGTGCCCGGTGGATTGTTTCTATGAGGGACCAAACTTTCTGGTCATCCATCCCGACGAATGCATCGATTGCGCGTTGTGCGAGCCGGAGTGCCCGGCCGAGGCGATCTTTTCCGAGGACGAACTCCCTGACGGGCAGGAACAGTTCATCGAGATCAACGCCGAACTGTCGGAAGTGTGGCCCAACATCAGCGAACGAAAGGACCCACTCGACGACGCCCAGGAGTGGGATGGCAAGAGCGACAAGCTCAAGCTTCTCGAGCGGTAAGCGGTAAGCGGTAAGCGGTAAGCGGTAAGCGGTAAGCAACGAGCTTCGCGCCACAGGCCATCCAGAAAAGGCCGGGGGTCGGAGCTCTTCTTTTACAGCTGACGCTGTATAACTCGCTCGCCGGGCTTTACGTACACCTCGAGCTGCTCGCAGTTGGAACGTAAAAGCTGGACACCAAAAAAAAGGCGGCCCGTAGGCCGCCCGCTCCAAGCATGTCCTTGAGCGGCTCCTTCCGCTCACTTCCTTTGAGTGACGTCCTTGCCCAGAAAGCAACTACCTTGTCGCACCAGGCGCACTCAAATCGCAATCCATTACGCATCCTGAATCAAGAGTTGGTATTTCGGGGTAATCCCCCAGGCGCAATTGACCCTCCCCTGCCAACGCTGGACGCCTCCGTGCAATCACAACGCTGTCTCCCCAGGGAAGGACCAGTTTCGCCGTCAATACCGCTTGCGAAGCCTGACCTCTCTGATCCATGCCTGTCATTCTGGCATTTCTACGCGGCTTCTCAACTCGGCAGATTACGCTCCCAACTGCACAACACTATCGTTTACTAAAAGTTTATCCTTATAAATCAATGCATTAAAAAAGCCCGCGAGAGCTTCGCGGGCTTTTAGGGCAGTATATTGGCGGATATCTTACAAATCTTGTCGTCAATCTCTTACAAAATGCATCGGGATAAACAACAGTAATCGCTTATATCCCGGTGACTTATTGCCCTTTGATAGCACTCAAACCGGGGTACGCGACACGATCCATCAGGTCCTGCTCTATCACCAGAAGACGGTTGTACTTGGCCACGCGGTCGGAACGACACAGAGAACCCGTCTTGATCTGTCCCGCCGAGGTACCCACTGCCAGATCAGCGATGGTGGTATCTTCCGTCTCGCCGCTACGGTGAGAGATTACCGCAGTAAAACCTGCATCCTGGGCCATACGAATGGCATCCAGAGTTTCGGACAGTGAACCGATCTGGTTGAACTTGATAAGAATCGAATTGCCGATCTGCTCGTCGATGCCGCGCTTGAGGATCTTCGTGTTGGTGACGAACAGGTCATCACCTACCAGCTGCACACGATCACCCAGCTTGTTGGTCAGCGACTTCCAGCCATCCCAATCAGACTCGTCCAGACCGTCCTCGATGGAAACGATCGGGTATTCATCGACCAGACCGGCCAGGTAGTCACCAAAGCCTTCGGAGTCGAAGCTCTTGTCCTCACCGGCCAATACGTACTTGCCATCCTTGTAGAACTCGCTAGCCGCACAGTCCAGCGCCAGCGTCATGTCCTTACCCAGCTCATAGCCGGCATCAGCAACAGCCTGCTTGATCACCGCCAGCGCTTCAGCATTGGACGCCAGATTGGGCGCGAAACCACCCTCGTCACCTACTGCAGTGGCCAGGCCACGCGCCGACAACACCTTTTTCAGAGCGTGAAAGACCTCGGCCCCCATGCGCAGTGCTTCGCGGAAGTTGGCTGCGCCGACTGGCTGGATCATGAACTCCTGAATGTCGACGTTATTGTCGGCATGCTCGCCGCCATTGAGGATATTCATCATCGGCACCGGCATCAGGTACTGGCCCGGCTGACCATAGAGCTCGGCAATATGCGCGTAGAGCGCGACACCCTTGGCGTTGGCGGCGGCCTTGGCGGCAGCCAGCGATACGGCAAGAATGGCGTTGGCGCCGAGATTTTCCTTGTTGTCGGTGCCATCAAGCTCGAGCATGGCATTATCGAGACCGCGCTGATCACGCGCATCCATGCCTACCAGGCACTCGCGAATCTTGCCGTTGACAGCCTCCACAGCCTTGAGCACGCCTTTGCCGAGGTAGCGACTCTTGTCACCATCACGCAGCTCCAGCGCTTCACGCGAGCCGGTGGAAGCACCACTTGGTGCACAGGCAACGCCTACCGCGCCACTCTCAAGACGTACTTCAGCCTGCACAGTGGGGTTGCCACGCGAATCCAGAACTTCAAGAGCGCGAATTTCAACAATCTTCGTCATGTTCTTTTGTCCCTCAGGTGTCAAAGGTTTGTGTCAGCGTTGTAGAGCAATGGTCAGCGAATCTCGATATCGGGGAGCCCCTTGACCAGATCATCCAATGCCTTGATCTGCACAAGGAACGGCTCGAGCTTGTCCAGTGGCAGTGCACAGGGGCCATCGCACAGAGCAGCATCCGGATCGGGATGCGCCTCGAGGAACAGGCCCGCAATACCTACGGCCACTCCCGCACGTGCCAGATCGAGTACCTGGGCTCGGCGCCCATCGGCACTATCGGCTCGACCACCGGGGCGCTGCAGCGAGTGAGTGACATCAAACAACAACGGGAAACCAGTATCCTTCATCTCGCCGAAGCCGAGCATGTCCACTACCAGGTTGTTGTAGCCGAAACTCGAGCCCCGCTCACATAGCAGGATACGCTCGTTTCCGGCTTCCTTGAACTTGCTGATGATGTGGCGCATTTCATGCGGAGCCAGAAATTGCGGCTTCTTGATATTGATCACAGCCCCGGTTTCAGCCATCGATACTACCAGATCAGTCTGGCGCGCAAGGAAGGCCGGCAACTGGATGATATCGGCAACTTCAGCCGCCGGAGCCGCCTGATACGGCTCGTGCACGTCGGTGATGACCGGCACCCCGAAGCGCTCCTTGACCTCGGCCAGTATCTCCAACCCCTGCTCCAGACCCGGGCCACGGAAGGAGTGAATCGAACTGCGATTGGCCTTGTCGAAGCTGGCCTTGAAGACGTAGGGAATACCGAGTTTGTTGCTCACTTCGACATACTTTTGCGCCACTTCCATGGCCATGTCGCGAGACTCGAGCACATTCATCCCGGCAAACAGGACCAGCGGCAATGAATTGCCGGCCCTGAGGCCGGCAAATTCGATGGTACGTTGTGCTGCAGACATACGGATTACTCCTGATGTGCAGACTGGCTACGAGTCCGTTGTGCCTTGTGGTTCAACGCCGCGTTGACGAAGCCAGTGAACAGCGGATGACCATCGCGTGGAGTCGATGTGAACTCCGGGTGGAACTGGCAGGCCACATACCAGGGGTGGTCCGGTAGCTCGATCATCTCGACCAGCGAGTTGTCGACGCTACGACCGGAGATCACCAGCCCGGCCTTCTCCAACTCATCGATGAACTGATTGTTGACCTCAAAGCGGTGGCGATGACGCTCGACGATCACTTCATCACCATAGGCTTCGCGCGCCCTGCTGCCTTTCGCTAGACGACACTCCTGACCGCCGAGGCGCATGGTACCGCCTAGATCAGAAGCCTCATCGCGCACCTCGATCTTGCCTTCCGGTGTCAGCCACTCGGTAATCAGACCAACAACCGGATGCTGAGTTTCATGAGTAAACTCGGTGGAGTTGGCGTCATCCCAGCCTGCAATATGGCGGGCAAACTCGATGACCGCCACCTGCATACCGAGACAGATCCCCAGGTACGGAATCCCATTCTCGCGAGCGTATCGCGCCGTGAGGATCTTGCCCTCGACACCACGCTCACCGAAGCCACCAGGCACCAGAATCGCGTCCTTGCCGGCCAGACGATCCGCACCATGACGCTCGATGTCCTCGGAGTCGATATAGTCGACATTGACCTTCACCCGGGTCTGGATACCGGCGTGAATCAGTGCCTCGTTGAGCGACTTGTAGGCGTCGAGCAGCTCCATGTACTTACCGACCATGGCGATATTGATCGACTTCAGCGGGTTGAGCTTGGCATCGAGCACCTTGACCCACTCGGCCAGATCCGCTGGAGCCGCATCAAGGCGAAACTTGTCGCAGACAATATCGTCAAGACCGTACTCATGCAGCATCAGCGGAATGCGATAGATAGTATCGGCATCCTGCAGCGGCACTACTGCTCGTTCTTCGACATTGGTGAACAGCGCAATCTTGCGGCGCTCGACTTCCTCAAGACCAACCTCAGAGCGACAGATCAGAATATCCGGCTGAATACCGATCGAGCGCAGCTCCTTGACCGAGTGCTGGGTCGGCTTGGTCTTGGTCTCGCCTGCGGTCTGGATATAGGGCACCAGGGTAAGGTGCATGAAGAGCGCACGCTGGGCGCCCAACTCGCTGCGGATCTGACGGATCGACTCGAGGAACGGCAGAGACTCGATGTCACCGACCGTACCGCCGATTTCCACCAGCGCCACATCAAAGCCTTCGCCGCCTTCATAGACACGACGCTTGATCTCGTCGGTGATGTGCGGAATGACCTGCACGGTACCGCCGAGATAGTCACCACGACGTTCCTTGCGCAGCACATGCTCATAAACGCGGCCGGTGGTGAAGTTGTTGGACTGGGTCATGCGCGTACGAATGAAGCGCTCGTAATGGCCCAGGTCCAGGTCAGTCTCGGCACCATCCTCGGTGACGAACACCTCGCCGTGCTGGAACGGACTCATGGTACCCGGATCCACATTGATGTAGGGATCGAGCTTGAGCATGGTGACCTTGAGTCCGCGAGCCTCAAGAATCGCTGCCAGCGAAGCCGACGCAATGCCCTTGCCAAGTGAGGACACAACGCCGCCGGTCACGAAGATATATCGTGTCATGGAGAACCTGTCGAAACGTAATCGGTAGGCCCGGCAGAAAGCCGCGCCAGGATGGGACGACAGCGTAGCAGATATCGACTAATGGCTCAATTTCAGTTGCAGGAATACCCCGTCTGCGTCAGCCACCACCCTGCCACAAAGGCAAGGTGGCGGCGAAACAAACATTGCCGGTTCAACCAGTTACGCAAACAACTCGGCTCCTGCCGGTCACGTCATGTCCGATCATCTCAAACCTCGAGATAATCGAGAATGCCCTCAGCGGCCTGACGTCCTTCATATACAGCGGTAACCACAAGATCCGAGCCACGCACCATATCGCCACCGGCGAAGATCTTCTCGTTGGTCGTCTGGAAGGCAAAGTCCCCGCGTTCCGGCGCCTTGACACGCCCACGCTCATCCATCTCGATTCCCCAGGTCTCGAACCACGGAGCAGGGCTCGGCTGGAAGCCAAAGGCAATCACTACCGCATCGGCAGCGATGATCTCCTCGGACCCCGGCACCACCTCAGGGCGACGACGTCCATTCTCGTCGGGTTCACCCAGGCGTGTGCGCACCACCTTGACGCCTTCGACGCGCTCCTCACCCACCACAGCCACCGGCTGACGGTTGAACAGAAACTCGACCCCTTCTTCACGAGCATTGGCCACTTCGCGACGAGAGCCCGGCATGTTGTCCTCGTCACGACGGTAGGCACAGGTCACTTCACGGGCGCCCTGACGAATCGCGGTGCGGTTGCAATCCATCGCCGTATCGCCACCACCCAACACCACCACGCGCTGCCCCTTGAACGACACATAGTCAGCAGGGTCCTTCTCGAAGCCCAGGCAATGGTTGACGTTGGCAATCAGGTAGTCCAGCGCCTTGTGTACTCCCGGGAGCCCTTCGCCCGGGAAGCCACCTTCCATATAGTTGTACGTCCCCATCCCCAGGAACACGGCATCATATTCCTCGAGTAGACGGTCGAACGATACATCCTTACCGATCTCGGTATTGAGACGGAACTCGACTCCCATTTCCTCGAACACCGCCCGACGCCGCTCCATGACGGTCTTCTCGAGCTTGAACTCGGGAATACCGAAGGTCAGCAGACCACCGATTTCCGGGTACTTGTCGAACACCACCGAGCGCACGCCATTACGCGCCAGGATGTCGGCACAGCCGAGGCCAGCCGGGCCGGCGCCCACGATGGCCACCTTGCGGTCGGTCCAGGTCACCTGGCTCATGTCCGGGCGCCAGCCCATGGCAAAGGCGGTATCAGTGATGTACTTCTCCACCGAGCCGATGGTCACCGCACCGAAGCCATCATTGAGCGTGCAGTCCCCCTCGCACAGGCGGTCCTGGGGGCAGACTCGACCACACACTTCAGGCAGCGAGTTGGTGCGATGCGACAACTCGGCGGCCTCGAGAATATTGCCCTCGCTGACCAGTTGCAGCCAGTTGGGAATGTAGTTGTGAACCGGACATTTCCATTCACAGTACGGGTTACCACAGTGCAGACAACGGTGAGCCTGACTGACCGCATCCTGAGGTTTATACGGCTCATAGATCTCGGCAAACTCGCGCGAACGCGTGTGTGCCGGCTTCTTCTGTGGATCCTGACGACCGACATCAATGAACTGAAAATCGTTACTCATACGGGTAGCCATGGATACTCCTCTATGTTCGGGGCGCCTGTTTGTTCGGGGCGCTTCGGCGACTTATTCCGGCTGCCGCCGGGACTGAGCCAACAGACCATTGAGACTTGCCGCCTTGGGCTTCACCAGCCAGAAGTGACGAACAACGTCGGTGAAGTCTTCGAGGATGTCGCGACCGCGCTCGGAGCCGGTTTCCGCCACATATTCCTCGATGGTCTCTCTCAGGTGTCGCCGATAGGCCTCCATGGCCTCGGTATTGACGCGGTGAATCTCCACCAACTCATGGTTGTACTTGTCAACGAAGGTACGGTCCTCATCAAGCACATAGGCAAAACCACCGGTCATGCCCGCACCGAAATTGACGCCCGTTTCGCCGAGCACGCAGATCATGCCGCCCGTCATGTACTCACAGCAGTGATCCCCGGCACCTTCGATGACGGCATGTGCGCCAGAGTTACGCACCCCGAAACGCTCACCCGCCGTGCCTGCTGCAAACAGCCTGCCGCCGGTAGCCCCATACAGACAGGTATTGCCGACAATCGCCGTCTTGTGGCTCTCGAAGCGACTGGCACGCGGCGGAATGATGACGATCCTGCCGCCATTCATGCCCTTGCCGACATAGTCATTGGCATCACCTTCCAGGTACAGGTTCAAGCCGCGAGCATTCCACACGCCAAAACTCTGCCCCGCCACACCGGTGAAGCGCGCGGTGACCGGTGCATCCTCAAGCCCCACCTCTCCGTAACGCTTGGCGATGGCTCCCGACGTCAGAGCGCCGACCGAACGATCGCAGTTGGTGATGGTGAAGGACATATCTGCCCCGGCCTTACTCTCGATTGCCGACAACAGCGCATCGAGCACTTCCTTGTTCTTGCTGCCGGGGTCATGCGGCACGTTACGGCTGACTGTGCAGAACTGCGGTGCGTCCGCCGGCACATGGTCATTGCCCAACAGCGGCGTCAGATCGAGATTACGCTGCGAAGCCGTTACCCCTTCGAACACCTCAAGCAGATCGGTACGGCCGATCAGGTCAGTCAGCTTACGCACGCCAACCAGCGCCATCAGTTCACGTACTTCCTCGGCGATGAAGCGGAAGTAATGCTTGACCATGTCCACAGTGCCGCGGAAATGTTCATCGCGCAGATACTGCATCTGGGTAGCCACACCGGTCGCACAATTGTTGAGGTGACAGATGCGCAGGTACTTGCAGCCCAGCGCGACCATTGGCGCGGTACCGAAACCAAAGCTTTCGGCGCCGAGAATTGCCGCCTTGACCACATCGAGTCCAGTCTTCAGGCCACCATCAGTCTGCAGACGAATCTTGTCGCGCAGGCCGTTGATTCGCAGCGCCTGATGCACCTCGGGCAAGCCCAGCTCCCAGGGCGAACCGGCATGCTTGATCGAGGTCAGCGGGCTGGCGGCGGTACCGCCGTCATAACCGGAGACGGTGATCAGGTCAGCATAGGCCTTGGCAACACCCGTGGCGATGGTGCCGATACCCGGCTCCGACACCAGCTTGACCGAGACCTGGGCATCCGGGTTGACCTGCTTGAGATCGAAGATCAACTGCGCCAGATCCTCGATCGAATAGATATCGTGATGCGGTGGAGGTGAGATCAGCGTGACTCCCGGTACCGCGTAGCGCAGACGTGCGATCAGTTCGTTGACCTTGCCGCCCGGCAACTGGCCACCCTCACCCGGCTTGGCGCCCTGGGCGACCTTGATCTGCAACACTTCGGCATTGACCAGGTAGGCCGGAGTCACACCGAAACGCCCCGAGGCGATCTGCTTGATCTTCGAGCTGCGGATGGTGCCGTAGCGCGATGCGTCTTCTCCACCCTCACCGGAATTGGAGCGGCCACCGGCTTCGTTCATGGCCTGAGCCAGCGCTTCATGAGCTTCCGGCGACAGTGCGCCCAATGACATGCCAGCACTGTCGAAGCGTGGCAGAAGGTCCTCGACGCTTTCGACCTCTTCCATAGGAATCGGAGCACTGGCCGGCTTGAGCTTGAGCAGATCGCGGATGGTCGCCGGCTCACGGTCGTTGACCAACTCGGCAAAACGCTTCCATTTGGCGTAATTGCCCTCCTGAACCGCCTCCTGCAACGCCTTGACCACATCCGGGTTGTAGGCGTGGTACTCATGGCCATGCACGTACTTCATCAGGCCGCCATGGGAAATACCCTTGCGTGGCAACCATGCCGTCCTGGCCAGCGCCTGCTGCTGCAGCTGGATCTCGCTGAAGCCGGTGCCCTCGATACGCGACGCCATACCGCTGAAGCACATATCCATGACGTCAGACGATAGCCCGACGGCCTCGAACAACTGCGAGCCGCGATAGGATGCCAGCGTCGAGATCCCCATCTTCGACAGAATCTTGAACAGACCTTTCTGCAGGCCCTTGCGATAGTTTTCGCGACCATCTGCCGGATTACCGGTCAATTCGCCAGTGCGATGCATGTCGGCCATGACCTGATAGGCCAGCCACGGATAAATCGCCGTGGCACCAACACCGAACAGCACCGCCATCTGGTGAGCATCACGGGCATAGCCGGTCTCGACCACCAGGTTGACCCTGGGACGCAATGCCAACTTGCCGAGATGATGATGCACGGCACCGACGGCCAACGCAGCATGGATTGGCACCTGACCCTTCGGCAGCTCAGCATCCGTCAGCACCAGAATGACCTTGTCGCCACGCGCCGCTGCTTCTGCCTCACGACACAACTCAAGCAATGCCGCCTTGAGCCCGATCTGTTCAGGGTCGTAGCCCAGCGACAGTGTCTGGCTGGCAAACGCAGGATCTTCCTGAGTCACCAGCGCGGTAAACTTGCGCGGAGACAGAACCGGCGTCGTCAGCACGATGCGGTGAGCATGCTCCGGCGTTGACTTGAACACATTGCGCTCAGCGCCACAGCAGGTTTCCAGTGACATGACGATCGACTCGCGAAGCGGGTCGATCGCCGGGTTGGTGACCTGAGCAAACTTCTGACGGAAATAGTCGGTGAGCAGGCGATGCTTGCTCGACAGTACCGCCATGGGCGTATCGTCACCCATGGAGCCAACCGCCTCCTGACCGCTCTCGGCAAGAGGACGCAAGATCTGGTCACGCTCCTCGAAGCTGACCTGGAACATCTTCTGCTGCACCTTGAGAAGGTCGGCATCCATGGTCTGGAAGGCCGCCAGCTCAGTCAGTGCAGATTCGAGGAATTGCGCCTGCTCCTTGAGCCAGCGCTTGTAGGGGTAAGCTGATTTGAGACGGGCATCGATATCCGAGGTGTGCAGCACTTCCCCGGTCTGGGTATCCACGGCCAACAACTGGCCCGGACCTACACGCCCCTTGGCGACTACGTCTTCCGGCTTGTAGTCATAGGTGCCGATCTCTGAAGCCAGAGTGATGAAACCGTTACGGGTAATCACCCAACGCGCCGGACGCAGGCCGTTGCGGTCGAGCATGCACAGTGCCTGGCGACCATCGGTCATGACCACACCCGCCGGACCATCCCAGGGCTCGACGTGCATGGAGTTGTACTCATAGAAGGCACGCAGCTCACTATCCATGATCTCGACGTTCTGCCATGCCGGCGGCACCATCATGCGTACCGCACGATGCAGTTCCATACCACCGGTCAGCAGCACCTCCAGCATGTTATCCATGCTTGATGAGTCGGAGCCGGTAGTATTGACGATTTCGTCGAGCTCGGTGATCTCGGGCAGACGCTCGCTGACGAAGTTTTCCTTGCGCGAGTTGGCCCAGCCACGGTTGGCCTCGATGGTATTGATCTCACCGTTGTGCGCCAGCATGCGGAAGGGCTGTGCCAGCGGCCAGCGCGGTGCAGTATTGGTCGAGAAGCGCTGGTGGAACACGCAGATGGCGGTTTCGAGACGCTCGTCACCCAGGTCGCGATAGAAGGCCGGCAAATCCACCGGCATCACCAGGCCCTTGTAGGACACCACTTCGCTGGACAGCGAACAGACATAGAAGTCGGCTTCATGCTTGAGAGCCTGTTCGGCGCGGCGACGAGCCATGAACAGCGAGACATCGAAGGCCTCACCGTCTACAGCCCCCGGCTCGACGAACAGCTGACGAATGCGCGGCAGACATTCCAGCGCCATCGGGCCACAGACGCTGGGGTCGACTGGCACATCGCGCCAGCCCAGCACCTTGAGCCCACGCTCGGTCAGTTCACGCTCCATTACCTCACGCGCAGCAGCTTCACGAGCATCGTCGTCGGGCAGAAAAATGGCACCGACGGCAAATGTCTCGCTCAGTTCAACTCCGATTGCCTCGCGGGCCACCTGGCGCATGAAGGTGTCGGGCATCTTGAGCAACAAACCGCAGCCGTCACCGGTTTTGCCATCGGCAGCAATGCCGCCCCGGTGCGTCATACAGGTCAATGATTCGATGGCAGTACTCAGCAGCTCATGGCTAGCCTGCCCTTCCATGTGGGCGATCAGGCCAAACCCGCAGTTGTCACGGAACTCGCCGGGTTGATGAAGACCTCTGTTCATGGGCGCGCCTCAGATGAAGGGTTGTAGTCACAGCATTTTCGCGATATTATTATTGGTTTTTCTTATTATCTTAGATCTTTGCAGACTATCGCTAACTGCACTGAAAAAGAGCCCCAAGCATATCCACGCCCCGCCTGCCACGCAATCACCCGCCAGCGACGCCTCAGTAAAAAAACACCGTAAATCTGTAGCTTGCAAGAAAGGTTGCAAAAAAAACCTCACCACGTCAAACACTTGGAATGATTTTTCAGTAAGCTCAGACGCTCTTGGCTCGCCACTAGACTTTAGTCGTAATAACCATCAAAACCCCATGCCGATAAAGCATACGACATGCGGATAGACGCATGCGAAAGAGGTTCCAATCCGCACCTCACGGCCTATTTTCATCAGCGAGACATGACAATGCCCGCCATGGAGCGGGCATTGAGGTAACAGCGTTGATCAGGTCTCGGGTAGGTCTTGCTCTCCAGACACCTCCCGATCGACCTCCCCCTTGCCAAGCCAGCCATACACGAAGCCACCGAGCGCACCGCCAATGACCGGCGCAATCCAGAATAGCCATAGCTGTGAAAGCGCCCCCGAGCCGGCAAACACAGCCACAGCAGTGGAACGCGCAGGATTCACCGAGGTGTTGGTAACAGGGATGCTGACCAGGTGGATCAGCGTCAAGGCAAGACCGATGGCCACAGGGGCAAAGCCAGCAGGTGCCAGCTTGTGAGTTGCGCCCATTATCACGATCAGGAACATGGCGGTAAGCACTACCTCGGTGAGCAAGGCTGCTCCCAGGCTATAGCCGCCAGGCGACAATTCACCAAAGCCATTGCTGGCAAAATTACCGGCCACAGAGGAATCACTGACAAAGTCGGCATTCCCCTGCGCAATCATCATCAGGACGAACCCTGCAACCAGACCGCCAAATACCTGAGCAATGATATAAGGCAATACCTCCCGGGCTTCGAACCGCCCTCCTACCCACAACCCCACACTCACCGCAGGATTGAAATGCCCTCCCGAGATATGGCCGAACGCATAGGCAGCGGTCAACACCGTCAGACCAAAGGCCAGCGCTACACCCAGAAACCCAATCCCGAGGGGATTGCCATCGCCACCGAAATTGGCTGCCAATACAGCACTACCACAGCCACCCAAGACCAGCCAGAACGTTCCAATGCTCTCTGCAACCAGCTTCTTGATGAGACTCATGGTGCCCATCCTCCAGGTTAGCCCACCGTGTTGGCGGACCTTGTAGAAGGTTAGGCTCATTTCGGCACAATAATGACGGGAATGTTGTTGATGATGCGACTCAGGCATCCCCATACCACGCGGGAGACATACCCGGCACAGACGACAAGAGATCATCTTCAGCGAAACGAATCACGCCCGCACAAGGCGGGCGTGAGGCGGGAAATTCAGTTCAGCCATCACCGGGGAGAAAACCAGACTCCGCGAGACATGAGTCGCCGAACATCAACGACGCGGAAATTCGGCAATACACGACTTGAGCATTTCCAGCGGCGCTTCATCATGAACGCAGGCTGCACCGATGCTACGTATCAGCACCAGACGCAAACGACTGTCGAGGTTCTTCTTGTCCAGTTTCATGCGCGCCAGGAAGTCGTCGACACTCATCTCGGCAGGCGCTTCAACCGGCAATCCGGCTGCCGCGATGATACGGCGGGTACGTTCAACGGCTGCGGCATCGATCCACCCCAACCGCTGCGAAAGATCCGCCGCCATGACCATACCGACCGCCACTGCCTCACCGTGCAACCAACGGCCATATCCCATATACGCCTCAATGGCGTGACCGAAGGTATGCCCCAGATTGAGTAGCGCACGCACCCCCTGCTCGGTCTCGTCCGCGGCAACAATCTCGGCCTTGATCGCACAACTGCGCTCGATGGCACGCGCCAGCAGCTCAGTGTTGAGCTCGCGCAGACCACTCATTTCCCTCTCCAGCCATTCAAGGAAACACTGGTCATGGATCAGACCGTACTTGATCACCTCAGCCAATCCTGACGACAACTCACGGGATGGCAGGGTCGTCAGGGCATCGGTATCGATAAGCACGGCACGCGGCTGCCAGAACGCACCAATCATGTTCTTGCCGAGAGGGTGGTTGACCCCGGTCTTGCCACCCACCGAGGAATCCACCTGGGAGAGCAACGTGGTGGGCACCTGAATGAAGTCGATGCCACGCTGATAGCAGGCCGCAGCGAAACCGACCATATCACCGATGACACCGCCTCCCAGTGCCACCAACGAAGAACGGCGATTGAACCCGGCTTCCAGCAATGCATCCCATATACGCTCGACGCTGGCGAAAGTCTTGTGGACCTCACCATCGGGCAGAATCAGCGTCCTGACCTCCAGGCTATCGGGCAGCGAGGAGGTCAGGCGCTCCAGATAATGCTCAGCCACGCTGTCATTGGTAACCACCATCACCTGCCTACCTGCGAGACTAGCGGCCAGCCGCTCGCCATCGCCGATCAGGCCGGGGCCAATGACAATAGGGTAACTGCGTTCACCCAACGCCACATTGAGGGTCAACAGGTTGCTGGATGCAGTCGAGGTATCGGTACTCATGGGCCAGCCTTGCAGGTGAGAGGGTCAACCAGTCGCTGAACGCGACGAATGATGTCATTGACAACAGCGCGCGGCCCGCGACGATCCGTACGCACAACCATATCCGCCGTGGCACGATACAGCGGATCACGCAGGGCAAACATGTCTCGCAGCAACTGCTCGCGATCACCACGCTGCAACAGCGGTCGGTTACGGTCCCGCGCCGTGCGCTTGAGCTGCTGCTCTACGGTGGTGAACAGATAGATGACGGTGCCGCCTTCGCGAATCAGGCGACGATTTTCATCGCGCAGCACAGCGCCACCGCCAGTGGCAATGACCACGCCCTGTCTGGCGACCAGTTCCTCGATCATGGAGCTTTCACGATCACGAAACCCCTGCTCGCCCTCGACATCGAATATCCACGGGATGTCCGCTCCACAGCGCGCCTGTATCTCATGGTCGCTATCATGGAAATTGCGTGACATTTCGGCCGCCAGCAGGCGGCCGATAGTGCTTTTACCGGCCCCCATGGGGCCAATCAAGATCAGGTTAGGTACTTCCTGCATCAGCAACCGCCAGGCCGTCGTCGAGAATTCGGGGTGTTATGAATACCAACAACTCTACCCTATCGCGGACTTCCTCGGTATACCGAAAGAGGTTTCCCAATAGCGGCAGATCACCCAACCAGGGGATGCGATGGAGGTTACGTGCCTGGTCATGAGTCAGAATGCCGCCCAGCACCACCGTGGCCCCATTGGCCACCCGCACCCGCGTGGCTATCTGATTGGTATCGATCGCCGGCGCTCCCGCAAAACTCTGATCGGCGATGGTGTCGTTGTTGATGCGCAGGTCGAGGACAACAGCGTCATCGGACGTAATCTGCGGTGTCACCTCCAGCGCCAACACCGCTTCCTTGAACTCGGTATTGGTCGCCCCGCTGGAGGTCTCCTCCTGATAGGGAACCTCCTTACCCTGCTTGATGACGGCCGGATGCTGATTGGCGGTAATGATGCGCGGCTCGGAGATGGTCTTGCTGCGCCCCTCGCTTTCCAGCGCACGCAATTCGAGGTCAAGCAGTACATCACTGGCAAGATACCCCACATTGAAAGCGCCTCCCGGCGCCACCGGATCTCCGAGATCCACCGCCAGACCACCGTGACCTCCACGACCCGAGAACCGGTCCGCCAACCGTGTGCGACCGTCGCTGCCCGCAATCAACCCTCTACGGCTCGACAATCCCCAGTCAATGCCGATCTCTCGTGCCGCGCTATCACGCACGACGACAATGCGCGCCTCAATCTGTACTTGAGCGGCAGGAATATCCAGACTCTGCAGCATGTTGCGAATTGATGCCAGACGCTGCTGCCTGTCCTGCACCAACAGGGTATTGGTCCGCTCATCAACGGCCACTCGGCCATATTCCGACAGTAGGCCCAGGCCCTGCTCACCTCGCAATAGCGACGCCATGTCTGCAGCACGAGCGTAACGCAGCGTCAACTGCTCCAGAACCAGCGAAGGGGTTGATTCCACCGGCATTCGGATTGCTGGTGCGACAACTTGACTGGCCGTCTGCATGGCTGGCGCCACCATGATCACATTGCCCTGACGCTGGCTTGAAAGCCCCTGGCTACGCAATACAAGCTCAAGCGCCTGGTCCCAGGGTACTCGATCGAGGCGCAGTGTCACCCGCCCCCTCACGGCATCACTGACGATGATATCGAGCCCAGTAAAATCAGCGATTGCCGCCAATACAGCGCTGAGTTCAGCATCATGGAAGTTCAGTGATATCGGTTCCTTCTCCACGGACTCCGCCACTGCCATGGGGGCAGCCAGCACCGCAAATATACACAGCATCCCTACCCATCTACGCATGTCACCACCTTCCCTGTGGCTGTCAAAACCCTCTATTCACGACCCGCGCCACCAAGCCACAGCACACGCGAAGCAGACGCATGGTCATCCGCAGCATCCGAAGCTACCAACGTCACGCTTTGCACACCGACATCAGTGACCCGCCACCCGGCTCGCCCCATGTGCTGCGCCATACCCAGTCGATGAAGACGGCCATCAGGTGACGCCATCAATGCCCAACGCTCATCACCCTGAACAAGAATGCCCCGCAGGGTGAGCATCTCCAGAGGGTACTGTTGCAGAGCGGAATACTCCTGCTCCGAAGCACCTACCGGGACATCAACGCTGCCGTCGAGGTAAAAGGGACTTCTTCCTGCGGCATGGAGATAGGCTGCCGGCATAGGTAACTCATCGGCAGCAACATCCATCACCTCCACAACCGGCAGCGAATCTGCTTTCGCTGCCAGCTCTGACTCCAATCTCTCAGCATCCACTCCATCACAGCCGCAGAGCAGCGCTGCCAACCACCAGCCGCAGCACTTCACCAGGCGCCAGCCACTCATGGCGAACCTCTCCCGGGCTCTACCGAGCTCTCCAGGGCGTCATTTGTGGAAGGAACTACGCGAAAAATCTCGATCCTCGCGGTCATTTCCAGAGACTGATCGTTCCTGATCAGGCTCATATCACGTAACGTCATGTTCACCGGCATGCCCACCAATGACGCAACAAACTCAGCGATCCGGTGGTAGCCTCCGGACAGTTCCAGATCCAGCGCCCCCTCCATGGAACCTGTGGCCTTGCCTGCAAGTGCCAGTGTCTCGACATTCAGATCGTGCTCGGCTGCCAACTCACCGATTTGCTCCATCAGCGATGGGGCTGTCATGTTTCGAGCGGGCTTCCTCAACATCTCCCATTGCTCACCCAGATTTCGAGCACGCTTCTCGAGCTGTCCACTTCCCGCAATTTCCCATCTCAAACGGCGATAGCTATCCAGTCGTTGCTCCTCTCTTGCCCGCGCCTCCCGCAAAGCCTGTTGCTGTGGCTCTACAAGCCATACTCGGGCCGCCACCAGGCTAATGACAAAGGCCACCACCAGCATCATCAGTCGCAACAGCAACGGCCACCGGCCTGCCTCGGATAGCTGCAGTTGGTCCCGACGCAACTGACACACCCGCCGCCACTCCCGAGCGAGGCTCATCAGTCGCCACTCATCGTCAGGCTCATGCTCAAGGTGAAATGCTGTCTCCCACCTCGAGCTACGACACCAGTCAACTCGGCCCGCTCAAAGATATCGGACAGTTCGAGGCGCTGTAGCTGCCGATCCAGTGCAGCACTGTCAACGCTATCACCACGCAGCTCCACGCTTTGCCCTCGCACTGTTGCCACTTGATAGCGCACGCCAGGCTCAATGCTGGCGGCCAGCTCGTTGAACAGCTCCACTCTGAGTCGTCGAGTCTGCAACTCCTGACGCCACTCCATGAGCCGAGCCTCCCGCGCAGTGACCTGCTGTCTCAACCTCCGCAGCTGGTTCAGCTGGGGCTCCAGAGCCTCTATCGCGGCCTCTATGTGCCTCTGACGCTGCTGTGCGATACCGACCTCATGGCGGAAGAACGCAGCCACCCCTCCTGCCAGCAGAAATGCCAGCCCTGCACACAACGCCACCTGCACCCAGAAGCATCGGGCACGACGCCTGTCTTCCGCCTCTCGCCATGGCATCAGGTTGATGGATACATGATTCATCGCTGGCCCCACATCGCCAGCCCACAAGCCACCAGAAGAGCTGCAGAATGCTGTTGTGGAGAGCCCTGTTGTGACGAGCCCTGTTGCGAAGATTCCTGTAGTGAGGAGCAGTGCGATGAAGGATCTCGCTGATGGGTGGACGAACTGCCGAGAAGTGTCGCCAACGGGTCAGCGAAGCAGACCTCGGCAAAACCTGCCTGCTCGAGTAAAGTACGCAAGGTCCGGCTGTCCTCGGGAACATCCCCACTGACCACCAGGTGATGTAGCCTGGACGTATCACAGACGGAACCACACAGCCCCAGACAACTGAGAACTCGGTATGCCAATTGCTCACTACCGGGTATATCGACAGACTCTTCCTGTTGACGATACTCTTCACCAGGAAAATCTCGGCTGTAGCCCAGCACGCCGTCACGCCACACGTATATGGCGATCAATTCAGCACGCAAGTCGATCAGCATAAGGTCCGTTCCTCCCGGTCCGGGATAACAGAACCGCAGCACCCTGTGTAGTGCCAGACTCTCACAGTCCACCGCCACCGGTTCGAGGCCGACATCCTGCAACAGACCGACCCATTGGTTTATCCAACGCTCGTGGCAAGCCACGAGTTCGATGTTCTGGTATGACGCGTTGGACTCATCAATCCCGAGATGATGAAAATCAATAGCCATCTCGGTGAACGGAACGGCAAAATACTTGTCCGAATCCCACTCAAGGCGTGCCGCAATATCGGCATCATTGAACGTCGCCGGTAGACTCAACCGTGCAATGGTCACCGCACTGACCGGCACGGCAACGGCAGCCCGGTACGAATGCGGGCCCAGGTGGGCCACCGCACGCGACAGAACCGCGGCGACAGCCGCCGGCTGTTGTATGCAGCGCCCGACCACAGCACCAGGTGGTAACGGCTCAATCGCATGGCCACCCACCCGCCAGGTGGACCGCCAGGCCTTGAGCTCGATACACCTGACAGTGGTCGAAGTGATGTCAACGCCAACCAAACCCTTGGCAGAAGAGGTAAAATGCATTCCTTGCACCCCTGAAAAGCGATGCCAAGCATCCCGCTCAGCCTCCACTACTTACGCTAGCGCATTGTCGTCCCACATTTGATAGTGAATGCGGTTTGACTATCGTCCTGGCACAGGCATTTACTGCCAATGGTGGTGGCGAACAGCGCGTGATCCTATAATGGCCATCGCAATGGAATGCCAGACCCAGACTCAGCGCCCTGCCGTTTTCGTTTCCAGCATGGACACCGCGATTTCATGAAGTACCTCAGAACTCTTATCTTTTCCGCCGTGTGGCTGGCGATCTCGCTTGGGGCCGCTGCTGCGCTGGCCCTCGTCGGAGCCGCGCTGTATTTCGCCCCGGGCCTTCCCGATGTGCGCCAGCTGCAGGATTTCGAACTGCAGACCCCATTGCGCATCTATACCCGCGATAATCAACTGATCGGCGAGTTCGGCGACGAGCGACGCATGCCCGTCGATTACGACGATATCCCTCCACAGATGGTGGAGGCACTGATGGCTGCCGAAGACTCGAATTACTTCGAACACCACGGCGTTGATCCCAAAGGTCTTGTTCGCGCGGCGGTACAACTGGTGACCAGTGGTGGTGATATCCAGTCAGGGGGCTCGACTATCACCATGCAGGTCGCGCGTAACTACCTGCTGACGCTGGATCAGACCTTTACTCGCAAAGTGCGAGAAATTCTCCTGTCATTGCAGATGGAGCAGATTCTGTCCAAACAGGAGATCATGGAGCTCTACGTCAACAAGATCTTCCTGGGGCACCGCGCCTACGGTATCGCCGCCGCGGCGGAGGTCTACTACAACGAGCCACTCAGCGAACTGGATCTGGCACAGACTGCCATGATAGCTGGCTTGCCCAAGGCACCATCAGCCTTCAACCCACTGGCCAATGCCGAGCGTGCACTGATCCGTCGTAACTGGATTCTGTATCGCATGCGTGAGCTGGGCTATATCGACCAGGCTGCCTATGACGGAGCCGTTCAAGCGCCGATCACCGCCAAACGTCATGTTGCACGCGCCGAGGTCCAGGCCGACTACGTTGCTGAAATGGCTCGCCAGTTCGCCATCGAACGCTTCGGAGACGACGCGTACAACGGTAGCTACCGAATTACCACCACCATCGACAGCAAACTGCAGCCGATGGCACGCAGAGCATTGGCCGATGGCCTGATTGCCTATGACACTCGCCATGGCTGGCGTGGGGCCGAGCAGACCGATATTCCCCAGAGCCTTGCCGAGGCTCAGGATCGGACCGAGCGCAGTGGCCTGGAAGAAGAGCTGTCCGAGTCGCCCGAAGTCATCGAAACCGCACGCCGTGCCGCTGAACGCAGCCAGACGACAGTCGAGGGTGTGGAAGGCGACGTCAGTAACTGGCTCCAGGTACTCGAGCGCTCGCATTCCTACGGTCCACTGCAGCCGGCGATTGTTGTCAGCAGCGAAGGCCAGCAGATGAAGGTCCTGATGAGTGACGGAGAGGTGGTCACCATCGAGTGGGATGGGCTGAAGTGGGCAGCGCCCTACAAGTCCGCGCGCTATCGTGGCGCGGCTCCGTCCAGTGCCTCCGAGATTGCCAGCCGCGGCGACCTGGTGCGCATCCTCGAGCGTGAGGACGATAGCTGGCGCCTGTCGCAGCAGCCCGATGCAGAAGGCTCACTGGTGGTCATGGAACCGCAGACGGGGGCAATTCTCGCTCTCCAGGCAGGCTTCGACTTCGATGCCAGCAAGTTCAACCGTGCTATTCAGGCACGTCGTCAGTCGGGCTCGATCTTCAAGCCATTCATCTACCTGGCAGGCCTCAATAGCGGTGAAGCCACACCCGCTACCGTCATCAATGACGCACCGGTGGTACTCAACGACGGCAGCAACCAGCTGTGGCGCCCCTCCAACTCGAGCGGAGACTTCCTCGGCCCGACGCGCCTGCGCGTAGGACTTGCCCGGTCACGTAACCTGGTGACCATTCGCCTGCTGCAGTCCATCGGCCTCGATCGCACCATCGATTTCCTGGTGGACTTTGGCTTCTCGCGTGATCGTCTGCCCCACGGCCTGTCGCTGGCCCTGGGTAGTGCCAGCCTGACACCGCTGGAAATGACCAACGCCTACGCGGTACTGGCCAACGGCGGCTTCCGAGTCTCCCCCTGGTTTATCGAGAAGATCACCCAGGGAGAACAGAACACGCTGGTGGACGAAGCCAATCCGCGTGTCGCCTGCCGTGAGTGTGGCCCGGATCAAACCACCACCGAGATTGACGGCAAGACTTATGAAGTCGCTCCGCGAGTGGTCAACGAGCGTGCGGCCTACCTGCTGCGCGACATGCTGCGTGAAGTCGTTGAACACGGTACCGCTCGTGGGGCCCTGGCCATGAACCGCGAGGACATCGTCGGCAAGACAGGCACCACCAACGATCAGCGTGACGCCTGGTTCGCCGGCTTCAACAAGCACCTGGCCACCACGGTCTGGGTCGGCAAGGACGACTACTCGCCGACCGCAGAGTATGGCGCCCAGGCCGCCTTGCCGATCTGGGTCGACTTCATGAGTGCTGCGCTGGAAGGTACTCCCGAAGATGTCCCCGAGCCACCGGAAGGCATCGTCACCGAACGCATCGACCCCAATACCGGTCGCCTGCTCAGCGATGGCCAGCCCGGCGGCATGGAAGAGATCTTCGACGAAGACCATCTGCCCACCTATCAGCCGCAGCGCGTGGAAAGCGTTATCGAGGAGCACAGCGGCTCCGAAGGTACCGGCGCCTACGAAGCCATCTTCTAATCGGCGACACGCCTCTCCCCTCCGGCGACACCCGCCGGGGGGACACCAGATCAAGCGGTATGGATGCCGTCTCTCATCACCCAACTGTCGCTTTCTGAATCCGGAAAGAGACCCCTTCATGGAGTTTTCACGACGTCAAGCGGCTACACTTGCGCTCTGCATTGCCAGCATTGCGCCGACCCATTACGCCGCCGCCACTCCCTTTTATTCTCCAGAAGCCCCAGAGAAAGATGCGCCTCCGTTCGAAGGAGAGGCGGAGCTTGGCTATACCCAACTATCGGGCAACTCCAATAGCGAAACCTTGCTGGGCAAGGGTGAGCTATCGTGGATTACAGGCCTGTGGATGCATAGCCTACGTGGGGAAATACGTCATGCCAGCGAGGATGATGAAACCAGCGCAGAGCGGTATCTGGGCTCCATGCGAGAGCGCCGCGAACTCGATGGTCCAAATTACCTGTTCGGTTTCGGTCGCTGGGAGAAGGATCGTTTCAGCGGCTATGACCACCAGCTTACCGCCATTACCGGCTATGGCCGCCAACTGATCGATAGTCCGACCGCCAACCTGACTCTGGAGGCCGGCCCGGGTTACCGTGCCGATGCTATCGAAGGGGAAGAGGACGAGCAGTGGGCAGTAGCCTATGGCGCCCTGGAGGCTGGTTACCAATTGAGTGAGTCCGCCAGCCTCGAGCAGGAACTGTCGGTGGAAGGCACCGAGGCCAATACCACCACTCGGTCGCTGTCGGCTCTTGATACACGCATCAATGCGCACATGTCGCTGCGACTTTCCCACGAGATCAAGCACAACTCAGCCCCGCCCGAGGATGTCGACTCAGAGACCGACCGCACCACTTCGGCCTCGCTGCGCTATTCCTTTTGAGCAGTCCTCAGACTGAACACTGCCATAACGCAATCGCCCCGGTCATCTGACCGGGGCGATTGTGCTTCCTGGCGAGGGTTCGCGATCAGGATCAACCGTAGACATCCTCGACGGTCTTGAGCGGATAATGTGACGGATACGGCTTACGCGCGACTCCCGAGTCCACTGCTGCCTGAGCAACAGCCGAAGTCACACGCTCCAACAGACGCACATCCACCGGAGTGGGAATGATGTACTCGCGACCAAAACTCATCTCGTCCGCCTCATAGGCATCCAGCACGGCCTGGGGAACTGGTTCACGGGCAAGATCCTTGAGAGCATGCACCGCCGCAACCTTCATCGCTTCGTTGATACGCGTGGCCCGCACATCAAGCGCTCCGCGGAAGATGAACGGAAAACCAAGAACATTGTTGACCTGGTTCGGGTAGTCGGAACGACCGGTGGCCATGATCACATCAGGCCGCACCTCTCGAGCCAGATCCGGGTGAATTTCCGGATCAGGGTTGGTGCAGGCAAAGACCACCGGATTCGGCGCCATCTTGCGGATGTGGTCCGCAGTCATCAGCCCGGGGCCAGACAGGCCGACGAACACATCCGCACCGTCGATAGCATCATCCAGCGTCCGCTTGTCGGTATCGACAGCAAACATTGCCTTGTGCTGATTGAGGTCCTCACGCCCGGCGTGAATGACCCCCTTGCGATCCAGCATCACCAGATTTTCGGGGCGAGCGCCACAGGCCACCAGCAGTTTCATGCAGGCAATGGCTGCCGCACCGGCCCCCAGGCAGACGATACGCGCCGCCTCCAGCGACTTGCCGGCAATATCCAGAGCATTGAGCATACCTGCGGCGGTCACGATGGCGGTGCCGTGCTGATCGTCGTGGAAGACCGGAATATTGCAACGCTCGACCAGCGCCTGCTCGATCTCGAAACACTCGGGCGCCTTGATATCCTCGAGGTTGATCCCCCCCCAGGTATCCGCAATGCGTGCCACGGTGTCGATGAAGGCCTGAGGGCTCTCGGCATTGACTTCGATGTCCACCGAGTTGATTCCGGCAAAGCGCTTGAACAGCACGCCCTTGCCTTCCATGACCGGCTTGCTCGCCAGGGGGCCCAGGTTCCCCAGGCCGAGAATTGCCGTGCCATCGGAAATCACTGCAACCAGATTTCCCTTGCCGGTGTAGCGATAGGCGTTCTCTGGGTCCGCTGCGATCTCGCGCACCGGCTCAGCCACTCCAGGGCTGTAGGCCAGCGCCAGGTCTCTGGCGGTCGCCGTGGGTTTGGTCAGCTCAACCGAGAGCTTACCGGGAATCGGAAAGGCGTGATAATCCAGCGCGGCCTGCTTCTTGGCATCAGTCATGCTCAGTGTCCGGGTGTCCTGTAGAAAGGCAGTAAACATTGTGGCATCGAGATTATAGAAAAATTTTCCATTTCTCAACACTACACGACTTCCAGTGGAATACACGCAATTTCAGCGATTTTCCACGCAGGTGCCGACAAGATTTTGTCGCACCGCAACAAAAACAATACCTAAACTATTCATGGTATCTCGACTCAGCGTGAAACGGGCTGCCCCGTATCAATCAACTTGCTGCCGAGAAGCGATCAACCCATCAACATTACTGCAAAAGACTTACATTGCTTTACGTTTATTCTGGTCAGCTTAGCCGTTGACTCAATCCCCTGCACTGGTGCAGTGCAGCACGGGCCATAAACAACAAACCCGCCTCTGAGGGCGGGTTTGTTGAGCGAGAACGCGATGCGATCAACGCTTGATGGCAGCACCAAAACGCTTGTTGAAGCGCTCGACGCGACCACCAGTGGTGGCTTGCTTCTGCTTACCGGTGTAGAACGGGTGGCACTGGGAGCAAACGTCCAGGCTCAGGTCATGACCGGAAGTCGAACCAACCTCGAAAGTAGCGCCGCAGGAGCAAGTCGCGCCGACCTTCTTGTAATCCGGGTGGATACCTTGTTTCATCTTGAACCTCACTTGGCTGTATGCCGCCACCTGATCCGATGCCAGGCACCGCATACGGGGTAAAGACTGGAGCGTTCTCGCTCACAGCCGGCCGGTATTGACCGCATCCGCTAAGGAAGCGGGCCGGTATTCTAGCAGAACTCGCTGTGGAGGCCAATTGCAGAATTCCTCTCCCCCGCGCGCGCCGCGCGTGCTGGGCATCGCCATTCCATCGCCGCTGCGCCGCCTGTTCGACTATTTCCCAGCCGGAGCACCGCCCTCCTGCGGCTGGGTTCCCGGTCTGCGCGTGCGAGTCAGCTTTGGCCGTCGCCAGGTCGTTGGCGTGATCATCGAATGCCGCGATCACAGTGAACTGGAATTTTCTCGACTCAAACCCATAGATGCCTGCCTCGATAACGCTCCATTACCAGCAGACTGGTTATGGCTGTGTCATTTTACCGCACGCTACTATCAACATGCTCTGGGCGACACGCTCGCCAATGCCATGCCGGTGCTACTGCGCCAGGGACGCCCATTCGAGGCGCGTACCCGCGAGCGCTGGCATGCCACTGACACCACTACCGAGCACGATGAGCGACTGACCCGTGCGCCGCGCCAGGCCGCCCTGCTCAAGATGCTGGGCCAGCACCCGCGCGGACTGACCAGTCAGGCAATCTTCGCTCAGTCCTTTACCCGAGAGCAGCTTCGCGCGCTTGAAGCCAAGCGACTGGTCCAGTGTCGAGAGGAAACCCTTACCCAGAACACCATGGCAGAGGGCAAAGGACTGTTGGCCAGTCCCGCACTGACACTCAACGCTGAACAAAGTGCCGCTCTGGCGGTGCTGCACGAAGGCCTGGAGCGCTTTCACCCCTGTCTATTGCAAGGCGTCACCGGCAGTGGCAAGACCGAGGTCTATCTGCAATTGATTGAAGCGGTGGTCGCAAAGGGCCGCCAGGCACTGGTACTGATTCCCGAGATCGGTTTGACCCCACAGACACTAGGCCGTTTCGTGCAACGCTTTCGTGTGCCAGTCGTCGCCTTGCACTCAGGCCTGACCGATCACGAACGACTGGACGCCTGGCAAGCAGCCTCCAGCGGTCGTGCCTCGATCATTATCGGCACTCGCTCGGCAATCTTCACGCCACTCGCCCGCCCCGGCGTGATCATCGTCGACGAGGAACATGACGGCTCTTTCAAACAGCAGGACGGTCTGCGCTATCACGCGCGTGATCTTGCTGTAATGCGCGCCCGGCATCACCAGATCCCGCTGGTGCTGGGGAGTGCCACACCCTCGCTGGAAAGTCTGCTGCACGCTCAACGAGGCCATTATCGGCGCCTGACCATGCGCCAGCGAGCGACTCGTCACCCTCCGGCGAAACTCGAACTTACCGATACCAAGGCTCGTATCCGGCGCGGTGGCCTGGTGCCACCGGTCATCGATGCCATTGGTGCAACGCTGGATGCCGGTCATCAGGTGCTGGTGTTCATCAATCGTCGTGGTTTTGCCCCGACACTGGCCTGCCACGCCTGTGGATGGATGGCCGAGTGCGATCACTGCGATGCGCGCATGACCCTGCATCGCCATCCACCCATGCTCGCCTGCCACCATTGCGATCGGCGGCGTGCGCTTCCCGATGCCTGTCCTGACTGCGGCAGCGCCGACCTGCGTCCGCTGGGCAGTGGCACAGAGCGCAGCGAAGAAACTCTCGGAGAGCTGTTTCCCAAGGTGCCGGTATATCGCATCGACCGTGACAGTACCCGAGCAAAAGATGCCATGGACCGGATGCTTACCGAGATCCGCCGTGGCGAACCAGCACTGCTGGTCGGTACCCAGATGCTGGCCAAGGGGCATCATCTGCCACATGTAACGCTGGTAGTTGTCGTCAACGCCGATGCAGGCCTTTACGCCAGTGACTTCCGCGCCCTCGAGCACAGTGCCCAATTGCTCGAACAGGTCGCAGGGCGCGCGGGTCGCGCTGCCCACCCCGGACGGGTGCTGGTGCAGACCATGCATCCGGATGACCCCAACCTACGCCTACTGGCCGAACGCGGATACGAAGCTCTGGCCACGACACTGCTTGAGGAGCGGCGTATTGCCGCACTGCCTCCCTGGCGCTATATGGCGCTATTACGTCTCGAAAGCCCCAATGAGGCTCAATTGAGCACCATGGCCAGCCAGTCTGCCACCATCATGCGCGATCACCTCCAGCAAAGTGGGCTGGCTGTGGACTGCCTCGGCCCGGTTCCTGCCCCTATGGAGCGACGACAGAACCGTTACCACCTGCAGTTGATGCTGTCGGCGCAGAAGCGCAGCCTGCTCCACGAAGCCTGCGCCTGGCTGGTCGCATGGCTGGAACGTTGTCCAGAAGCACGTCGAGTGCGCTGGTCACTGGACATTGACCCACAGACGCTGAGTTGAGTCGGACCGTTCGGCCTTTAAAGGCTGGCCGCAATCACTGATAATGGTCGGCCAGGTCTGCCCGCCGACGGGCACTGTTTTTTCTCGGAACAGTTTTTCAGGACAGTCGGTTGCCCGTCACCGAGCCACAGGACACGAATTTCTCATGAAAGACACTATTGTTGCGCTGCTCGAAGCCGCGCTGGACGAGCTCAAGCAGCAACAGGTTGTGCCGGCCGAAATCACCCCGGTCATCAAGGTCGACCCGACGCGTGACAAGACCCACGGCGATTACGCTACCAATATTGCCTTGATGCTGGCCAAACCAGCCGGCCAGCCGCCGCGCCAACTGGCCGAAAAGCTGGTCGCCGCTCTGCCGGAAAATACCGCCGTTTCGCGTGTGGACATCGCGGGTCCCGGCTTCATCAACTTCTTCGCCGCCACCGATGCCGCCGCGCAGGTGGTTCGCCAGGTACTCGAAGCTGGCGATACCTTCGGCCGCAGCCTTGTTGGGCAGGGCCGCAAGGTGCAGGTGGAGTTTGTTTCCGCCAACCCGACTGGCCCTCTACACGTCGGTCATGGTCGTGGGGCTGCTGTTGGTGACTGCCTATCCCGCCTGCTCGAGGCTACTGGTCACGAGGTGACCCGCGAGTTCTACTACAACGATGCCGGCGCTCAGATCAACAATCTGGCGCTCTCGGTGCAGGCTCGAGCTCTGGGCTTCGGTCCAGAGGACGATAGCTGGCCCGAGGATGGCTATCGCGGCGACTACATCACCGATGTGGCGAAGGCGTACATGGCTGGCGAATCCGTTCACGCAGATGACCGTCATGTCACCGCGGCGACTGACGCCAACAACCTCGATGCGATTCGTGAATTCGCTGTTGCCTGGCTACGTCGCGAGCAGGACCTCGACTTGCGTGCGTTCGGTGTCTCCTTCGATGTCTATTTCCTCGAATCCTCGCTGTACAAGGATGGCAAGGTCGAGGAGACCGCCCAGCGCCTGGTCGACAACGGTCACACCTACGAGCAGGATGGCGCCCTGTGGCTGCGCACCACCGATTTCGGCGACGACAAGGATCGGGTGATGCGCAAGAGCGACGGCAGCTACACCTACTTTCTGCCGGATGTGGCCTATCACCTGGACAAATGGCAGCGCGGCTTCGGCACTGTCGTCAACGAGCAGGGAGCCGATCACCACTCCACCGTGACTCGTGTGCGCGCTGGTTTGCAGGCACTGGACACCGGCATTCCGCAGGGCTGGCCCGACTATGTACTGCACCAGATGGTGTTGGTCACGCGTTCTGGCGTCGAGGTCAAACTGTCCAAGCGCGCGGGCAGTTATGTCACGCTGCGTGATCTGATCGACGAGGTGGGCCGAGATGCCACTCGTTATTTCCTCGCCGCACGGCGTGCCGACTCGCAGTTGACCTTCGATATCGACCTGGCTCGCTCGCAGTCCAACGACAACCCGGTCTACTACGTACAGTATGCCCATGCGCGAGTTTGCAGCGTGCTGCGCAAGGCCGATTCGGAAAACCTGCCATTCGATAACGAGCTGGCCATGGCCAACCTCGGCCTGCTGGATGCCGAGCAGGAAAAACTGCTGCTCAACCGGCTGGCACGCTACCCGGAAGTCGTCTCGCATGCGGCCCGATCGCGCGAGCCCCAGCAGGTCGCCCAGTATCTCCAGGACCTGGCAGCTGACTTCCATAGTTGCTACAACGCCTGCAAGGTAATGGTCGAAGACGACGCCCTGCGCAATGCTCGTCTGGCATTGGGGCTGGCAGCCCGTCAGGTACTGCGCAACGGCCTGGACCTGCTGGGCGTGAGTGCACCGGAGGAAATGTAACCCATGGCCCCTCGCAAGAATCCACCAAGCAAACGCGGCGCCACAACCAGCCGCAAACGCACCAAAGCCTCCCCACAGGGGCGTGGACTGCCTGGCTGGTTGTGGGCAGCCGTGGGGGTCGCTGCCGGCTTTCTGCTGGCTCACCACCAGAATGGCACGGCTCCGTGGCAGGACGAACACTCTCCTATTGCAGCAGTGTTGCCCAAACCCAGTTCCTCTGCCCCGAACAGCGGTTCTACTGAAGGCAGCGGCACCGCCGACAGCAAGGAACCTCCAGCACCGACGTTTGAGTTCTATACGTTGTTACCTGATACCGAGGTGATTGCGGACACAGATGTTCCGGCGTCCAGGGCTCAGCGCCCCGAAGCGGCTCAACGTCCCGAAGCCGCTGAGCCGCCTGAGAAAGAGAACGAAGGCATCTCCGACAATGACCCGATTGCCGCGCTGATCACCGCCAATGCCAGCACCAGCACCAGCACCAACAACAGCAACCGCGCCCCGGAGACTGCCAGCAACAGTAGCGACAGCCGACGTTACATGCTGCAGGCCGCTTCCTTCCGCCAGATGAATGATGCTCGCCAACTGGCCGACCGTCTGAAAGGCTTTGGCCTGCTGGCCAAGATCAGCGACGTGGAAGTCACCGGCGGCGCCACTTGGCACCGAGTCCAGGTCGGGCCGTATGACGACCGCAACGAACTGGCTCGCGCCCAGGACCTGATGAGCACTCAGGGCATCGAGCCGTTGTTGATACAGCTACAGAACTAGCACCAGCGGCAAGTGAGCCTCCCGCGCAGGATCGGCTCCCATGCCAATTCTGGAGCTGCCGCGGCTTGAGCATATGAGTGCTGCTCAGCTCAGTACGTCCGGTGGTCCATCAGTGTCGCGCTGCCAGCGACAGGTGTCAGCACCTTGTTCGAAAGTCGACCAGGTGTCTGACGCCTCCTTCAGGGCCGGATCATTTTCTCCGAGGGCGGCTCTCTTCCATGCCAGCCCCAGGTGGAAAAAAACCGGCAAGTACCATAACTTGAAACCAGCAAAGAGCCTCCGTCTACCGGATTCCACATGAAGTGGCACAGAGGTACGCATGGACAACCACAAGACGTACTGCCCCACCATCAACCTTACAGGGCTGACAGCGATCATTCTGAGCATGGCATTCCTGTTACCGTCCAGAACGCTGGCAGCAGACAACGACTATCCCACCGCAGCACGGGTGGACTATGTGATCGGTTGCATGGCGGCCAATGGCCAGGACCATCTCACCATGCAGCAATGTTCCTGCAGCATCGACGTGATTGCCGAACAGCTCCCCTATGACGACTATGAAGCGGTGGCAACAGTAATGGGGATGCAGGAACAGCGCGGCGAGATGGGGGTCTTGTTTCGTACCGAGCGCAGCATGCAGGACGACGTAGAACACTTTCGCAGCGTTCAGGCCGACGCCGACCTACGCTGTTTCTGAGGGTATCCCCGGTGGCTCACACCATGATCTCCAGAATACTGGGGGGCCTGCTGCTCAGCCTTGCGGCAGACATCAGTGCCTCGTTCGGGGCAGAGCCCGACTCATCCGCCCAGGGCGAACGGGTGTTCCGCAACCAGTGCCAGGGCTGTCACTCACTGGAGCCTGGGGTTCACATCGCAGGTCCCAGTCTGCATGGCGTGGTGGGACGCAATGCAGGGACCGTTGCTGATTTCGAATACTCAGCGCCCCTGCAACAGGCCCAACTGGTCTGGACACCTGAGGTACTCGACCGCTTTCTCGCCGCCCCGGATGACTTTCTTCCCGGCACCCGCATGGTGTTCTGGGGCCTGGACGAGGACTCCCGGCACCTGCTGATCGATTACCTGGAATGGGTCGGCAAACGCTAGTGTGGCGGATACATGCGCACAGCAACGTGACTCACTCTCGCCCACCCTTGCGCGCGGCCATCCCGCGCGCTGGATTATAGGCAAGAATAGCCAGCCCAAGCAGGACCGCAGTGGTCGCCAGAGCTATCAACGTAGCGCCGAGATTGAACTGCTCATACAGTGTGAAGCGAATCATTTCCACCGCATGGGTAAAAGGGTTCAAAGCGGCCACCTGATAGACCAGGTAACTCCCCTCACGAATCCGCCACAGGGGATAAAGCGCCGAGGAGAGGAAGAACATCGGAAAGATCACGAAATTCATGATGCCAGCGAAGTTCTCCAACTGACGCACGAATGACGACAGCAACATGCCCAGCGCCCCGACCATGAACCCCGTCACGATCAACGCTGGCAGTATCAGTACATAGCCCATCAATGGGGCCTGCACCCCGTAGAGGTAGGCAATTGCAAGGAACACATAGACCTGAACGATAGACACCATGGTCCCGGCCAGCAGTTTGCAGATCAACAGGTACCATCGCGGAAAGGGGCTGACCAGCAGCACACGCATGCTGCCCATCTCTCGGTCGTAGACCATCGACAGCGAACTCTGCATGCCGTTGAAGAGCTGGATCATGCCCACCAGCCCCGGCACGATATAGACCTCGTAGAGGATATAGGTCTGATAGGGCTCGGTCATGGCCACGCCCAATGCCATGCGAAAACCCGCGGCGAAGACGAACAGCCAGACCAATGGTCTGACCAGCGCAGCCACGAAGCGCGAGCGCTGGTGCACGAAACGCAGCAACTCACGACCGACGACGCCACGAAGGCAGTGAGCATAAGCCACCAGACTCATGCCAGCTCTCCTTCCGTCAACCGCTTGAAGGCATCACCGATCGACTCGGACCGGGTCTGGACGATGACATCAGCGACGCTGCCATCGGCGCAAATGTGCCCATGGTCCAGCACTATTACACGATCTTCGGGGTAGACTTCATCGATCAGGTGAGTAGCCCACAGCACTGCCACGCCCTGCTCCCGGCTCAAGCGGTGAACATGCTCCACCAGGGTACGACGAGAGGTGATATCCAGGCCCACTGTTGGCTCGTCCAACAGCAGCAGACGCGGCTCGTGCAGCAGGCCCCGAGCAATCTCCACTCGCCGACGTTGCCCGCCGGACAGATGCCGCACTCGTAGCCGCAAGCTGTCCTGCATGTCGAGGCGGGAGAGCTGCTGCTCAGCTCGCCGACGTGCCTCTCCCGGTGTCATACCGTGCAAAGCGCCATGATAGGCGAGGTTCTGCGCAACCGTGAGGTCCTGATCCAGAGTGGGCTGCTGGAACACCACGCCCATCTGCGCATGGGCCTGAACCGACTCACGACGCAGATCATGACCTCCGACGCGAATTGTGCCCTGACGATGGTCGTAGAGGCGCGTGATCAAGGAAAACAACGTGCTCTTGCCCGCACCATTAGGGCCAAGCAGCACCGCGCACTCCCCCGCCTTCAGCTCGAAGGACACCGATTCAAGTACCGGCTGACCACTGTAGCTGAAGCTCAGGCCCTGCACATCGAGAACGACAGGCCGATGTCGCTCACCGGCAGTCGGCCCATCGCTGGCAGTAGACGGCGTTTCGCTGTTCTCATCGGTCACGGTTCGACAATCACTCCCCAGGGGAAGCGCCCAACGGGAATCGAACGGATTGCTTCGAAGCCGTCAACGTCGATCACGGTAACGTCGCCACTGACTCCATTGGTGGTGTACAGACGACTTTCATCAGCATTGAGTGCCAGATGCCAGACCCGCTGTCCCACCAGAATGTAGTCGAGGACTTCATAGGTTTGCTGATCGATCATCGCGACTCGATTCGAGGGCCCCAACGCCACGAAGCCATAGCGGCCATCCGAGGTCAGCGCCACCCCGACTGCCTGCACTGTTTCGCGCGGCACGCCCGGCACATCGAAGCGAATGGTGTGCTTGACGTCGAAGGTGTCCTGCATATCGATAACCGACACTGTGGCACCGATCTCCGCCGATACCCAAGCCTCATCCCCCTCGTGGTTGAACTCGACATGTCGCGGACGAGCGCCCATCAGCCGATGGTAGACCGCCTCCATTTCGTCGAGATCAATGATATGCGCCATGTTGGAGGTTTCACTGGTGGCAATCAGCCATTTGCCATCAGGGCTGATACCCAACCCCTCGGGTTCGATACCGACGGGAATCTCCGTGACCCGCGTGCGCTGCTCGTAATCCAGTACCGAAACGATATTGTCGTCCTCGTTCGAGACATAGACATAGGGTCGATGGGGGTCGACGCGGATCACCTCGGGATCTTCGCCCGACGATTGACTGCGCACCACCTGCAGCGTCTCGAGATCGATCATATCGATCGCCTCATCGTCGCCCACTGCTACGAACAGCTCACTGCCATCGCTGCTGAACGCCATGGCTCGTGGGCGGCGCCCAACCTTGATGGTTTCCACCACCTCCAGCGTCACGCCATCGATCACCGAGACCGTATTGTCCTTCTCGTTGGAGACGAATACCCGTTCGGCGTGAGCCGCCAGTGGTAACAGCCACAAGGCGACAAGGACGAAACCCTGCACGACGCTCATCGGCATGCTCCCGGGGCCTGCCGCAGGAGATCGACTGGATGACCATGCTAGAAACGACATTGAGATTCCCCTTCATCGGCGCCCAGAGAGTCCAGTGGAGTTCGCGGATGCAGATAGCCCTCCTGAGGCGACACCGAAGCCACCATGCGCGGTCCGGTGATCAGGATCGGCTGGCGTAACTGGTGATTCCAGGTACGAAAGCTCACCGGCAGCCCCAGATACCCCGCCAGTTCGAACTCGTCACTGAGCATGTAGTTGAGCACCTCGTCGCGGGCCACAGAATCGGTTCTGGCCGATGACTCGCCCAACGAACGCACCGCCAACCAGGCGGCAAAGTCTCGAGGCGTCATCCAGCGATCGGCCTTTTCCTCGAAGCGACGCTGTAACTGCACGCCCCCCCAGGATTCATGAGCACGATGCCAGGCCGTCGCCTTCAGGCCCTGAGTGCCGGCCACCGGACGAGGCAGCCATGTCTGGTAGGGAAAGTACTCTCCGAAGTAGTCGTTCTCATCGGCGATGACCAACACATCGTGATCAGCGAAATCCTGCACGAACACTGGGATCTCGCGCTGGATGGCATGGAAACCACCCTCAGCCCGACGCGACATGGGATCGTGAGGCCACATCTTCTCGCCAACGACCTCCTGGCCAAAACGCTGGGCGGCTTCGCCAAGCGCCTCTGCCAGTAGACGATCCTCATCGGTATTGCCGTACACCAGCGCCCAGCGATCCCACTGCTTGTACCCCAGAAACTGCGCCAGCGCATCGGCCAGCATGCGCCGACTGGGCGTGGTGTGGAAAAGATTCGGATGACACGCCTCTCCACGCAGCGCATTGTCGGGCGCAGCGACATTGAACACGACCCTGTCTCCCAGCGCGGGGATTTCCATAAGCGCTTCGAGGTCATCGCGGGGCAACCCGCTGATGATCCATTCCGCGCCCTGGTCAAGCAGCTCCTGAAGCCCCTCTTCTATATCGCTGTCCCGCGACATGGTGACCTCGACGAACACGAATTCCTGGCCCAGGAACTGGCCGGCCGCATTGTTATCGTCAATGGCCAGCCGTGCACCCTGCACTCCCTCATCGTCAATCACCGGATCGAGTACCGACAGGGGCTCCCACTCTTCGTCTCTCTCCAGCCCCAGATAGCCCACGGTGATGGTGTCACTCTGCGGGTCGGTTTGCTGCGCCCCGACACCGCTGGCCAGACCGAATGTTGCCAATACCCCCAGCAACGCCATCCGCGCTGCCTGCATCATTGCCCTCATGCCCATGGAATTCGACCCCATATAGTTCGGGCTCATCCTGTCCTGGCCCGCGCCGTCCTGACGTTCATGATCGACCATCTGCACACTGCCCCCCACGTCCATGAGTGATCCTGTCGTGGATCACATTTCTGCCCTGATCGCGCCTACCATTCGACTCAACTCTTCCTCGAGTAGGTACGGCTTCTCGCATAATGCGGGCAGGGTTTGCTGACGCAGCTCGAAGGTCCGCTGTTCCCAGTGCAACTCCTGCTGCAGGCGTTCGATATCACTAGCACTGGCCTCTTGCGATGCCCGCATGGCTTCCAGTTCATCGACCATGCCAGAGACGCGCTCCAGACGACTGAGCTGACCTCTAGAGGCACTGCGGATACGCTCGATAATGCGGCCACGCTCGCTATTGACCCGCTCGAATAGACCGGCAAACAGCAGGGTAAGTCGCCGCTCGCGCTCGGCTTGCGGACCGCTCGCCACCTGCTCGACGAACTCGTGGACCCGCTTGATGGCATCGTCTCGAGACGTTTCACGAGAGGTTGCAAAACGCACCACACGCCCGACTTCCTCGTCCTCCCACCATTGCTGGTCCAGTTCCTTCGGAGATGGCCCGGCCCACATGGTGCCCCAGGCCAGCTCAGGAATCAGACGCTGTACACAGGGCCAGTCGGGCGGCCCGGTCGCAGCACGCTGTGCCTGGGCGTCCGACAGCCCGATGCTCAGCAGCATCAGCGTCACAAAAAATCCCGGCCCCCAGCCGCGCAGATCAATCATCATCGCTTCCCCCTGGAGATGTGGCGGGAGGGATCAATTGGCCATGCTGGTCGAGCAGCGGCACACCGTAATCCGCGAGGATGGCATTGATGTCGTCCTGGCGACGATCAATGAAATCATTGATGGTGTCTTTCCAGTGCGGTTCGCCTTGCCGCACTCCCATGGTAATGCGATAGGTGAGACGAGCATCGGTGCTGTCATCGACCAACGGGATCACCTTGAGCGGAGGATCCTGACGCGCGGCGAAATACCCGGCAATCGGCCCCCATAGCACCGCGCCTTCGGTCACGCCCGAAGCGACATCCTCCACGGCATTCCTCGCCGGCGTTCTGACCCGAGTGTCGGTCTGCAATACATACCCTTCAATGCGGGCTCCGGCACGCCGTAGTGCCACAAGAGGAGGAGTCTCGGACACCACGCCAATATGTCGCCCCGCCAGGGCCGCGTCGTCCAGAGAGGTCACCTCGAGAGGTGAGTCTTGAGGAACGACCAGCGAGTAGACCGAGCGGTAATAATCACGGGTGTTCTGCACGAAACCGTATCCGGCCACCACTCCGATGATCACATCACAGACGCGCAGTTGCAGAGTGTTACGCACGAAGCCCATAACCTGAGGCGCCCACACGTACCCCAGCTCCAGGCCCAGATCATCGGCCATCAACTCGGCGATGCGATTCTCGAAGCCCTCACCCTGTTGGTTGGTAAACGGCAGGTTGTTGCCGTCGGCACAGACACGCAATTGATTGCGCTCCGTCAGTTCCGGCACATCGGCACTCACCTTGCCGGAAAGGCCAACCAACCAAACCACAAGGAAGCCCAATAGCAGGAAGCCGTAACGCCTGGCATTACCCCACTTTGGCCTACTCTCCACCAGGGCCACCAGATATTGCCGTCCCAATGGCGACACCATCACACGTCATCGCTTCTGGATTCTTCCTCGGACGCATCCTCCATGACCTCGGGGCGCCCTCGCTCGATGTCATCGGCGGCGCGCGCTTTTAGATAACTGTAGATATTTTCGAGGTTATTCATCACATTGGGATCATCAGCGAACGCCGGCATGACCAGACCGGGCTGTATCTCCATTCCGCCTGCAACCGTCCCTGCAAAGTCAGCAAAGGTCCGGCTCTTCACTCTTTCCTTCAGGCTCGGAGCGAACGATGAGCCCATTCCATCGGGACCATGGCAGGCCTGACAGACTCGGGAATAGGTAAGGTAACCATCGTAGGTGCCTTGATCGACCTTGCCGTCGACGATGGTATAGTCCCCTGCCTCGGAGGTATCATCGGCAGCCTCCTTGTCACCTTCAGACTTCTGTCCCTGTTCGTGCTGGCCACTGGAAGCCTCCTCAGCCTGCGCTGTCGCTATACCTCCTGTCGCAAGCAGCGCTCCCAAAACACCTGCTCCCAAAACTCCTTTTCCCAAAATATCTTTTCCAAAAACACCAAGGGCCACGACAACCAACCAACGTGAGATCACGGTCACAATCATTCCAGGCACCTTACTCGCTATATCGAGCTCCCCGCCGCTGGCACTTGCGCCGAGCTATGCTCGATGTTCGACATCGGGGTGATGGCCCAGGGCTGGGCCCGGGTCATGGCACAGGGTTTTCCCCTGTGCCATGAGTGATGCTGCGGTAACGAGGGTTGTTGACCAACGGACATCAGGCGTCCGGCAATGCAAACACCGTCAGGATACCGCCCAGTTCGGTGTAGTCCTTGAGAGCTGCGAACGCACTGACTGCGCCCAACCCCTCTTCAGGATCCTGTAGACCGGCCGCTAGACCGATACCCGCCCAGCCGCCAACGCCGGACAGTACCGCAACGTACTGTTTGCCTTGATGCTGGAATGTATTGATATTGCCAATGATTCCGGAGGGAGTCTTGAAGCGCCACAACTCCTCACCAGTCTCGATGTTCACCGCCTTTACGTACCCTTCCAGTGTGCCGTAGAAAGCCAGGTCACCAGCCGTGGCCAGAGCACCGCTCCATACGGCAAAGCGCTCATCGGTCTTCCAGACGACCTCACCGGCAGCCGGATCCCAGGCGATGAAGCTACCCATACGGCCTTCCATGTCTCCTTCCTGGAGGGGGGCCGGCATCATGGTCAAGGTGGCGCCGACATAAGGTTGGCCAGCGACGTATTCGGTCTCGAAAGGTTCGTAGTTCATGCAGATGCGGTTGATACCGGCATAGATCAGGCCGGTTTCGGGGGAATAGGCGCTTGGCTGCATATTCTTGGCGCCCATGGCGGTGGGACAGATGTCGGTGGTGTTGACATCAACCCCTTGCCGGAAGGTACTGAACTCCTCGTTGACCACCGGGCGACCGGTCTCCATATCGTAGCTGTCCGCCCAATTGGTCTCCGGGGCGAACTTCTCGGCCACCAGCAATTCACCGCTCTCGCGATCGAGCAGGAAACCGAAGCCGGTACGATCGATGATCGCCAGGCCCTTGCGCTGCTCGCCCTCGAACTCGACATCAATCAACTGATTCTCGTTGACGCCATCATAATCCCATTCGTCGAAGGGCACTTTCTGATAGACCCATTTCACCTCCCCGGTATTGGGGTCTCGGGCAAATACCGTAATCGCCCACTTATTGTCAGCGGGTTCGCCATCGATGGTGCGTTGTTCCGGGTTCCAGGTGCCGGGGTTACCAGTACCGTAGTAGATCAGGTCCAGCTCCGGGTCGTAGGTGACCCAGCCCCACGGGGCACCGCCACCGCGCTCCCACTCTCCTTCTGGCCAGGTCGACACGCCCAGATCCGCTTCACCAATCGGTTCGCCCAGCATGGTGGTAGTCTCGGGATCGATCAGCACCTCATCATCGGGACCATTGGAGTAACCACGCCACTCCATATCACCGGTCTCGACGTTGTAGGCTGTCATATGGCCGCGGACACCGAACTCGCCACCACTGATCCCCATGATCACCTTGTCATGAACCACCAGCGGCGACATGGTGTTGGACTCACCCTTGGTATGGTCGCCGTTACTGACTTCCCACAGCTTTTCGCCCGTTTCAGCGTCCAGCGCGACCAGGGTGTTGTCGGCCTGTCCCAGGAAGAGACGTCCATCCGCATAGGCAAGGCCACGGTTGACGGTGTCGCAACACATCACCGGGATGACACGCGAATCCTGGTCGGGCTCATAGCTCCAGACAACGCGACCATCGTCCTCCAGATCCAGGGCAAATACCTTGTTGGGAAATGGAGTGTGGATATACAAACGGCCATCGCCAACATAAAGCGGACCACCTTCATGACCACGCAGAACACCCGTGGAGAACTGCCACTGCGCGCGCAGGTCAGACACGTTATCGCGATTGATCTGGTCCAGAAGGCTGTAGCGATTTCCTTGATAATTGCCGAGCTGTGTA
Source organism: Halomonas huangheensis (assembly GCF_001431725.1). Lineage (NCBI taxonomy): Bacteria > Pseudomonadati > Pseudomonadota > Gammaproteobacteria > Oceanospirillales > Halomonadaceae > Halomonas > Halomonas huangheensis. The sequence continues at coordinate 656,002 of NZ_CP013106.1, read as the reverse complement.
GCCCAGAGTTCTGGGTTTTCCTGTAGTTCAAGTTGATTCTGATTGGCGTGGACTGCCGTCACGGTTAGAAGCCCTATCGCCGCTATTGTGCAACTTATCTCCCGTAGCATGGCATCGTCTCCAGTGTTCTGAGTTGCAGTGCCCCGAACCCGGTTCACTGCTTGTAGTTATTTGACTTACTGCCAGTGCACTAGAAGGTCTAGCACAAGATGGAACCTTGAGTAGGGGTGTCTGGACCGATTCAGGCCCACAGCCAGACAAAAGACTATTGCTCCTGAGCAACAATGATCGGGAATTCGTCCAGGCTATATGACAAGAATCTGTCAACGAATTAATTTCCATGGCGTTTTATCGGAAATGCCGGATAGAGAACCTGTTGCCTTGACCTCCCCAATACAACGCACTAAGACTTAGGTTGAAAGGCAACTCTGTTGCACCGTGCTGTACTACTCAGAGGAAATGCCGAACCCGGCATGCCATGAGGAGAATGTCTATGTGGACCAAACCGGCTTATACCGACCTGCGTCTTGGCTTTGAGGTCACTCTCTACATTGCCAATCGCTGATTGTCAGTCGCCCGCAAGACGCTCCGGAACTCGGGGCGTCTTGCGTTGGTGATGAAGGAAAAGAGCAAGATGGATGGCAATCGATTTCCAACAAGGATGACAAGGCATGCACGTCCTGGTACTGGGCTCAGCAGCGGGAGGAGGTTTTCCACAATGGAACTGCAACTGCCATAACTGTCATGGTCTGCGCCATGGCGAGATAAAGACACGAGCACGCACCCAGTCCTCGATCGCCATCAGCAGCGACGGCGAACGCTGGCTGCTGTGTAATGCCTCTCCGGATATCCGGGCCCAGATTGCGGCCAACCAGGAACTCCACCCCAGACACGGACCTCGCGACACGGGAATCGCAGGTGTCCTGCTGGTCGACGGCCAGATCGATCACGTTACCGGGCTGCTGTCTCTGCGCGAGGGTTGTCCACTGGATGTCTGGTGTACCCCCAATGTGCATCAGGACCTGAGCACCGGCTTTCCACTTTTCCCCATGCTGGAGCACTGGCAAGGAGGGTTGCGCTGGCAACCGATCGGCGTCGACGCTGACCACTCCACGGCGCGTTTTACCGTCGCTCCCTGCCCCGGTCTGGTGTTCACCGCCGTTGCCTTGACCAGCAATGCACCGCCCTATTCGCCACGCCGTGGTGCTCCCACCGCGGGTGACAATATCGGCCTGTATATCGAGGATACCGTGAAAGGCACTTCGCTCTTCTATGCGCCGGGGCTGGGAGAATTCGATGATCCGCTGCGCGCCAGGTTGGCTGACGCCGACAGCGTGTTGGTTGACGGAACCCTATGGCATGACGACGAACTTCCCCGCGCGGGAGTCGGACAAGCCACCGGCCAGGATATGGGGCACCTGGCGCTGGCGGCCCCCCAGGGACTATTGAGTGAGCTGGATGCCTTGCCGCGCTCGACGCGACGGATCCTTATCCATATCAACAACACCAATCCGATTCTCGACGAAGCGTCACCCCAGCGGGCCGAGCTCGAAGCCAGAGGAATCGACGTGGCCTACGACGGCATGCGTCTTGAGGTGTAAACATTGCCACAGGCCAGTCATCATTTCCCGGGGCTCACGCTGGTCCAATCGCCCTGGTTCAATCGCCCTGGTCCAATCACCCTGTTCCAATCACCCTGGTCCAGTTAGTGACGGCAATCGCAGCGCTCAACTCGGGAGACCTTCACCATGCCATCGCTTACATCTCCATTCACGACGTCCTCCCCCTTCGATAACCGGACAGAAGGCCAGGCCCTCGACCAAACAGCATTCCGTGCCGCCTTGCTCGCCAAGGGCGACTATTACCATACCCACCATCCCTATCAGGTCGACATGGCGGAAGGCCGCGCTACTCCCGAGCAGATCCGTGGCTGGGTGGCCAACCGCTTCTACTACCAGGTGATGATTCCGCAGAAGGATGCTGCGCTGCTGGCCAACTGCCCAGACGCCGACACACGCCGTCGCTGGGTTCAGCGCTTACTCGACCATGACGGCCACGGCGACGACACGGGCGGTATCGAGGCCTGGCTGACACTGGGAGAAGCCGTGGGCCTGACGCGTGAAGAACTATGGTCTCAGGAGTACGTGTTGCCGGGAGTTCGTTTCGCAGTGGATGCCTATATCAACTTCGTGCGACGGGCCGACTGGCGTGAAGCGGCGATTTCGTCGCTCACTGAGTTGTTCGCTCCCCAGGCACATCAGAGTCGTCTGGCTACCTGGCCCGAGCACTACCCATGGATCGATGAGACCGGCTATACGTATTTCCGTAAACGGCTGGGCGAGGCACGTCGCGACGTCGAGCATGGTCTGGAACTGGCGCTGGCCATCTGCACCACCTTGCCCGCACAGCAGCGAGCGCTGGAGATTCTGCAGTTCAAGCTCGATGTGCTGTGGAGCATGCTTGATGCCATGACCCTGGCCTATCAGCTCGATCGTCCGCCCTATCACACCGTTACCCAACAGCGCGTCTATCACCGGGGGTTGGCATGAGCGAGGCAATCGATAGATCGACCGTCTACCGACTACGCCCGGGCTGGCGCCTGCAATGGGAAGAAGCCCAGCAGTGTCACGTACTGCTCTATCCTGAAGGTATGGTGCAACTCAATGAAAGTGCCGGCGCCATTCTGACGTTGCTCGACGGCAAGCGTGACGTCGCCGCGCTGATTGCCGAGCTTGAGCGCCGCTATCCTCAGGCACCTGTTCAGGAACTTGCCCAGGACGTGGAGGAGTTTCTGCACGATGCCTCCAACCAGGGGTGGATCCACCATGGCTGAACGTCCTGTCGCACAAGGTCCCTCCTCACCGGGCCGCCCGCTATGGCTACTGGCCGAGCTGACCTATCGCTGTCCGCTGCAGTGTTCGTATTGCTCCAACCCCTTGGACTTCGCCGCCCAACACAACGAGCTCAGCACCGACGAATGGATCGATGCGATGCGCCAGGCTCGTGCCATGGGTGCAGTGCAACTGGGCTTCTCCGGCGGAGAGCCATTGGTCCGCCAGGACCTCGAGACACTGGTCGCAGAAGCCCGCAAGCTGGGTTTCTACACCAACCTGATCACTTCGGCACTGGGTCTCAACGAGACACGTATCGGGGCCCTGCGCGAGGCTGGACTCGACCATATCCAGATCAGCCTGCAGGCCGGTGATGCCGACGTCGCCGCGGCTGTGGCCGGCTCGCCCAAGGCCCATGCGAAGAAGCTGGCCATGGCCCGTGCGGTCAAGGCAGCCGGGTACCCAATGGTGCTCAACGTCGTTCTGCACCGCCACAACATCGACGATATCGACGCCATTATCGCGCTCTGCGATGACCTAGGTGCCGATGCCGTCGAACTCGCCAATTGCCAGCTCTATGGCTGGGCGCATCTCAACCGAACCGGCCTTCTACCGAGTCGCGAACAGCTTGAGGCCGCCGAGGCCACCACTCAGCGCTGGCGTGAGGCACTATCTGCCCGAGGTCGCGACATGCGCCTGCTGTTCGTGGTACCGGATTATTACGCCGAGCGACCCAAGGCCTGCATGGGCGGTTGGGGCGCCATCTTCATGACCGTCGCCCCGGATGGCACGGTTCTGCCGTGCCACAGCGCGCGGATCCTGCCGATGACATTTCCGTCAGTGCGCGAGCAGTCGCTGGAGACGATCTGGTACGAGAGCTTCGCCTTCAACCGTTTCCGTGGCGACGCCTGGATGCCCGCGCCCTGCCGCGATTGCGATGAGCGCCACCAGGATTTCGGCGGCTGCCGCTGCCAGGCCTATCTACTGACCGGAGACCCTACGGCCACTGATCCTGTCTGCGCGCTATCGCCCGATCACTCCCTGATCGAGGCTGCCCGTGAAGAAGCGGCTGCTGACCAACGTTCGGCCCACGAGCTGACACCACGTAATACCCACGAATCGAAGGTGTTCTGCCGTGCATGAATGACCGCGAACTTCAGGATTTCGACAATGATCTGTGTCAGGCGGCGCTGCCTGCCGATGGACTCAGTGATCTGCGAGCCAATCAGGCCGGAGCCTTTTGGCTGGCCGCCGACCCGACAACCGGACGGCGACGACTCTGGCACTGGGTGAACGATCGCGCTCGCCCTCTGACACCGCCCGAACTGGACGTCACCAGCCGCGTCAATGGCTATGGCGGCGGTGCCCATGCGTACCTCGACGGCACAGTGATCTTCGTTGCCGATGACACACAAAGGCTCTACCGTCAGTCGCTGACAGGGGCAGAGCCCCATCTCTGGTGGTCACTACCCGATACCCGCTATGGAGGACTGACCGCCGACCCCCGGCGCCAGCGTCTACTGGCTGTCGAGGAACAGGGCAGCGCGCGAAAGGCAACACAACGCCTTGTCGCGCTGAGCGACAACGAGCGTATCGTTCTGTCCGAAGAGGCCGATTTCCATGGTGCCCCTGCACTCTCACCGAATGGGCAGCGGCTGGCGTGGGTAGAATGGGCATTCCCCCATATGCCATGGCAACGCGCGCACCTTGTCATCGCCGATCTCGATCCCGGCGGTCGTATCCTGCACCGGCAGACCTGGGATGGCGGCGGTGCAGTAACCCAACCCTGTTTCTCCGGTGATGGAAAACTGGTGGTCATCAGCGACCACTGCGGCTGGTGGCAGCCCTACCGCATCGAAGGTGGCCGCGCCTACCCGCTCGGTAAGCACCCAGCCGACCATGTCCCTACACCCTGGCAACTCGGCGAATGTCATCACCTATGGCCTGACCGCCACACAGGCCTGCTGCTGCGCTTCCGTCAAGGCGCCGCGCAGACGGTGCAGGTCGATGGTCTCGGGCGCGACCACCATCGGCTGTTGTCCGATGCCACGCGAGTGATAGGCCTGGCGACAGCTGAAGGATGGCTGTATGCCATAACCCAAGGGCCGAGTCACGCCGCACGGCTCGCCCGTGTGGACCTGAGCACGGGCCATCAGCAGACACTCCATGCACAACCGACTCCGGTCGATGCCCCGTCACCGACCTACATCAGCGCGCCACTGCCCGATGACGAACATGTCACGGCATTTGTCTATCTTCCCGACGCTACCGATGGCGCGCTTCCGCCACTGATCATGCGTGTGCATGGTGGTCCTACCGCCGCATGCTATCCGGTGTTCGACCCATTGATTCGCTGGTGGACTCGACAGGGATACGCCGTGGCAGACCTCAACCCACGCGGGAGCGGTAACTTCGGGCGAGCCTTTCGCGAACGCCTCGCCGGTCAATGGGGCCGGCTGGATGTCGAAGATGCGATTGCCATGGCCGACGAACTGATCGCCCGCCGCCTCGTCGACCCAGGGCGTCTGTTTCTGCGCGGCCAGAGCGCCGGCGGCTTCACGGTGCTCAATACCCTGGCCAGCACTCGACGCTTCTGTGCTGGCGCCAGTCTCTACGGCGTTACCGATGCACAGCGCTTGGCGTCAATGACCCATCGCTTTGAATCGAAGTACCTTGATTGGCTACTGGGCGATGACCGAGCCAGGCAAGAGGCCAGCCCGATCAACCGGCTCAACGACTTCTCCGCCCCGATCATCTTCTTTCAGGGGAGCCTGGATGCGGTGGTACTCCCCGACCAGACGTTGTCCATGGCCAGGGCCTTGCGTCAGCGGCAGATCACGGCTGAGGTCGTAGTGTTTCCCGATGAAGGCCATGGCATCCGTCACCCGAGCAACCGACAACGTCTGATTGCTCGTGAACTGGCCTTTTTCACCGCTCAGGGTGGGACGGTTTCATGAATACACCTCCCGAACTCAATCTCCTCCCGTTCACAGACCTGCCAATGGGTAGTCGCTTCGCCGAGCGCCATCTCGACAATGGGGCTCGGCTGGTGGCGATCGAGGTTCCCACTGCACGTCAGGTACGCCTGGTCGCAGCGATCGGAGCCGGCGCTCTCGATGAACCCACAACCCATCTCGGGCTGGCCCACCTACTCGAGCACTCACTTTTTCTGGGCTCGGATTGCCACCCCCACCCCGGCGACTTCGCCGCATGGGTCGGCGCTCAGGGTGGGCGCTACAACGCCCACACCGACGAAGCCGTCACCGATATCCACCTTACCCTGCCCCCCGACACCGCAGAGGCTGGGCTCGAACGCCTACTGGATATAGTGGTCCGGCCCCAACTGGCCCGGAACAATATCGCTCACGAAATCAACGTTATCGAGGCCGAGTTCCAGGCGCGTCTGGCCGATCCGGCATTACATCGCCAGGCTGCACTCTCGCGCCTCTATCTCCCTGCGCACCCCGCCCATCACAACCACCATGGTTGCCGTCGCAGTCTCGGCGCGAACCTCGACGAGCTGCACAAGGCGCTCGTTCACTTCCACGCCAGCCATTACCGCGCCAATCGCCTGAGTCTGGTGATGCTCGGCCCCCAACCACTGGAACGCCAACTGGAGCAGATGACCACCGCTGCGTGTTCCATTGCGGGCGGTGCCGAGCGCCCGGCCGAGCGCTGTTGGCGCTGGGCCCGACCAGCGCGGATACAGTGGTGTCTACCTCCCGGCTGCACGGCGGGTAAGCCAACCCTCGAGCTCTTGTGGCCACTGCCTGTCACGCTGACAGCGATGCAGCGGCTAGCCCATGAACAACTGGCCCGCGCCCTGGGCAATGGCGAACTGACCACCACCCTGCAGCACCACGCGGCCATTACCGAGCTCACGGCCAGCCTGGTACCAGATGCCAGCCCCTCCGCCCTATCGCTATCGCTGACACTGACTCCAACCGGTCAGCGACAAGTCGAGACCGTCCTGGCCACCTGCCAGACACACTTACAGCATCTGGCCAGGCGCCTGACCACCGTTCCATCACCACCTCTGGCGTCTGACATCACCCAGCACGATCTCGACACCTGGCCAATAACTCTGGCCCGTCGTCTTGCCGTCAGCCAATCGGCGCTCCGGCCCCCGACAACAGAAGAGTCGAATATTGAGGCAATCGAGCAACTGGTCGCCTGGCTGGATAGCGAATCCTGTCGAGTGCTCGAGCAATCACCTCGTTCGACCATGATGAACGACCTGGTGCCGGAAACTCGCACGCCCTTTCTCCACTACCCACCAAGTGACAACACCTGCATGTCCTGGCCGCTTCGAACACCACCGTTCGTTGCGCAGCGCAAGTTGCTGGACGACGACGTTTCACCGGCACCGGGCCTGATCGAAGACAATGATTCACTCGTCTTATGGTGGGGTGGCGGGCCTCCAGCCCCTGATGCTTTCTACGGTCTGGCCTGGCCGGCACCGGTATCCGGGCAGTCCGAACGGCTGACCCTATGGCAGCAATCCACACTGCCTCTGCGTCAGACGATCGCTCCACGCCTGGTCATGACGCTGGGCTACGATGTCCACAGTGACTGGCTATGGGTTCGAGGCGAGGCTTCACGACTTGAATCCTGTCTTAGCCAGGCACTGTCCGGCTGGCTCTCCTGCACCAGTACCGAATGCGCAGGCACCGACCCCGAAGCACCAACCGCATCGGGCGGACTGATTGCCCAGCGCCTGTTGACATGCCTGGAAACCCAGCCACCTCCTGTTCAAGCCACTGACTCACGAATTCTGGCATGGGTCGGCGGCACGTTCGGTGCTGCCGAAGCACTTGCCAGTTGTCAGCGCCTGATGGCCCACCTCTCGAAGGCCAGTCCTGTGCCCTCGAGCAAGGCCAGTCCTCCTTGCCCATTGCCGGCATGCGGCAACATCGCAACCGGCCCCACCCGTTGGCTCACGCCCCAGGGAGATGACCGGACACTGATGCTGCAGGTGGATGCTCCTGACGATAGCCCGACGAGTCAGGCGCTCTTTCAGATGCTTGCCCAGTGTCACGATGCCGCTTTCCAACGGGAACTGCGGCAACGTCGAGGTCTGGGCTATGTGGCGGCAGTGCGCTATCGAGAGGCCCATGGCTGGCCCCGCCTGGGCTATGTGGTGCAGTCGCCTCATGCCGATATCACGACGCTGCGCGATGCTGTGTGTGACTTTCTGAACGCCCATTGCCAAGCCCTGGCACAGTTGGACGGCACTCGCTTCGCCGCGCGCCGCGCCAGCCTGCTCGCCCAGTGCGGGCCTCCGGAAGTCCACTCCGAGGCGCTGTCGCGAACCTGGCAGGCCCTACGCCGAAGGAAGGGGCATCTGGCGGCCTGGGAAACCCAGCGTCAGGCACTCGCAGACCTGACGCCCGGCAAACTTGCAGCCACCGCCGAGGCCTTGGTGACAGGCGCGCTACCGGCACTCTGGTGGGCCCACTCGCCATCATTCCCAGGCGTCACGGACGGCATCTGACGGCTCCGGAGAGCGCAGTACAACACCCGTGGTTTCCAAAGCTCTGGATCATCCATTCGCTCTGTCCGCGCCACGCAGGCCACGAGTATGGCATCGGAAAGCAGATTGACTTGCCGCTCATGGCTCATCGCATCTCTTGAATTCTGTCTTCCCCGCCCGCATCTCCTTGCCAATTGCATTCTGACGAGGGAGTTCATCCCCTCGAAAGTCACCGGGAAGTTCATTTCCCACAAGGAGAATTCTCCATGACCACAATCGTTTCCGTGCGCCGTGGCGACCAGGTTGCACTGGCGGGTGATGGCCAGGTATCACTGGGCAACACCGTGATGAAGGGTAACGCCAGCAAGGTACGTCGCCTCTATCACGGCCAGGTGCTGGCCGGTTTTGCCGGTGGCACGGCGGATGCCTTCACGCTGTTCGAACGTTTTGAAGCCCAGTTGGAAAAGTATCAGGGCAACCTGGTGAAGGCTGCAGTGGAGCTGGCCAAGGACTGGCGCACCGATCGTGCACTGCGTCGCCTCGAAGCACTGCTGGCTGTTGCCGACAGCAAAGCCTCGCTGATCATCACCGGTAACGGCGATGTGGTAGAACCTGAGCGCGGCATCATTGCCATCGGCTCAGGCGGCAATTTCGCCCTTTCTGCCGCACGCGCGCTACTCGACAACACTGACCTCAGCGCTCGCGAGATTACCGAGAAGTCGTTGGAAATTGCTGGCGACATCTGCGTGTTTACCAACCACAACGTGACGCTGGAAGAGCTTTGATCATGACCCAGATGACGCCCCGTGAAATCGTCCACGCCCTGGACCAGTACATCGTCGGCCAGCAGGACGCCAAGCGCGCCGTAGCCATTGCCTTGCGCAACCGCTGGCGTCGCATGCAGCTCGATGGCGAGCTGCGCCAGGAAGTCACACCCAAGAATATCCTGATGATCGGCCCGACCGGTGTCGGCAAGACCGAGATCGCTCGCCGCCTGGCCAAGCTGGCCAAGGCCCCGTTCATCAAGGTCGAAGCGACCAAGTTCACCGAAGTGGGTTACGTCGGCCGCGATGTCGAATCGATCATCCGCGACCTGACCGAAGCCGCGATCAAGCTGGTCCGCGAACAAGCCAAGGCAGAAGTCGGCCACCGTGCCGAAGATGCCGCCGAGGATCGCGTCCTCGATGCGCTGCTGCCACCGCCGCGAGGTCAGGAAAACGAGCCGCGCGAGGACTCCTCGACCCGCCAGGTGTTCCGCAAGAAGCTGCGTGAAGGCCAGCTGGATGACAAGGAAATCGACGTTCAGGTCTCCGCTCAGGGACCCAATATCGACATCCAGACACCGCCGGGCATGGAAGAGATGACCCAGCAACTGTCGAGCCTGTTCTCCGGCATGGGGCGCGGCAAGACCGAGACCCGCAAGGTGACGGTCCGTGAGGCGCTGACGCTACTGCGTGATGAGGAAGCCGGCAAGCTGGTCAATGAAGACGACATCAAGACACGTGCCATCGAAGCCGTCGAGCAGAACGGCATCGTGTTCCTCGACGAGATCGACAAGGTCGCCAAGGGTAGCGGTCAGTCCAGCGGTGGTGAAGTCTCCCGCGAAGGCGTGCAGCGTGATCTGTTACCACTGATCGAAGGCTCCACGGTGTCGACCAAGTACGGCATGGTCAAGACCGACCACATCCTGTTCATCGCCTCTGGTGCCTTCCATCTGGCGCGTCCTTCGGACCTGATTCCGGAACTCCAGGGTCGCCTGCCGATCCGTGTTGAACTTTCGGCACTGACACCGGATGACTTCAAGCGCATCCTGACTGAGCCTTCTGCGGCATTGACTCGTCAGTACGAGGCACTGCTGAAGACCGATGGGCTCGAGGTCGAATTCACCGAAGATGGTATCGAGCGTATCGCCGAGATCGCCTACAACGTCAACGAAGGCACCGAGAACATCGGCGCCCGTCGTCTACACACGGTCATGGAGCGGCTGCTCGAGGAAGCCTCGTTCAAGGGTTCCGATATCGGTAGCCCGTTGATGATCGACCGCGCCTATGTCGACTCCCAACTCGGCGAGCTGGCCATGGACGAAGACCTGTCACGGTATATCCTCTAAGGGTAACCCGCGCATAGGAGCTACGAGCGTCGAGCCGCGGAGTTCACGACAGCTTACGACTCGAGCTGCTCGTAGCTCGTAGCTCGTAGCTCGTAGCTCGTAGCTCGTAGCTCGTAGCTCGTAGCTCGTAGCTCGTAGCTCGTAGCTCGTAGCTCAAAGGAGTTTTCCATGACCACTCCCGTTCCGACACGGATTCATTACCACCGCAAGGCCAGGGAACTCGAAGTCGGTTATGCCGATGGCAGTACCCATCACCTGTCGGTGGAATATCTACGTGTCTACTCACCGTCCGCGGAGGTACGCGGGCATGGTGGCGAAACGGCTACTCTGCAGGTCGGAAAGAAACATGTCGGGCTGCTCGACATCACCCAGGCTGGCCGCTACGCACTCAAGTTGCACTTCGATGATGGCCACGATAGCGGCCTCTACAGCTGGGAATATCTATACTCCCTGATCGAACATCAACAGGCCAACTGGGAAGACTATCTCAAGCGCCTGGAAGAAGCCGGAGCCTCACGGGAGGCGCTGGGAATCGAGATCAAGCAATTGTAAGCTCCGGGCTCCGAGCGACAGGCTGCGAGTAGTCCAGCGCTTCCGCAACAAACCGAAGTTCGGGATACTGTCGCACACAGCCTGCTCGAAGCTCACCGCTGTGGGGTTCACTTACAGCTGTTGGCTTACAGCTTACGGTTCGAGCGACTCGCTGGATCGAAGACAACCCCTCCTCGGCAAGGCTACAATGGCTCCCACCAATAGTCTCCACCCAGTCTTCACTACGGCCTCGAGGCCTTATCCAGCGACAGCTCAGGAGCTCCATGGACAAGCGCACCACTCATTTCGGATTTCAGGATGTGCCGGTTGAGGAAAAGGCCTCTCGTGTAGCGGATGTCTTCCACTCCGTGGCCGCTCGCTACGACGTGATGAATGACCTGATGTCCTTCGGCATCCACCGTGTGTGGAAACGCCTGACCATCGAACGCGCCGGAGTACGGCCAGGCCACAAGGTATTGGATATCGCCGGTGGCACCGGGGATCTGGCGCTCAAGTTCTCGCGCATCGTCGGCCCCACCGGCAAGGTCATCCTCGCTGATATCAATGCCTCCATGCTCAACGTTGGTCGCGACAAACTGATCGACAACGGTGCGGGCGGCAACGTCGATTACGTGCAGGCCAATGCCGAATGCCTGCCGTTCCCCGACAACACCTTCGATTGCATCACTATCGCCTTCGGTCTGCGCAATGTGACCGACAAGGACAAGGCACTGGCCTCCATGGCGCGCATTCTCAAGCCTGGTGGCCGCCTGCTGGTACTCGAATTCTCCAAGCCACCCAACCCATTATTGAGCAAGGCCTACGACGAATATTCCTTCCGTCTGCTACCACGCATGGGTGAAATGGTCGCCGGTGATGCCGACAGCTATCGCTATCTCGCTGAGTCGATTCGCATGCATCCGGACCAGCAGACGCTAAAGGGCATGATGGAGACGGCAGGCCTCGAGCGTGTCGAATTCACCAATCTCACGGGTGGTATCGTCGCCCTGCACCGCGGCATCAAGCTATGAGGGCACCATGGCGTTGATCCCGACCCTGGTACTGGCCGGCATTGAAAAGACGCTCAATTCCCTGCTGTCCCGAGACCCAGCAGCACCGACCAGACTGAGCAAGCTGGCCGGTCAGCGAATTCTGCTGCGCCTCGAGTCTCCTCAACTGGCGCTGGTGCTCGCTTACCACGCGCAAGGCATCGATCTCATGCACGCCGATGCCCTGGAGATGATGGACGACGATCAGGATTACGATGCCGTGGTCGAGGTCGATAGCGAGGGCCTGGCTGCGTTGGCCAGCGGCGCGGAGATGGAGCGCCTGATGTTCGAAGGCCGTCTTGCCGTACGCGGTCGGGTTCACCTTCTTGAAGCCACCCGCGACCTGTTGCTGGACCTGGACCTCGACTGGGAGGCGGAGATGGCACGTTGGCTCGGTGATGTTCCCGCTCATCAATTGGCGGAGGGTCTGAGAGGACTATCACGCTGGGGAATTCGCACCCAGAGAGAATTGCGCAGCGATATCTCGGAGTATGTTTTCGAAGAAGCTCGCTGGTTGCCAGGGCGTCAGCAATTCGAATCGTTGCGCGACTTGTTGATTGACCTTGAGCAAGCTACCGATCGTGTCGAAGCACGCCTCGCACGCTTGCATCGTTTGCTTGATGCGGAGGGAGGGCTGTCCTGATGATATTCCGTCCACTGCGCATCCTTTGGGTAGTCACGCGCTACCGTCTCGACACCTTGTTACCGCTGCACAAGCTGCCCTGGGCACTTCGCCTGATGTTTCAGTGGTCGCCGCTGCGCTTGATTCCCGTTGGTGACCGCTCACGGGGAGAAAGATTGCGTCTGTCGCTGGAAGCGCTGGGGCCAATCTTCGTTAAATTCGGCCAGATGCTGTCGACGCGACGCGACCTGTTTCCCGGGGATATCGCCGATGAGCTCAAGCGGCTTCAGGATCAGGTGCCCCCCTTCCCCGGTGAACAAGCCGAACAGCTGATCGAGGAAGCCCTCGGCATGCCGCTGCACGAAGCGTTTGCCGACTTCTCCCGCGAGCCCCTGGCCTCGGCATCGATTGCTCAAGTGCACGCTGCCACACTGCCGGATGGCAGCGAAGTCGTCGCCAAGGTAATACGCCCTGGCATCGACAAGGTCATGCGTCAGGACATGTCGTTGATGTACCTGCTGGCACGAGCCCTGCAATGCGTCCCCGAAGCACGCCGCCTGCATCCAGTGGAAGTGGTCCGCGACTACGAAGTCACGTTGTTCGACGAACTCGACCTGACCAAGGAAGCCGCCAACACCTCGCAACTGAAGCGTAACTTCCACCGTTCACCGCTGCTTTATGTGCCAGCCATCCACTGGAACCTGACACGCCAGCGCGTCATGGTTCAGGAGCGCATCCATGGCGTGCCGGTTGCCGATATCGAAGCACTGAAGGCGCAGCACACCGATCTCAAGCGGCTTGCCGAGCGCGGCGTGGAAATCTTCTTCACCCAGGTGTTTCGCGACAACTTCTTCCATGCTGACATGCACCCCGGCAACATCTTCGTCGACCGCGAGAATCCCCAGGACCCGCAGTATATCGCTATCGACTGCGGCATCGTCGGCAGTTTGACGCGTGAGGATCAGGACTACCTCGCCCGAAACCTGCTGGCCTTCTTCCACCAGGATTACTATGAGGTGGCAGCGCTACATATAGAGTCCGGCTGGGTCGCCGAGGACACTCGCGCCAACGAGTTTGCCGCTGCGGTACGCACGGTCTGTGAACCCATTCTCGAGAAGCCACTCAAGGATATTTCCTTCGGCCAGGTATTGCTGGGACTGTTTCAGACCGCACGACGCTTCAATATGGAAGTACAACCTCAGTTGGTCCTGCTGCAGAAGACACTGCTCAACATCGAAGGCCTGGGACGGCAGCTGTATCCCGACCTCGACCTGTGGGCAACGGCCAAGCCATTTCTCGAGCGTTGGATGAAGGAGCGTGCTGGTGCCCATGGCCTGTGGGAGTCCTTCAAGCGTCAAGCTCCCGAATTGACACGCCAGTTGCCTGAGCTTCCGGTGCTCGCTCACCGCGCCCTATCACAGACGGAGAAGCGCTCCCAACAGCTCGGTGATCAAACCAGGGCTCTGAGTAGCGTTCAGACTCAACTCCGCCAACAGACTCGCCGCTCCCGACGAACACGCATCGGCCTGGCTCTGGTGGCACTGGCACTGGCCTGGCAACCGCTGACCAACTGGCTCGATGGTCAGCCCTGGCAAATTCTGGTGGCAGCCGCAGTGGGCACCCTGCTGCTGATCTGGAATTGACCGACTGGAACTGATTGACTGCAATGGAACGTTAACCAATGAGCGATATTCTTGAACGACTCGACACAGCACTGGCCGACCGCCGTCATGCCGATCCCGAGTCTTCCTACGTGGCGTCCTTGCATAATAAGGGCCTGAACAAGATACTCGAGAAAGTTGGCGAAGAAGCCTTCGAGACCGTGCTGGCTGCAAAGGATGCCGACGCGAAGGATCCGGCCACTCAACAGGCATTGATCGCCGAGACCGCCGACCTGTGGTTTCATAGTCTTGTCATGTTGTCACACCTCGGTCTGGACCACCGCCAGGTTCTCGACGAACTGGCGCGCCGTTTTGGTATTTCGGGGCACGACGAGAAGGCTGCTCGGCAGCAGGAAGATAGTTGAGAGCCGTCATGGCAGAAGCGGCGACGACAACAGTAATCATGGCGCCTTGCGCCAAACCTTGAGGAAGCTCTTATGTTAGGTGGTATCAGTATCTGGCAGCTGCTGATCGTACTCGGCATCATTATCCTGATCTTCGGCACCAAGAAACTACGCAACGTCGGTAGCGATCTGGGAGGAGCGGTCAAGGGCTTCAAGAAAGCCGTCTCCGAAGAGGAAGAGAAGAAAGGCGAGTCCGACTCTCAGGCTCAAGTGCGTCACGACGAAAACACCGACAGCACCGGCTCCCATACCTATGACGTCGAGGCCGAGCGCAAGCCGGAATCCTCCGACGAACGCAAGTAAGCCTCCATGCTGGATATCGGTTTCCTGGAACTGTTGCTGGTCGGCGTAGTGGGTCTGCTGGTGCTTGGCCCCGAACGCCTGCCGCGTGCGGCACGCACGGCAGGCCTGTGGATCGGGCGTATCAAGCGCTCGGTGTCCGGCATACAGCGCGAGATAACAGCCCAACTAGAGGCAGAGGAGCTGCGTCAGAAGGTCAAGGAGCAACAGACCAGGCTCGACGACAGCGTCAAGCGTGCAAGGCAGAGTGTCGAATCACTGGGTGATAATGACCCGCAGGCCAGCAACGGTGACAAGCGCACCGAGGCGGCTGACAGCACTGCCGCGGTACCGGACAACTCCCAGTCGGCCTCGGCACAGGGCTCCGCCCCCAAACCAGCCACTGATGCGTCTGACCCAACTTCTGCGCCTGATCCAGCCAACCACGCAGAATCGTCTGACCGCCACTCGCCGGCCTCCGCCCCTTCGACTGACAACAGGGACACTGACAACAGGGACTCTGCTACGCGATGAGCCAGACCGACAACAAGCCCTCCTCGTCCAACGAGGAGGGCCATGCTCCGCTGATTGAACATCTGGTCGAGTTGCGCTCGCGGCTACTGCGCGCGGTGGTGGCGATTCTGGTCATCTTCCTCGCGTTGTACGGCTTCTCCAACGACATCTACCAGTTCGTTGCTGAACCCTTGCTGGCGCTACTGCCGGAAGGTTCACAAATGATCGCGACCGAAGTGGCGTCACCTTTTCTGGCGCCCTTCAAGCTGACGCTGGTGGTCGCGGTATTCATCGCCATTCCTTTTGTACTACACCAGGCTTGGGCCTTCGTTGCCCCGGGACTCTACGAGCAAGAGAAATCACTGGCCCTTCCGTTGCTGGGCTCCAGTGTGATCCTGTTCTATCTCGGTGCCGCCTTCGCCTACTACGCAGTATTCCCGCTGCTGTTCGCGTTCTTCACCCAGACTGGGCCCGGGAACGTGACGGTGATGACCGATATCAATGCCTATCTCAACTTCGTGTTGAAGATGTTCTTTGCTTTCGGCATTGCCTTCGAGATCCCTATCGCTACCTTCCTGCTGATTCTCTCCGGCGCCACCACGGCCAAAAGCCTGTCGGCCAAACGCCCTTATATCATTCTGGGCTGTTTCGTGATCAGCATGCTGCTGACACCGCCGGACGTGATCTCACAGACCCTGCTGGCAGTTCCCATGTGTCTGCTCTATGAATTGGGGCTACTGATGGGGCGGCTGGTCAAGCGCAAGCGCGAAAGGGAAGAAGAAACGGAAAACGAGCAGCAATCCTGACGTGCAATGATCCTGACGTGAAATGATCCTGAAGTATGCAGAAAGCACGGCCTGATGGCCGCGCTTTCTGTGCTGTTTTCGATGCTGGGTATCGATGTCAGGGTTTGATGTCGATCATTTCATTGATGCGCTCAACCAGCTTGAAGATACCGCTGGCCGCTTCGGCAACTCCTGTGGCCAGCATATAGGCCGGTGTGGTCACCACACGGTGTTCGAAGTCGACGACGATATCATCCACCGCGCAGGTACGATGCAGCCCGCCCATGGCACTGATCGCCCCGGCCACCCCCGGATCATTACCGATGGTTACCGCGATACCGTGCCCGAACACACCCGGAACCAGCACTGGTGCGATACACATCAAGCCGATCGGCTTGCGAGCATCATGGAACTCGATCAACACCTCACGCAGCACGTCATGAATGACCATGTCGGAACCCGCTTCAGCAAAGTTCGAGAGATTCTTTGCTACCCCGAAACCACCCGGCAGGATCACGGCATCGAAATCCGATGCCGAAAGCTCGTCCAGCGGAGAGATTTCGCCACGCGCAAGACGAGCGGATTCCACCAGCACATTGCGCGATTCTTCCACGGCCTCACCACGGCGATGATCGATGACTTCGTGATGGCCGATATCCGGTGCGAAACAGCGATAGGCGACACCCAACTGGTCCAGGCGCAACAGAGTCAGGGTGGTCTCGTAGATCTCCGAGCCATCTTGAACGCCACACCCGGCCAGGACTATCGCAACCTGCTTACTCATGAGTCTCTCCTTGAAGGGCAAAACACCGACATCTCATGGTCGGCTGATTAGGCAATACTCTAGAGAGTCACCACGGGTGCGACAAGACGCGACTTTCGACGCAGACCGCACGGGGAATATACTGACAGCTGTAATACTTTTGTCATCAAGAGCCACCACAATCGCGAGGTGGCGGAATATCCTGTTCATCGGAGTGCTGTTTTGAGTGCCATTATTCCCCGCCGCTTTCCAGCGACACGTCTCCGCCGCATGCGCCGCGATGATTTTTCTCGTCGCCTGATGCGTGAGAACCAACTGACCAGTGCCGACCTGATCTGGCCGGTATTTGTCCTCGAAGGCGAAGGCCAACGTGAAGCAATTGCCTCCATGCCGGGCGTTGAGCGCCTGTCACTGGACCTGTTGATCGAAGAGGCCCGTGAAGCGCATGACCTCGGCATCCCTGCCATTGCCCTGTTTCCCGTGGTGGGTACTGAGAAGAAGAGTGAGCTGGCCGAAGAGTCCTTCAGCGCTTCAGGCCTGATTCAGCGCAGCGTGCGCGCCCTCAAGGAAGCGTTGCCGGAACTCGGCATCATTACTGATGTGGCCCTCGACCCATATACCAGCCATGGCCAGGATGGCATCCTGGATGCAGATGGTTACGTGACCAATGACCGCACCGTAGAGACGCTGATCAAACAGGCGCTATCGCATGCCGAAGCTGGTGCCGACGTGGTCGCTCCTTCGGACATGATGGACGGTCGCATCGGCTCCATTCGCCAGGTCCTCGAACAGGAAGGCCTGCACAACACTCGTATCATGGCCTACAGCGCCAAGTACGCCTCGCGCTACTACGGCCCCTTCCGTGATGCGATAGGTTCTGCCGGCAACCTCGGCAAGGCCGACAAGGCGACCTACCAGATGGATCCAGCCAACGGCGAAGAAGCTCTGCACGAGGTTGCCATGGATCTCGCCGAAGGCGCTGACATGGTGATGGTCAAGCCTGGCATGCCGTACCTGGACGTGGTCAGGCGCGTCAAGGATGAGCTGCGCGTTCCGACCTATGCCTACCAGGTCAGTGGCGAATACGCCATGCACATGGCGGCATTCAACAACGGTTGGCTGGATGCCGACTCGACGATTCTCGAGTCACTGATGTGTTTCAAGCGCGCCGGCGCAGACGGTGTGCTGACCTACTTTGCCAAGCGAGCCGCTCGCCTGCTGGCAAACCCATAACGCCTGGAGGGGGGTCGCCCTTCCAGCTCACCGGTTGTGAGGATTGACCATGGAAGACGCCCAACGCGACGCCAACACCGCCGGACACGGCAACGTCGGCAAATCTGATGTATCTCTGTCGGATGAGTTGCTGGTCGACACCCCCGTTCCCCGACTCAACCAGACCGGAACCGGTATCAAGCCCAAGGCCCTACCGGACCCGGAAGCGGACCTGTCGGACCCTGGTCTGTACTTCAACCGTGAGCTGTCACATTTTCAGTTCAATATCCGCGTGCTTGAACAGGCATTGGATGAAGCTCATCCACTGCTCAATCGCCTGATGTTCCTGTTGATATTCTCATCCAACATGGACGAGTTCTTCGAGATCCGCGTCGCCGGCCTCAAGAATCAGATCATGCTGGGCGATGACGGCACCGGAGCCGACGGACGTAGTGCGCGCTCGGTAATCGATGAAATATCCAGCATCGCTCACGAACATGTCGAGCGTCAGTACCGAATTCTCAATGAGCAACTGATTCCGGCCATGGAAGCCAAGGGCATTCGTTTCCGGCGCCGCAGCTCCTGGACCGACGCTCAGCGCGACTGGGTCTACGATTATTTTCGTACCGAAATCGAGCCGGTCATCAGTCCCATCGGCCTCGACCCGTCACACCCCTTCCCGCGCCTGGTCAACAAGAGCCTCAATTTCATCGTCGAGCTGGAAGGCAAGGATGCCTTCGGTCGTGAAGGAGGCCTGGCGATTCTGCCGGCGCCACGCTCCTTGCCGAGGGTTATCGCGCTACCCAATGATCTGTGCGAGGAAGGGTTCACCGAGTACGTGTTCCTGTCATCGATGATGCACGCACACGCGGAAGAGGTATTCCCCGGCATGAAGGTCAAGGGCTGTTATCAGTTCCGTCTGACCCGTAATGCAGACATGACGGTAGACCCCGAAGAAGTCTCCGACCTGGCCTCCGCGCTACGTGGCGAACTGCTGGCACGCCGTTATGGCAGTGGTGTACGCCTCGAGGTTGCCGACAACTGTCCACACGACCTGTCCGACTTCCTCGTCAAACAGTTTCAGCTCGAGCCCGGCGACCTGTACCGCGTCAACGGACCGGTCAACCTGACTCGCATGATGTCGGTACTCGGCACACTCGATCGCCCAGACCTGATGTATCGCCCCTTTACTCCAGGGTTACCGAAAACAGCACGCAAGTCCGAGAGCCTGCTGCAGGCCATGCAGGATGGCGATATTCTGCTTCAGCACCCGTTCCAGTCCTTTGCTCCCGTGGAAGATCTGCTGCGCGAGGCGGCTCGCGATGCTGATGTACTGGCGATCAAGCAGACCCTATATCGCACTGGCGCCGACTCCCCCATCGTCAACGCACTGGTCGAAGCCGCCAGCAACGGCAAGGAAGTCACCGTTGTTATCGAACTACGCGCACGCTTCGATGAGGCGGACAACCTGGCGCTGGCCTCGCGTCTCCAGGAAGCTGGCGCCATCGTCATCTATGGGGTCATGGCCTACAAGACCCATGCCAAGATGATGCATATCGTGCGCCGCGAGAAAGGCGAGCTGCGCCACTACGCACACCTCGGTACCGGCAACTACCACTCGAAGACTGCCAAGCTGTACACCGACTACAGCCTGATGACCGCCAACCCGGTCCTCTGCGAGGACGTCCACAAGGTCTTTCAGCAGTTGTCCGGTATGGGCCGTGCACGACGCATCGAGAAGTTGTTGCATGCCCCCTTCACTCTGCATGAGCGGGTCGTGGAGATGATCGAGCGCGAGGCCAGTCATGCCCGCAAGGGCAAGCGGGCGCATATTATCGTCAAGTGCAACTCGCTGACCGAGCCCAAGCTCATCCAGGCGCTGTACCGTGCCTCACAGGCTGGCGTCGAGTGTGACCTGATCATTCGTGGCATGTGCTGCCTACGTCCCGGCATGCCGGGAATCTCCGAGAACATTCGTGTACGTTCGATCATCGGTCGCTTCCTCGAACACACTCGGGTCTACCATTTCCACAACGATGGCAAACCCGAAACCTGGTGCTCCAGCGCGGACTTCATGACACGTAACATGTTCCATCGTGTGGAAACCTGTTTCCCCTTGCTCGACAAGAAGATCGCCGCTCGCGTACGCAAGGATCTCGAAACCTACCTGGTCGACAATTGTCAGAGCTGGCTACTGCAGAGCGATGGCACCTATATCAAGCAAGAACCGGGTGACGCCGCACCGATCAGCGCTCAGGAAACGCTTCTCTACGCCTACGCGGCGCGGGCTTGATGGCGGAAAGAGGAAAGAAGAAAAGACTCTTCGCACCGGAGCCCTGTCGACAAGACTCCGGTGGAAGACACGCTGGACACCCTCTCACCGTTCGCTGCCGATGGCTCGATCACTGGGAGTGTAATCTGTAATCGAGCGTGCCCGCGCCATGGGCCTGGTGAAGTTCCCCTACTGAGCGGTACCTGTTGAATTCAGGCCACTCAGCTGGGGCAAGTCCAAGGCCAGCTCTTCTCTATGTCGTTTAGAGATTAGTCCTTATAACGTTGAGATTTCGACGGATGTCCTGGTCAAGATTGTCCACCCAGTGGTTGTAGTTGCGATGAATCCTATCGCCTCGGTGATCCAAATTGATGGAATTCTTGTAAATAATGGAATAGTCACTGCTTGAATATGGAATGCGCACCGTCGCCTGGTGGGTGCGGACATCAATGGCTGCAGTTATCTCATTTTGCTGGTCACCAATAATTACCCAGCCACGGTTTTCTGCAGCGTCAACAATTGCCTGACGCACTTGCTCTCGGCTCACTGGCGAGGTGATTGCCTGTGCCTCAACATTTTGAATAGGCTGAGTCGTTGTGCAGGCGGACAAACCCAACACTGTGGTGAATATCAGAATAGCCAGGACAGGGTGTTTCACGAGGGCACTCCTTTGCGATAGAGTCAAGATTCCATCAACAAGATACCGAATGCGTGTGGCGGACAGCAAGGGACTAAGGCGCTCCGCGCAGGACTGCCAGTCCGGGGGATATTCTCCATTTACGACAGGATCTGAAACATCACATACCTCATTCACGGCCTTGCGACCGCACCTGGAGGCGGGGTTCAAGCGGAAACAGATAGGCAAAAATGAGCACAGACTGATCAATAACCAGCTGCATTCAAAGCCCAACCTCCCATCCTGTAGCTACAGAGAAGGAGGTTTCGGCACAAAATCGGAGGGGAAATAATCCAGTTGTCAGTCTTGAACCGTTAGCTGGCTATCACGGACATCACGTAGACGAGATACCAGTGTCACCATTGATACAGCTGCCGCAAGGGCACCAGAGTGACGTCGATACCCGGAAATGATTATCTGAAATTCATTTCCTTGCGCATTCCCCCCTGCTTCTTCAAGCCGGTAATTTTATCTATTGCCATTTTTCTTT